>JBCCEE010000422.1:0-7827 GCA_039030415.1 Acidobacteriota bacterium
ATGCACTGCATCGCCAAGTCTTCCCTGAGCTGGCCCGGCTCTGTGAGAAAGCCGGCTGCCGGTTCCTGGCAATCGACTTGCGCTGGGGGATCTCGGAGGAAATGGGCCTGGACCAAAAGACCGTGGAGATCTGCCTGCAGGAAATCGCTCGCTGCCAGGCGACGAACCCGCAGCCAAACTTCATCATTCTTCTCGGCGACCGTTACGGCTGGCGCCCGCTGCCAGCGCAAATCGAGGCGGGCGAATTCGAAGCGATCTGGCGAATTGCCGATGAGAAGAAGATCCCAGCTACGCCCCTCCTGCGGCGGTGGTACCGGCTGGATGAGAACGCCGTGCCTCCGGCCTACACTCTGCGCCGCCGTATGCCGGAAGCCGACGCGGACTACACCGAGCCCAGCATATGGAGCACCCGCGTCGAGATCCCGTTACGGGAGCTTTTCGCGAGCTGCCTGCCCACACTAGCGCTACCCGAAGCACGACGGGCTATCTATGAGCATTCGTTGACTGAGCGCGAGATCACGGCGGGAGCTCTGCGACCCGAGGTCGCGGGCGTCGAAGATCACGCGTTCGCCTATTTTCGGACCTTCGAAGCCCTCGAGCGTTTCGAGACGACCGATACGGTTGATCCCGCTGACCAGGGTCAGAGGGCTAACCAAGGTCAGTGGGCAGACCAGGATCAGTCGGAAGATCTGGCTCCGTGGACCGACGTGACCCCTTCCGGCCGGCTTGACAAGGAAGCCCGCGCACAGCTCGAGGCACTCAAGGGCAAGGTTCGTGCTCGTCTGGGAACGTCTCATTGCCGCACCTATAGACCCCGCCAGGCTCAGGAGCATCTCGAGGAATTCTGCCGGGACGTACTGAACGACTTGCGTAACGTGATTGAGGCAGAGATCGCAAAATTCGCAGCGGCGGACGCACTGGAGTCGGAGATTGAGGCTCATCGAGAGTTCGCCGACTCACGAGGCGGGAAGGAGCGATTCCGAGGGCGCGAGCAGTTGTTGGATCGCATCGCGGCCTATCTGAGGTCGACCGAGCCGGGTCGACCTCTGGTCGTCTGCGGGCCAGCAGGCATCGGGAAGTCGGCCCTGTTGGCTCGAGCCGCGAGTCAGGCCGGGGAACAGTTACCGGCCGGCACCGTAATCCAACGCTTTGTTGGTGCAACTCCTTCTTCCACGGAGGGTATCTCGCTGCTGCAGAGCATCTGTACGGAGCTCGGCGTTGCCCTCGGCGACCCTGCGGCCGTGCCGAGCGATTATCAGGAGCTCATCAGCGTGCTCCGGAACCACCTGGGCCAGGCGACCGAGCAGCGGCCTATCGCAGTATTCATCGATGCGATCGATCAGCTTTCCCCGGCCGATGAGGCCAGAGCGCTCGCGTGGCTGCCCAGGGGGCTACCTGCCCACGCCCGGCTGATCGTCTCTGTACTCGGCGTTCCAGCGCAAGCCAAGGACCCGAAGGATCCGCTCCGCCTCCTTGTAGAGCGGGCCGAGCCAGCGGACATCGTGTCGACCGACGAGCTCCCGTTGGAGGAAGCGGCAATCCTACTCACGGACTGGTTAGCTGCTGACCAGCGCGCGCTGACGCAGGGTCAACATTCGGCTGTCTTGGAAGCATTCAAGCAATGCCCGCGCCCGCTCTTCCTCGCCCTCGCTACCGAGGAGGCCAAGCTCTGGCGGTCGGAGGATGCCCCAGTTTTGCCCGAGGCCCAAGACCCCGATGCGATGCTCGCCGCTATCATCGAACAGTTGTTTGATCGTCTTGCGGAGCCGACCCATCACGGCCGCCTGCTGGTCGAGAGGGGTTTGGGTTTTCTGGCTGCCGCGAAGACTGGTTTGTCGGAGGGCGAGATGATCGACCTGCTCTCGACCGACCGTCAGTTCTTCGACGCCTTCTCAGCCGGCAACGGTACTTCAGGGCACTCCTTGCCGGAGGGGGTCGAGGTGCTCCCAGCCGCGGTCTGGGCGCGCTTCTACTCGGACCTCCAGCCCTACTTGACCATTCGGCAAGCTGACGGCGTCAGTCTCCTGGCGTTCTACCATCGATCTCTGGAGGCCGCCGCCAAGGCGCGGTTCCTCGCTGATCCCCATGAGGCAACCCAACGCCGCCAGCACATCGCAGACTATTTTGCCGAGCAAGACCTGTTCCTCATGACTGCCGAAGAACTGCAGAGTTGGGCCAAGGAGCTTCCTCCCAAGCCTCGCCCCGTCAACCAGCGCAAAGTCACCGAGCTGCCGCATCAGCTCGTCGAGATCGCCAGGGTGCTCGGCGGAGACGATGCCGACTCGCCGCATTGGCGAGCGGTCTCAGATCTGCTGCTGGACCTGCCATTCCTCGAGGCCTTGGCCGAACGCAATCCTTGACTCACGAGTCCATCTACGTGCGCCTCCAACAGGAGCTTCCGCCGTGATCCAGCAGCTCATCGCCCAAATTAGAGAAGCCCTGCACCACATGCCGGAGGACAGCCCAGGAGTGCCAGGGTTGCGGGGAGTGATGGATTCGCTCAACCTGCACATCGACTTCTTGGGTGAAAACCCGGAGCTGCTCTTCCAGTGTCTATGGAACGATTTATCGGCATCTCAGCTCGGGCCTGAGCTGAAGCGCTGGCGGCAGGCAAAGCAGCAGGTATCGCCGAGATTCCATTGGATCGAGCGGTTGAACCCGGAGCGGCCCGCGGTCACTCGTCGCGCAGTACAAATCCTCTCCGGCCACGAGAACCGTGTCTTTCGCGCGGCGTTCAGCCCCGACGGTACCAAGCTCGCATCCGCTGGAGAGGACCTCTCAATCATGGTGTGGGACGTCGAGCTCGGGATCCGGCTGCTACGGATCGAAGCGCACAAAGGCCAAGTCACGGCACTCACTTTCCTGTCAAACGGAGATCTCTTGTCCGGATCTTCAGACCGATCCATCAAGAGGTGGAATTCGGACACCGGGGAGCTCCTCGAGCACTTCGTCGGTCTCAATTCGCTGACCTGGGGCAAGCCATTGCCTGCGGATGCTCACGCTGGACCAGTAACTGGGATTTGTGTCTTCCGCGATGAGCAGCGATTCATCAGCTCGGCTGGCGATACCAGCGGAATTATGTCTTGGAAGGACCGCACGGCACGGATCTGGGATTTCTCGACCGGTAAGGAGGTGAGGAGATTCTCGGGCCATGAGGGGCCAGTGTGGGGCGTAGGTTTGAACCACGACGAGAGCCTCGTGGCGACCTGCTCTTCGGACGGGACCGTCAGAGTCTGGGAGACTGCCTCCGCCGAAGTCAACCACGTCCTGCATCACGGCTCTGGGGTCGTCGGATCGCTCTGCTGGCATCCAACCCGCGACCTGCTATGGTCCGGCGACGCCCGCGGCACAGTGCGCGAGTGGGACTCCTTAGAGGGGACGCTGGTGCGCGAATTCCAGCTGGGTGATTCGCCCGTTACCTGCCTCGCGGCCCATCCGACGGGCGTCTCTCTACTGGCGACCACAATGGATGGGGAGTGCGAGCTGATCGAGCTCGCTGAGGGTGCGCGCTGGCTCGTCGCCAAGCACCCCAGAGGTGCTTTTGGCGTTGCCTGGTCACCCGACGGCAGCCGGGTCGCCTGCGCCTCCGCTGACTACACCGTTAGCTTGACGAGCGTCGGTGCCATCTCCGACATGAGTGCGAATGGGTTTTCTCCGAGCGAAAGCGAATCCCAGACCCCACAGAAGGCTATCGAGCAGCTCACCTTCACTCCCGGCGGCAAGAATCTCGTCCTGGTACGAGGAACCGAGCTGTCGACCTACGACCTCGATGAGCGTCAAGAGAGAGTACTGCAGGGGCAGCACGAAAACTTCGTCACTGATCTCTGCGCTCTGACGGACGAGCTCGTCGCTACCGCATCTCACGATCGTACGGTCAAGATCTGGAGCATCTCCCAGCGCAGGGTGGTGAGAGCCCTCTCTCACGGCCAAATGGTCACGTCCCTGGCGTTTTCTCCAGCCAACCAGCTGCTGGCAACGGGCAGTTTCGACAAGCTGGTCCGGATCTGGAACCCTTCGACGGGCGATCTGATTCAGTCCCTCGCCGGTCATGACATGCCAGTCCATGATCTCGTGTTTTCGTCCGACGGCAGCCAGCTCGTGAGTGTCTCAGGCGGCGAGGGCGCCGAAGATGACAACACTGTCCGGGTCTGGGACGTCGAGAATGGTGACGAGCGCTCCTGCCTACACGGCCACTTCAGCCCCATTTACGCCGTAGGGATATCGCCGGATGGGAGGTTCGTAGCCTCTGGCTCGGGATTTGGAGTTTTTTCGGAAGCGTCCGATCTGATCCTGTGGGATCTACGGCTTGGACGAGGAGTGAGACTTGGCAGTTTCGCGGACGAGAAACGAATTATCAAAATCGCGTTTTCAAAAAACAACCCGATCGTGATGACCCTGCACGATCGTGAATACGGCGAATTGGGCGAAGGTGTCGCATCGAGGACTGGGAATCGCTACGTCACGAGATTCTGGGACCTTACTGAATTTGTCATCTACCGCGAGTTTGACGCAGTGATAGACATCGATCACGGAGTCGCCAGGATGGGCGACGGGGATTGGCTAGGTGTCGCCAAAGCGAAACGATTTTACGCCCATCACCTTCACACGTTCAGCTGGCTACCAGCGGACGAGCGGATGCACCTTGTCGCCCACCATCCAAGCCTCCCTCTTTGGGCAGGCGCAGACGGCGACTCACTAGTGATCTGCGCCTACCGTCAAGGGTAAGGTCTGACGCCCCGCGATCGAGACCATAGTAACTACGGGAAGGGTGGCGGAGCCACGCCCCCGCCTGATGAGCAGCTGCAGCCCGGGCTGCCGCTGCACGTCCACTTGCTGGTGGTCGAGTCGAAGGTGTAGCAGCCCTTGGGGTAAGGCTCGCCCCAGTTGCTGTCGCTGAGCGCGAAGCGGATCTGGGTGGCGGCATGGGGATGGTTGTCGATGCGGTTGCCGTTGAGCTCGTTCGTCCAGCACGAGGCGGTGCTGGTGACGAACTCCTGCCGCACCGAGCGCTGCTGCAGTCCGCTGGACGACACCAGGGAAAGCGTGCCGGCGTTGCACAGCATATCCACCCCGAGCTGCGACCAATGCGTTTGGCCCGGGATATCGGTATCGACCGGCACCCAGTAGAGGTCTTCCTCGAGGTCGTTCCAGGGTTGCCCCGGCTCCCCGGGCTCCACCGGGTTGATCACGCAATGCTCCTCAGCCGAGGCGTCCGCCACGCTGTCGTTGTTGTTGTCGATCAAGCCCGTGCTCTCGCAGGCTCGATGAAGGCTGGCGGCATGCCAGGGCCGCACGACGTCGGTGCGGTCCGGGCTCAGGCCCAGCCACCAGAGATTGAGACAGCTGCCTCCGGCACCCAGATCACCGATCCAGAAGTCCGTTCCCGGGTTTTGCCAACGCTCGTTCGGGTAGCCTAGACCGAGCGGCTCGGGATCGCTCTCGAGCACCACGCCCTCGCAGACCATCACGACCAGATCCTGGCGCTGCGACGCCTCGTCGAACTCGGGGATCAGGTTTGGATCCAAGGCGTAGAGGTCATTGGCGTCGATCTCGATCACCTGATGCTTGGCGAGCGCCCGAGGTAGCGCCGTCAGCACGTTCCCGCCGCTGACGGGCAGCGGCACCAGCCCATTCGCGGTGTGGACATAGAGGCGGTTGCGCACGGTGCTCGCCTGGAAGCGAGGCGACATGACCGAACGTACGCAGCCGAGCGTCGAAGCCCATGTCGTCCTGACTCCTCCGAGCTCGTTGGCGACGTCGAGCGCGGCGGTGGCGACCTCGAGATCGATGGCGCTCAGGGCGACCGCGGCGAGCACCGTGGTGGCGGCGGCCGCGCTCGCCAGCTCATAGTCGACGCCGACCGCGCTCTCTTCGAAGAGCTTGGCCTCGCGGGCGATCTGCTGACTGCGCGCCTGGCTGGCTGTCATATCGAAGCCGACGCGATCCGCCAGGATCCCATCCTGGAAGGCGATCACATGCGGCACGGTGGCCGCCAGCAGTTTCATGGCCACCCCGGTACGGAACACCGAATCGACCCACAGTACGATCTCGGTGACGCAGAGCACGCGCGTGAGAATGCGCACCGCGGGATGCGGAATGGGATTCCTGCAGGTGGCTTTACTCGTCACGATATCGTCGATCAAGGAGAGCTGGCTCGCGAACGCCTTGACCATCTGCACCATGGTCTTGGCCAAATCCTTGGGACAGGCCGCTCCCTGAGCTCCTAGCAGGGCCTGAATGCCGTGCGTCACCAGAGCTTCCGTGAGCTCCGCGAGCATGTCCTTGGTGTCGCCCGATACCGCGAGCGCGACGAGCGCTTCGGACCCCAGCAGATTGTCGATGAAGTCGGCGAGGGCCGCCTCCTCGGCGCTCGAGAGGGTGTCGAAGTCGACCTCCATGTAGGGCTCCATCGCCGCCACGAGCAGGGCCATGGCCTGCCACCTGCTCGCGTCGATCCGCAGCTCGGGCCCGGGCGTTTCTCCCGACCCCAGCGGCAGAAAGCTCGACACGAGGATCTCGCTCCAGGAGCCGGGGATTGAGAAATCCATGGCGTTGCTGCCGTCGGGGGATTCGAACAGCTTGATCTCGAATCGAGCATAGGAGCCACCCGCAAGCCCGGCGACTTCGCCCTCGGCCAGCAGTACGTCGCCACCGGGTGGCGGCGGTAGCATCTGACCTGCCGCCGCGAGCGGCCACAAGGCCAGCAGCAGAAACACGCTCGATCGGATACAACGGGTCCGCCAGAGGGTCCGCCAGCTCGGCGCACGGAATCGGTTCGAAGCTTCGAGTCTTCGCATCGTGCTCGTCCTCCTGAGAAGATCTGAGTGTCTGTGTGGGCTACACCAGACACGCGCCGGTAGCCCGGCAAAGGGGACACGGCAAAGGGGACAAACGCTCAGCCCGAAGACTCGAGGGCGCGGGCCCGGGCCAGGACGGCCTCTTTCTCGACCACCAGCCGGTGGCCGGCCGGCAGCGCCGCGCGGGCCTGAGCGAGCGCTTCCGCCGCCAGGGCCTGGGCCTCGACGGCGCGCCCCTGAGCAATGCACAGCTCGGCCAAAGCGCCCAGCGGGTGCAGCAGCTGACGCCCCTCGGGATGGATGCGGCGCAGGATCTCGACGCTGCGCCGTAGCGCGCTTTCCGCTTCGCCCGGCCTGCCCTGCAGCTTCAGGCTGGTGCCGAGGCTGTAGTACATCAACGCGCTGCGCTCGTTGTCTTCCGCGCTGTGCGCCCGTATGATCCCGAGCGACTGGCGCAGCAGCGGCTCGGCCTGCTCGGGCGTACCGGCCTTGTTGTGCCACGCCGCCAGATCACTGAGCGCCTCGGAGATCTTCAGGTGCCCGGCGGGCAGCGTGCGCTGGCGCACTTCGAGCGCCGCCGCCAGCGGTTCGCCGGCTCGCTCGTACTCCCCCTGCTCCAGCCGCGCGCGGGCGACCGCCACCCAGGCATCCGCCACGTCGGGATGGCCATCGGGGCGCAGCCGCTCGAAGATCCGCACGCTTTCGAGCGCCAGCTGTTCGGCCGTCGCCGCATCCGCGCCCTGGACCGCGACGCTGGCCTGGGCCAGCAGACAGTCCGCGGTCTCCATGGAGACTTCCCCCTGCAGACGACGGCGCAGCGCGCAGGCCCGCTCGAGGCTGGCCAGCGCCGCTTCGGAATCTCCGAGGTCGAATTGCATCACCCCGAGCAGCTGGAGCGTGGCGGCCTCGGCCAGCGCATCGCGCTGCGCTTCGGAAGTCACGATGCCTAACGCCCGGCGGTGGTAGGTCATAGCCAACGCTTTGTCACCGCGGTCGCTCACCAACGCTCCGAGGGCGTTGAGGGAATCCG
>JBCCEE010000423.1:0-7728 GCA_039030415.1 Acidobacteriota bacterium
CTCGGTGACCGCCTCGTCGCCATCGAAACCTTGGGTCAGCTTGGCGAGCTGGCAGCGGTTGGGGTACTCGAAGGCCGTTTGGGAACGCTTCTCCCATTCACTGCCGGTCCAGCGCTCGTGCTCCTCGAGCACCCGGTTACCGGCGCCGTCGAGCGTGTAGACGATACGCTCGACGTGGCTCGCTGGCTGATCGTCCGCCTTGCGCTCGATGGACGTCAGCCGTCCCGCGGCGTCGTAGGCGTATTCGATGACGTTGCCCTCGGGCAGCACCGTTTGAAAGAGATCGCCGAAGACGTTGTAGCGGTTCTCGGTGACGAGATCGTCGGCTGGTTCGGCCCCGCGCTGGGTCAGAAAGCGCGTGCGGTCCAGGGCGTCGAATTGAGTCTCGACAATCACGCCGTTGGGATCGGTCACCGAGTTGCGGCGGTTGAAGGCGTCGTAGCCGAAAGTGGTGGTGCCGATCAGTGGATCGGTACGCGACTGCGCGATCAGGAAGCCGTTGCCCCGCGTCGAGTCGAAGGCGAAGGTGGTCATGTCCTCGGTCCCGTAACCCGGAGGATCGATTGAGGTCAGCTGGCCACCGGCGTTGTAGACGAACGCCGTCTGGTAGCTGAAGGCGGCTCCGGCCTCGACGCCGTCCAGCGTTTCGGTGGTGCGATTGCCGGAGGCGTCATAGCCGTGAGTCGTTGTCCGAAGGTTGGGGAATCCGCTGGTGGACGGCTGCTCTATGGTGGCGACCAGGGCTGGGAAGGTGGGGCTGTAGGTCCAGGTAGTTTCGCGCTCCAGCGCCGTGCCGAAAGCCTCGATGCGGCTCGTTCGCCGACCGTCACCGTCATAGGTGTAGCGGGTGACATGGCCGCGACCGTCGATGGTTTCGGTGACCCGGTAGGGGTTGGCGCCGTCGCCGTAGGCGAGCTGGCTGTTGGGACCCACGCCGCATACCGGGCAGTCGCCGCTGACCTGGAGGACGCGCGGCTTGCGCTCCACCGAGTCGCGGCCATCGAAGCTCAGGGTCGAGTCGGCGCCGAGGGGATCGGTGATCGTGGTGGCGGTAGGCAGCTCCGGGCTGTCGAAGGCGAAAGTCCACTGCTCGATGCCATCTTCGAAGGCTTCCGCGCCGCGCCACAGTTTGACGACGTTACCCGCTGTGTCGTACTCCCAGGCAGCGGTGACGCGCTCGCTGGTGCCGTCACTGCCGATCAGGATGGTGCGGGTCATGTAGCCGGGATGGGCCGGGTCATCGTAGCGGTAGGCGAGCGCCGTGCCGTCGGGACGGTCGATGCGAGTCAAGTCGCTGCCGCTCCAGGTGTAGGTCCAGACCCGCGCCGTCGTTTCGTCGACGCCGACTTCAGTGATCGTCTCCAGCCGGCCTCCGGCGTCGTAGACGAAATCTTCACGCCGGCCATCGGGGAAGCTCACCGAGGTGAGCGATTGCCCGCTGTAGGTGGCGACGGTGAGGTTGCCGTTGCGGTCGGCACGCTGGAGCCAAAAGCCTTCGAGGTCGAAGGTGTCGACGGTGCCGTCGAGATCGGTCAGAGTCCAGCCGCTCGCGGTCGGGGCGAGTCGGCGGTAGTCGTCCCCTGGAACCACGAGCTCGTAGACGCCGTCGCCATCATCGTCGATGAAGGTCCGGTAGACCGCGGTCTCGGTCACCAGGTAGATCCTGCTGGCGTGCGGTGTGGGGTCGTCATCCTCGAACAGACGCATGGCGTAGCTGTGAGACCAGAAGCGTCCGAGCCCTGGAGCGGGAGCTCCCGGCAGGTCGTCGCGCCCGACGCTGCCGGCTTTGTAGCGCAGCAGGGCGCCGGGACCGGTGCCAGATCCACTGCCATGGCCACCGCCGCCAGCCGCTGATGCGCCGCTGCGCGCCCGCCTCGGCGTCACGCAGAGCGAGCAGTCGTTCCCGTAGATTGCCTCAACTTAGACGATATCGCTGTCATGCCCGTATATATGCGTATACTGGCACTAAAGAATATTTCAGTCCCAATGGAGGGGGATAGCAATGAATATCAGGTGTTCTATTCTGTTGAGCTTGTTGTTGTTGCATTTCAGTCATGCTCAGCTCGAAGCTCGGGTTGGCGGTGAGCCAGCGCAACCCGTTCAAACGACAGTACGAGCCAATATCCTTTCCTATGTCGAGGAAGAGTACACCCTGCAGAAGGGGGCGTATTACGACACTCGTAAGTTGAAGGTTCCCTCTTCGAGCGCGAGACCCTTCTTACGAGATCGGGGCTTGCCGAGCTCCGAGCGAGCGCTCGAGAGTAGCTTTGACGTGGTGGTAGAGAGCACCCTGCCGGTGCCGGACCTCGATGTCGCGGTGGGGCCGAACCACGTGATGGCGGTCAACAGTGAGGGCGTGTTCGCCTACCTCAAAGACGGTACCAACCTGCTCAACGTCTCGCTGGGTGATTTCTTCTCCAGCCTTGCGCCCGTGGGTGTGCCGTTCGACCCTCGCGTGCTCTACGACGAGTTCTGGAATCGTTGGGTCGTGCTGGCGGTCGATATCCCTCCGGGCAACAACGATTCAGATCTGCTGCTGGCGGTTTCGGTAGATGGCAGCCCGGTGGGTCCGTATCACCAGGTGAAGATCGGGACGCTGCTGCCCAACTTCGACCCTGACGGCCCGGGAACAGAACCGGCCGAGCCGCACTTCGCCGTGGAGCCCAAAGTGGGCATCGAAAGGAGCCAAATCTACGTCACGTTCGACATGTTTTCCGTCAGCGACATCGCTCTCGGTGGCACTACGGTATGGAACATCTTCAAATGGGCGCAGACCGACCCCACACCTCTAGGCGGCCTTTACGATGGTGAGACTGCGACCATCCAGGGGGGCATTCGCCCGTTCAGCATGGGGAACGACTTCGACAATGAAAGGTCGTTGACCCCGGTCGAGATCCATGGCGAGATCGTGGGGAGCCCGGCGGATCGAGGCATTTTTCTGGCCAGCTACGGCGGCGTCCAAATCGAAAATCGATCCCACCAGGCATTGGGCGATTCCCAGGTGCTGCAGATCTTCTGGATCACCTCTATCGGCCCCACGGTATCGAAGATGGTGGTGCCCATGGGCCAGGTAGACGATGTGGGCGGGTTTGAGGACCTTCCACCTGCCCCTCAGCTCAATGGCGGGAGCTCGATTACCACCGGCCAGCGGTTGATCTCCGATGGGGTTTGGCGGCAGGGGGCGATGTGGCTAGTGACGACCGTCGTGCCGCCGGCGGGCGTAGATGCTGGCGAGGCCACGGCGCATTGGATGCATCTCGACGCTCCCAGCCCAAACACGCTGGCGCTTCTGGAGCAGGGAGACATTTCAGGAGACACGTTTGTTTCAGGCGCCCACACCTACTACCCGAGCCTAGATGTCAGCACGGCCGGGCGGGTGGCGGTGGGCTTCTCGGTTTCGGCGCCGGAATTCGAGCTCAGCAGTGCCGTGGCGTTCTTGGGGAGCGCGTGCAATGTCTCGGGTGTCGAGGTGCAACCCACGCTGTTGCGACGCGGCACCGCGGTGTGGGCTGGGGGCTTATGGGGTCGCCACAGCGGTCTCGACTGGGATTCGGGCGACTGTTTCTGGGTACACAATGCGCACCCGAGCAGCGGGGCACCCAGTAGCTGGACGAGCACCGTGGGCGAGATCTGCTTCGATGTAGGTTTCATTTTTGGCGACGGCTTCGAGAGCGGAACCCTGGCCGGCTGGTGCCAGTGATGATCTGCACGCCGAGGCGACGCCCGGTTTCATAGGCAATGCCTGAAACCTGTCACGAGAAAGGGACGACATGAGATACCTACGACGTCTACTAGCTGCAGTATTCTGCTGTGCATTGGCTCTCGCTGGCGCGGCTCGAGACGCCAACATTCCGATACCGGAGATTATTTGGGAAGGGCCTAGTATGGTTGCGACGAGCGGGATTTGGTTTGGCCGCGGGTGGTCTAACACACCTCAGAAGGCTTCCCACAGCAGCTGGTTCGCTTATCTTCGCTACGTCATCAGCATCGAAAAAGATATTGAACCCTCACCGGAGCTCCTGCTGCTAGAAAAAACTCGTCTGCTGAAGGGAACGGTGTCGCCCTCAGATCGCTTGAGGTTCGACTTCGAGACCAACGAAGTTCAGTTGATAGCTGACGAACGCATCATCAGTTATTCATTGGAGGAGCGGCGTGTTCGGGCAGGTCCCGTAGGTAATGTCACCTGGAGCTTTGTCCTGCCTGGGGAAGTCGAGCACGACGTACTGTTGGTGCCCATGCGGAGCCATCGAGCTAGTTCGGATCGCCCCAATATGATCGTCATGTTCCAGGTGGCGCTTGATGATCCAGAGGTTTGGTACCAGAGAACGATCCCCTTGCTGGGCTTGCACCTCGATCTCGATCGCGCTCTTGCGGCGGGCTACGGTGTCTATCGCGAGGGTTCCCAGCACGCGCTTTTCTTGCCGGGGCGCAATAGGGTTCCGCTGCCGGGGTTCCATGTGGACGGGCGGATCTGGGAGTTTCATTTCCCCAACGAGTCTCGCAGATCCCTCCGGGTTCATCTCTTTCCCATGTCTTTGCCCGAAGACTACTAGCTCGACGTCACCCGTGGGCGCAAAGGATTCCCCTAGGGCGTCCGTATCTCTTTATTTTGTTCATTCATTCAATTAATCATCTTGACCATGATGTTCTTCGGCCGCTGAGCCTGATGTCAATACGCTAAATCGCAAAAAGCTCTGATAGGGTCTCATCCAGCATGACCTGGGAAGAGATGCTTGAGCGATTTAGGGGAGCTTTGCGAGCGGAGGCTCGTAAGCGCCATGGGTGGATTGGGGAGATCGAGAAGCGTGCGGGGCTGCGGCGTGGCGGGATCAGCGATGTCTACTCGGGCCGGGTCAAGGACTTTCGCGCGGTGCTTCGTGCGCTCGACGCGTTGGAGATCGAACATCGCGAGTTCTTCTCGCGGGCTTTGGGCGTGGGCGGCCGGCCCGAGGATGATCTGGCGGAGCTCGAGGTGGGAGCCGAGGATGACGATTCCAGGCTGGCGGAGCTGGAGCGCGTTGCGATTCGGCTCGAGGCCGAGACGCCGCTGGCGTGCGATCCGTTGGCGGTGGAGGCCAATGTCGACGAGTTGCTGAGCGACATCACGCGCTGCAATCGCCGGGAGCAGGAGCGGCGCTTGCGCGTGACGCGCCGCTACCGCAGCCACGCGTTCGCCCGGGCCTACCTGGAGCACCTCGACTCGCTGCGTTACGACGCGCCGGATGACGCTGCCAAGCTGGCCTCGTGGGTGATCCGTGGCGTGCTTCCCAAGCTGGGAGAGCCGACACCCGAGCGGCTCGAGCTGCTGTGCCTGGCCCTTGGCATCTATGGCTCGGCGCG
This sequence comes from Acidobacteriota bacterium, assembly GCA_039030415.1. GTDB lineage: Bacteria > Acidobacteriota > Thermoanaerobaculia > Multivoradales > J023 > JAAELT01. The sequence continues at coordinate 5,341 of JBCCEE010000423.1, forward strand.
CCGCGTGCGGGGCCGCTACCCGGCCACTGCGCGTGCCTTTCGTGTCGGCCTCGATCTGGCTCGCCGGCACCGCTTGGGGCGTACTAACGCCGAGCTGCTGCAGCGGGCTTCGTACCTGCTGCGAGATCTCGCTCGCTTCGAGAGCGCCCTGGTCATGCTCAACGAGGCGGTGGTGCTCTACGTGGAGCTGGAATCGGAAGTTGGAATCGGCAAGGCTTTGGTGGACCGCGGCATGATGCTCACTGCCCTGGGCGAGCACTACCGCGCCATCCGTTCTCTTGAGCAAGCCTCTAGCTTGCTCGAAGGCAGCCTGCCGCGCACTCAGTACACTGCCTTCTACTGCCTGGCCTATGCCTGCGAGCAGCAGGGCGATCTCGACGCCGCGGAGCGCCACTTGCAGGTCGCCATTCGGATGCCAGGCCTGGAAGAGGGCTTCTTCCGCGGCCGGCTGCTTTGGCTACGGGGCACCTTGACGCTTCGGCGCGGCGAGCACAAGCGTGCCGAAGCGTTGCTACGGCGTGCCCGCGAGGTGCTCGGCGTCACTGAGAATCCGGGCCAGATAGCCCTGGTGTCTCTGGATCTGCTGGACAGCGTGCTGGCTCAGGGCGAGGTGGCGGAAGCCTGTGCCTTGGCGTGCGACATGGCGTCTCTGCTAGAGGCGTTCGAAACGCGGCCGCTGGCCGGCGAGGCGATCGCCAAGCTGATTCGGCCGGCCCTCGCCGGCCGGCTGAGCCGCGCCGCGGTGGCGGAAGCCCGCGCCGCGCTGAAGGCGCATGGCGCCCTCAGCGCAGTCATTCGATCGGCGCTCTAGCCGTGGGGATCAGGCCAGGGGCCTAGCTCCTGTGGCTCACCGTTCGGATCCGACGTCGGGCCGAGAAGCGCCCCGTCGCCACTTAGGAACATCCACAGTCGGGCGAAGAACAACTGAAACATCGTTCAACCTCCGGCGAGCGGATCGCACGCCGAGCTTCAGCGCTCCACGCCGTCCGCTCGAATCTCTGAAAGTTAACGGGTCCCTGAATTGGCTCGCTTAATTCAGAGAATCCCCTCTGAAGAGTAACATCTCTCTAATTTAAGTCTCGGCGAGCCGCGCGTAGATGCCCGATAACGGCTTGTTGGCTCAACCTCCAAGTCCACGCTCCGGTTCAGAACTAGACAAAAGACCTACGCACAACGCTTCGGCTTTTCGTTCCGCAGAAACAATCAGAGCCACCAGAGCCGCAGCTCACCCAGTCGGCGAACGCCTGGCCTAACCTCCTGCTCCAGGAGGACACCAGATGTCGCAAGATGCCGCAGTCAAAGCCCTACACGCCGCCATCACCCAGCTCGAATACGCTCTCGCCCAGCTAGGCGACGGCCTGCAGTTCCTGGTGAAGGTAGAAGGTGGTCTTGAGATCGTGCGCCGGGGGGAGGACGGCCTGCCCACCCGGCCGAAGGATGTCGTCGCCGAGCTGGCGGGGGCGGATCCCCTGCTGTGGCAGGCCGAGCGACCGGAGGGCGACGTCCTGCTCGGCCCAGGCTACGGAGACCAGAAGCTGCGCTGCGCCTTGAGCGGCCAGTTCCTATCGCGCAGCGGGCCGGTGGAGCTGTACTACCGGGGCCGACCGGTGGACCCGGCGACGGTCTTCCCGCGGGCGCCGGTGCTGACGCTGCTGCAGAGTTTCGCCACCAGCCTCAACATCTTGGCTACTGAGGTGTGGCAGCGGGTCAGCCGAGGCGACCTATTCGCCGAGACCGACCTCATGATGCGAGACGTCGTGATCCGGCTGCGTCACTTCTTGAGTCAGCTGGAGCTCGACGAAGAGGAGCCGACACCGGCCAAGGCCGGCGAGTCGGCGCCTGAAGCCCCATCCACCGAGACGACGGAGGAGTCATGAACCACGCTATTCCCCCAGGCCTGCCCGAGCTTGCCGATCTGTTCGACCCATGGCCGCTGGAGGAGCCCAATCGCTCGGCCGCTGAAGAGACTCTCGGCGAGACCGTGGAGATCGACTCATGAACGCTCCGGACGTCCCGATCAGCCAGGCGCTGCGGCTGCTGCGCGCCCGTCTCGGCGTCACGCAGACCGAGCTCAGCCAGCGCGGCGGACCGGATTACCGCACGATCTCGCATTGGGAGACCGGTCGCAAGTACCCGAGCCTGAAGCTGCTGGCGCAGTATCTGGCGGTCCTGGAGTGTGACTTCCACGACCTGCAGGACGCCCTCGATCAGCCGCTCGGCGAAGGCCCTGTCGGCTTCAGGAGTCGGCTAGAGGCGGTCGAACGGCGCTTGAGTGCTTTGGAGGGTGGCTGAAGCCTACGAGAACCGGAAGCCGGGCGAAATCTCTTTCAGGGTATTTTTCTCTATAATAAGGAGAAGAAATCGTAAGGAGAGTCTCATGAAATCCCA
>JBCCEE010000424.1:0-7707 GCA_039030415.1 Acidobacteriota bacterium
CCTGCTTTCGAGCTGCACATCGGCGTCGCCGAGATCTTGGATGAGCCCCTGCGTGACGAGTGGGAGGGTTGGTTGTCGCTTTCCTGGTCGCCTTGAGGCCTGGGGTCTTATAGCGCAGTTTTTATGTCTCTTTCGAGGCTGCGACGCGATTTTGAGCGATATATGTGGACCATATCGTCCGTGCAGAGTCTGCACGGCCGTTCTGCGAATCGATCTCGGCCGTGTGAAGTCCGCACGGCCGTTCTGCGAATCGCATCTCGAGCGTGTGAAGTTCGCACGGCCGAGCTGTAAATCACATCTCGGGGGTGTGAAATCCGCAGGACCGTTCTGCGAATCACAGCTCGAGGGTGTGAAGTCTGCACGGCCGTTCTGCGAATCGCATCTCGGGCGTGCGGAGTCTGCAGGGCCGTTCTGCGAATCGCATCTCGGGGGTGTGAAGTCCGCAGGGTCGCCCTGTAAACGCCAGCTCGGGCGTGTGAAGTCTGCGGGTGGATCGGGAAGGGCTGGGGAGGGGTACAATCAGGGTTTAGCTGAGTCGAGTTTCGACCTGAGCCCCATCGACCCGAGCTCTCAAGCCATGCAGACATCCACACTGGTTCTGGGCTACTCCGGCGAGCTCAGCGTCAAGGCCAAGGGCACGCGCAATCGCTTTGCCGAGCGCCTGGTCCGGAATCTGAACGACGCCCTGAAGAGTGCTGGCGTGCCGTACGAGCTTCGCCGGACCTGGTCGCGCATTTACATCGACTCGCCATCCGAGCGTGCGCTCGAAGTGGTCCGCAGGGTGTTCGGGGTGCATTCGGTGGTGGTGGCCGAACGCCGGCCGTGGCGAGAGCTAGACGACGTGCTGCGCGACGGCGAAGCCATCTTCACTCCCCAAGTGGCGGGTAAGACCTTCGCGGTGCGAGTGCGGCGCGGTGGTCGGGGGCAGCATCAACCGTTCAAATCACCCGAGGTCGAGCGGCGGCTGGGAGCCCGCCTGGTGGCCGGTGCGGCCGGCGTCGATCTGAAGCACCCAGAGGTCACGGCGCGGGTCGAGCTGCGACGCGATCAGGCGTATTACTCGAGCCGCTCCCTGGTGGCTGAAGGCGGGCTGCCGGTGGGTACCGAAGGGCGAGCTCTGGCGCTGATCTCCGGCGGCTTCGACTCGGGAGTCGCCGCCTGGCTGCTGCTGCGCCGCGGCGTGATGCTCGATTACCTGTTCTGCAACCTGGCCGGAGACGCCCACCGCGATGCGGTGCTCGAGGTGGTCAAGGTGCTGGCCGATAGCTGGAGTTATGGCAGCCGTCCCCGGCTTCACATTGTCGACTTCCGGCCGCTGGTCGAGGAGATCCAGGAGCATTGCCCGGCGCCGCTGTGGCAGGTGCTGCTCAAGCGGCAGATGCTGCGGGCGGCGGACGCGGTGGCGCGCATCAGTCGATCGACCGCGATCGTCACCGGCGAAGCCGTCGGCCAGGTCTCATCCCAGACGCTGCAGAACCTGGCGGTGATCTCGGCCGCGACCGAGATCCCGATCCTGCGTCCTCTGGTGGCGTCGCACAAGGAAGAGATCGTCGACCTGGCGCGCCGCATCGGCACCTACGACCTTTCGGCCCGGGTGCCCGAGCACTGCATGCTAGTGCCGCGCAATCCCGAGACCCACGCCAAACCGTCGCGGGTCGAGCGCGCCGAGGAGAAGCTGGATCCCACCAAGCTGGAAGCGCAGATCCAGCATCTTGCGGTGCTCGATCTGCGCGCCCTTGCCCTCGACAAGGCTTCGGCACCGGAGCTCGAGACCGAAGCGATCCCACTGCAAGCCACGGTGCTCGACCTGCGCTCGCCGTTGGCGTTCAAATCCTGGCACTATCCGGGGGCGCTGCGCATCGACTACGTTGAGGCGCTCGAGATCTACCCCAGCTTCGAGCGCGACGCCGAGTACGTGCTGTACTGTGAAGTCGGTCTCAAGAGCGCCCACCTGGCGTCGGTCATGCACGAGGCGGGCTACCGTGCCCGGCACGTCGCGGGCGGCCTGACCGGCGTGCTGCGGCTCGGCCAGCCGCAAGATCCGGCGCTGCAGGCGCTGTTGGCACCGGCGGTGCGCGATAGTGCGGGTCGAGACTAGCTGGATTCCGACCCAGAATAGTGCTCGTGACCTTGAGGTCGATCACCTTTTTCCAAGGAACAACCTTTCGGTTCGTCGTTTCTCTTCTGACCTCCCCCTTTGAAAAAGGGGGACCGAGGGGGATTTCTGGAGGCTCGACCGGCATCGAAGAGAATCCCCCCTATCCCCCCTTTTCCAAAGGGGGGAACCGGAATCCTCAGAAACGGATGTTCCATGGCGAAGAAGCGCCAACTCGCGTGATCGCTGGATGCGATCTAGCGGGCTAGCCAGCTTCGGATCTCGCCCACCAGATAGGTCGATCCGCAGACGACCAGGGGCCCTCGCGACGCTTCGAGAGCCCGCTCGACGGCGCGGATCGCTTCCGGCTCGATGACCGTCGAGCGCTGCGGGAAGTAGGGTAGCCAGCGTTCGGGATCGGCGGCGCGCTCGCTGGCGGGGCGGGTCAGGAAAACCCGGTCGACCGCGTCGGCGAGCCGCGGCAGCGAGGCGTCGAGGGTTTTGTCGGCGAGCGCGCCGAAGACCAGGTCAGGGCGTTTCTCTAAGTGGGTGAGGTAGCTCGCCAGCGCCTCGACGCCGGCGCGGTTGTGCGCGACGTCGAGCAGCACCCGGCGCTGATTCGTCTCGATCCACTCCAGCCGTCCGGGCCAGCGGCAGGCCGCCACGCCGGCCTCGATCGCGGCCGCGTCAAGGGCCGGCCAGCCGGCAGCCGCCAGCGCCTCGGCCGCCATCACGGCCAGCGCGGCATTGCGCTGCTGGTGGCTGCCGGGGAGGTGAAGCCGCAATTCGTAGGTGCCGTTTTCGGTGAGGAGCCTGAAGCCTCGAGGGATAGCGTGCGGCCGGGTCGTTGTTTCGAGCCTCACGGATCCGGCATCCCGCAAGCGCGCTCCCTCGGCATCCGCGGCCTGATGCAGGACGCTGGCGATTTCGGGGTCGTCCGGCCAGGCGAGGGTCGTGACGTCACGCCGCATGATGCCGGCCTTCTCGCGGGCGATGTCCGCCAGAGAATCGCCGAGGAACGCCTCGTGGTCGAAGCTGATCGAGGTGATGACCGAGAGCGTGGGCTCGCAGACGTTGGTGGCGTCGAGCCGGCCTCCCAGGCCGACCTCGAGGATCGACAGGTCCACCTGCTGGTCACGAAAGATCAGAAACGCCGCGATGGTCATCGCCTCGAACGAAGTGGGTGGCTCACCGGTCTCGCGAACGCTCGTCTGGATGACGCGCTCGAGCGCCTCGGCGAGCTGCCGGTCGCTCACCGGAGCCAGATCGAGCGTCACGCGCTCGGTGACGGACTCGAGATGCGGCGAGGTGTAGAGCCCGCAGCGGTAGCCCCCCGCCTGGGCGATATGTGCGAGCAGAGACGCCGTCGACCCTTTGCCGTTGGTACCGGCGATCAACACCGCGGGGCGATCGAGGTGCGGGTCGCCCAAGAGGCCCAGCAAGCGCCGCGTGCGCTCCAGCCCGAACCGCATGCCGAACGGCTGGAGCCGGCTCAGCAGAGCGTCCGAGCGCGGTGCTGGGTCAGGTCGCATCTCGAAACAGCGTTTGTGAGCTGGTAGGTCGCGCTGGTGGAGCGAGCACGGGCGAGTATGTTTGAGCAGAATCCGCGATAGCTTCGCCCATAAAGCTATTTATCCCAACAAGTTGGTCAACTCGCTAATGCCGAGGCGAGATACGCAGCTCCGCGCGGAGCCTACCTAGCGCGACCGTCTATCGATTATCGGCGGCTCAGGCGATCGACCGAGTCAGATGCCGCAGACTGCGCGCCACCGTGGCTTTGAGCTCGTGCCGCGGCACCACCATGTCCAAGAACCCTTTTTCGAGCAGGAATTCGCTGCGCTGAAAGCCCTCCGGCAGGCTCTGGCGAATCGTCTGCTCGATAACCCGCGGTCCGGCGAATCCGATCAGCGCACCCGGCTCGGCGATATTGAGATCGCCCAACATCGCGAACGACGCGGTGACGCCGCCGGTGGTGGGATCGGTCAGGATCGAGATGTAGGGGAGGTTCGCCTGGCGCAAGCGATTCAGCGCCGCCGAGATCTTGGCCATCTGCATCAGCGAAAGGATGCCTTCCTGCATGCGAGCGCCGCCGGAAGCCGAGACGACCACCAGCGGTACGCCACGGTCCGCGGCGAGCTCGGCGGCTCGAGTGATCTTCTCGCCCACTACCGAGCCCATCGAGCCACCCATGAAGCGGTAATTCATTGCCGCCAGGATGACCGAAATGCCCTCCATGGCGCCTTCCAGCACCATGACCGCATCCGTCGCCCCCAGACCCTTCTGGTAGCTCTTGAGCCGATCCTTGTAGGCCTTGGTGTCCTTGAAGGAGAGGGGATCGGTGGGCTTGAGGTGCGAGCAGAGCTCGACGGCACCGTCATCGAGCAGCAGCCGGATCCGCTCGTGGATGTCGATCCGAAAGTGGTGGGGACACTTCGGGCAAACCTTGAGGCTGCGCTTCAGCTCTTTCGAGTAGATGATCTCCTTGCATCCCTGGCATTTGAGCCACAGGCCTTCCGGTACCGTGCTGCGAGCGCGATCGCTTCGTAGCGGCTTGGGCTTCTTCTTCTTTTTGAACCAGGCCAATGCAGTGTCCTCGGGTTGGTGATCGGTGGCAGCGCTCGCGGGTGGCAGCTCGAAGTCCGTCGAAGGCTAGACGTCGCCTAGACCTCGTCGTCCTCTTCTTCTTCCAGCTCGTTGGGGATGCCGAGCCGTTTGCACGCCGCGTCATACATGGCTCGCGCGGCCTTCTTGTCGGCCTGGAGCTCGGCCAACCGATCCTTCACTTTGGCGAGCTCCTCTTCGATCTGGCGATCGAAATCGGCGATCTCTTGTTTGGTGACGTTGAGCGTATTTTCGTAAAAGCTTCGCTGCTGTTCTGTAAGGGCCATGGTTCGGTCTCTCCTCAAGACGTGTCGTTCGCGCCAGCGCATCCCGTGATCAGAGGCTGGCAACGATACGGATGACAGGGGATTCGCTTGGCGTCCAGGCGGAGAATACTTGGCTTCGATGGGCCTGACAAGGGCCGCTAGGATTCGCCGCCACCGCCATCTGGCGGCGGAGCTTGCTCGCCCTCGGGCTTCTCGCCGTCGGCCGTCTCGCCGCCGGGCTCGTCTTCTTTCTGGGTCTCCGCAAGCTCTTTTTCGAGCCGTTTGCGCTCGGCTTCGAAATCTCGACGCAGGCGCTCGGCTCGACTCTCCAGCTCCTGATTGACCATTTGTTCGAGACTCAGCTCCTCTTCGGGCTCGGTCTCCGCGTCGGCCTCGTCGCCTTCCGTCGCGCTCTCGGCGGGTGAGCTGGGGCTGGTTCCGGTGGCCTCGCCGGCGCCCGCGGGAGTCTGGCTGGCAGGATCAGAGGCAGCAGGGTCTGAGGCCACAGGGTCTGAAGCAGCGGGTGTGGTGCTGGTTGGCGATCCGGTCGGCGAAGTCCCTGCCGGTGACGTCCCTGCCGGCAGACCTTGGATTCCCTCGTCGGACGCGCCAGCGGTTGCAGGATCTGTGTCGGCAGGGCTTGCGGCAGGAGAATCGATCACGGCAGGTCCGGCCGGCGACCCGGTCGCGGGGCCATCGTCGGAGGAGTTGAGCATAAGGAACGCACCGCCGGCCAGGGCGGCGGCGAGGATCGCTGCAGCCACCCACTTCAGGGGTGAGCCACCGCCTGCTCGCGTGCCGTCCGCTGCTGCGACCTCCGGCGCGCTCGCCGCCTCGGCTGCCGCGGTGTCTCGAGAGGGGGTCGCCGGCTCCGGGGTCGTGGCGGCGCTCTCGGCCGGCGTCGCCTCGGGGGGCGAGAAGAGCTCTTGCAGGTAGGCCACCAGGTCGTTGGTGCTCGGTGTCGGCTTGAGCTCGTCCAGCACCGACTGGAGCTCCTTCTCCATCTCGCCCGCGGTCTGGTAGCGTTCATCGGGCTTCTTGGCGAGCGCCCTCAGCGTGATCTGCTCAACCTCCCTGGGAATCTCCGGCACCAGCTCCCGCGGCGATTGAATACGGCATTCGCGCACCGCGTCGAGAATGCCGATCTCGCTGTCGCCGGAGAACAGCTTGGTGCCGGTGAGCACCTCGTAGAGCACCGTGCCGAGAGAGAAGATGTCGGAGCGAGCGTCGACGCGCTTGCTCCAGGCCTGCTCGGGCGACATGTACTGGAGCTTGCCTTTGAGCGCTCCCATCTGGGTCGTGCTCGTCTTGGCGACGGCTTTGACGATGCCGAAATCGCACAGCTTGATCTCGCCTTCGTAGCTCAGCAAGACATTCTGAGGCGAGACATCACGGTGAACCAGGCCGAGCGCACGGTTCTCGAAGTCGCGCTTGCGATGGGCATAGTCGAGGGCACGGGCGACGGCGCTGATGATCTGTAGCCCGAGGCCCAAGGGAATCGGTCGCTCGTGCTCCTCGGCCGCGGTGAGGATCGAGCGCAGATCCTTACCGTCGACGTACTCCATGGCGATGAAGAAGTCATTGCCGACCTTGCCGAGATCGTAGATCTGAATGATGTTGTTGTGGCTGAGCTGTGCCGCGAGCTTGGCTTCGTCGATGAACATCGAAACGAAGTCGGCGGATCCGGTGAGATGCGCCAGGATCTTCTTGATCGCCACCGTCTTCTGAAAGCCCTCGACGCCTCTGCGCCGGGCTCGCCACACCTCGGCCATGCCGCCCAGGGCGATGCGGTCCTGCAGAATATAGTCGCCGAAATTCTCGCCGGCGGCGAATCCTTGTCCCGGCACCAGCATGGGCATCGCCTGGGTACGGAACTGATCGGCCTCCGGCTGGACGCTGGCGCCGAGAGGTGATTCGGTGCCTGGACTCCGCTGCGAGAGCACGTCCTGGAGCGGCATGGGCGCTGGAGACTCCGGCGCCTTGGCCGCGGCGATCTCTTCCAGGGCGGGCGGCGCGCTTGTCGTCTCCGGTGCTGTCGTCTCCGATACCAGAGGCTCAGAGATCCACTGCTCAGACGGTGAGGCCGCTTCGCTAGCCGATTCCGGTAGCTTGGAGTCGATCGCCGGGAAGGGCTCGAACATGTCAGCCGCGTCCAGTTCGACTGGGTCCAGCTCGGCTGCGTTCATCTCCGGCGCATCCATCTCCGGCAGCACATCTAGAGCCGAGTCGGCTCGTGGCGCTTCGCTCGGCGAGTCGTCGACGGTCTCGTCGACTCCGAGCTCGACGGGCGGCGCAGTCTCGCTCGCCGGCGTGCTGCCCTCGAACGGCGAGTCGGGCGCCTCGATGCTGCCAAGCGTGGGAGCAGGTGTCTCGGGCGCCAACACCGTGGCCTCGGCAGCGGCCGGTGGAGCTTCAGCCGGGCTCGTGTCCTCAGCTGGGCTCGTGTCCTCAGCCGGGCTTGCGGCTTCAGCCGGGCTCGTGGCTTCAGTCGGGCCCGTAACTTCAGCTGAGCCTGCCGTGTCACCCGCGCTGATGGGCGGAACGGGCTGAGGCGTCGCCGGCTTGGCCTTGGCCGCCGCGGATCTTTTGCTGCGGGTCGGGATGTCGAGAGACGACAGCGTCTTGTCCAGGAGATCGTCGATCTCGGCATCGCTCGGCATCGTCGGCTCGAGGCGCTCATTGGCGCGAGCGGTATCGTCTCGCTGCTTCTTGGCTCCCCGGTCTGCGGCCGGTGCGATGACGCCG
>JBCCEE010000425.1:0-7674 GCA_039030415.1 Acidobacteriota bacterium
AAATGCGTTGACGAGCCTGGTCAGTGCTCTGAACGTTGGGAAAATGCGCTGACGAGCCTGGTCAGTGCTCTGAACGTTGGGAAAATGCGCTGACAAGCGGAGTCAACGCTCTGAACGTTGGGAAAATGTGCTGACGAGCCTGGTCAGTGCTCTGAACGTTGGAAAAATACGCTGACGAGCCTGGCTCCATCCGTCGCGACCGTCTATCAATCGCTTCTGGGATGGAACCGAGCGTGTCAACACCCTTTCCTGGGGAAGCCTTGGGGGCCCGACTCGTGGTCGGGCCGGAAGTGGCCTAGAACCTCGAGTACTGTGCGATATCTAGACGTACGGCCGAGAACAAACCGCTGACGTTGTCCCGCACGCCAATCGCAACCTGCTGGTCGCCTTGCCTGAGCACCAAGGGCAGGGGATAGTGCGCGGAATTCTGGAGCGCTTCCGCCATCTTGTCGTCGGGAATGGCGAGGTGGAAGGGGATCTTCTGCACCTTGCCGGCGTTACCCTTGACGTCCTTGGTGCTGACGTAGATCGTCAGCGAGCCGCTTTGAGCAGCATCCTTGGGCAGGAAGCCGAGCTTATTGATCGGAATCTCGATATTGATCGGTAGCACTGCCGCTTCGTCTTCCCGCGGCACCTCGAACCCTGGCTTGGCGCTGATCTGGAGAGGGTTGTCTAGGGTCTGGTACATCAGGGCAGCGACGGTGGCGCCGGCTTCTCGCTCGTCGGCCTTGGGCAGGCGAATCTCCTCGCGGTGGCTGACCCGGTAGCGCTCACCTTTGATCCGCACCTTGACCCGGTGCTCGGAGCCAGGCTCCCAGGTGGCGGGCGGCGTGAAGCCCAGCGAGTAGAAGGTGCGCATCTCGCCAACCAGCCCGACGAGCTGATCGGCCAGCTTGCCGGAAGACAACAGCAGACGGCCGCCCGTCGCTTTGGACACGAACTCGAGCGGTGCCCGGTAGTTCTCTTCGATCACCGAGATCGCCTCGGAAGTCGCACCCTGCTCGGTCAAGGCCGAGCGAATGTCCCCGCCATGGTTGCCGTTGGCGTCGATGCTGTAGATCGTGACGCCGGCGCGATTGGCGGAGTCGGCGAGCTGCTGCATGGGGGCGGTGAGGTCGAAATTGCCTACGGCCCGCGTGTAGTCGTTGTTGAAGTCGGTGTGCCGGAGCCCGCGCTCCGGCCCGGCGAAGCGGTTGCGAAACTCCACGTAGAGGCCCTCGCCGGGACGCGTCGGGATGCCCTCTCCGACGTAGAGCAGGGTCTTGCGACCGGGAATGCCCGCCATGGTGGAGACCACCGTTTGGATCTGCCGCAGGGATTGGATTCCGCGCTCGAACTCCTGGTTGGCGTAGGCTCGGATGCGGCTGTTGATCAACTGGTCCTCAGCGAGCGACGCTCGCGCCTGGATTCCGCCGCTCGAGCCGCGCTCGAGCTCGCCGAAGATCTGCCGGCGTTCGATCTCAGTCAAGTCGCTACGGAACGAAACGCGCTTCACGTCGTCGAGGATGCGGGAGATCGCTGCGCGGTCGAACAGGAAGTCGGAGTAGAACACGAGTCCGGACTCGATGCCGACGACCGACACCAGGTCGTCGAAGCCGAGACTGGCGACGGCTTCGTCGAGTGCGTTGAACGCGCGTTTGCGATGCGAGGCTCTCAGGCGGGAGTGGTCGACGAGGATCACAACGTGCGTCCGTCGGTTGGATCCCGCCTGAATCTCTTCCAGCGAGCGGAACGAGGGATCGCGCTGGGTGTCGGTGTCGCGAGCCGAGACGCGCCGGCTGGTTTCATGGGTCTGAGCGTAGAAGTTCGAGATCGGCAGCGTTTCGCCGTCGAGGCGCAGCTCGAAGTCGTCCCGGCTGAGCCCGGCGACCGACTTGCCAGTGCGGTCCGTGACGACGACGTCGATATTGAGGACCCGCACGCTCACTTCTTCGGTGAACGCTCCGGTGGGAGTTGTGGGCTCCTGGGCAGCGGCTGGGCTAGCAGCAGCCAGCACACAGCCGGTAACTGCAAAGCAGGCCGTGGTCAAAAGGCTCCGGAGTCGGAGCGGGCGAGTGGCGGAAACGGCGGGGCGGGGTAGCGATCGAATATTCAACAGCAACCTCACGTATTGTGAATCGTGGCGCGGGAGTGCGTCTGGCGGGGCGGCGTAGAGTTAGCCGCTTCGATATAGTACCACCTGCGAGCGGCGTGATTTTTCACTACTCCCGGAGAACGAGCCTATGTTCCGACTGAGCCCATATCTGATAGCTGGAGCGCTTTTGACCCTGATCGCGATGCCGGTCTGGGCCCAAACCGGCCTGCTCCGTGGAACTGTCGTCGACGTCGACAACGAGCCGATTCCCGGCGTCAAAGTCACCGTGACGTCCAAAGAGCTGACGTCGTTCCGCAAGACGTTCACCACCGACAAGCGCGGGCAGTTCAAGGTGCGCTTCCAGTCGACGCACATGCAATACACCTTCGACATCCTGTTCGAGAAGCCCGGCTACGGAGCCGTATCGCAGCCGATGTCGCCGTCTTCGACGCAGCAGATGAAGGAGCGCTACGTCCTGGAGCGTGGCGAGACCCAAGTCGTCGAGAAGAGCCGCGGCGATCTCTCGGCGGTGCTGACGGGCACGGCCAATGTTGCCATCGAGTCGTTCAACGCCGGCCTCACCGCCCAGCGGGAGGGAGACCTGGCGACGGCGCGCAGCAAATACGAGGCGGCCCTAGCCGAGGATCCCGAGCTCGGCCCGGCCTACGTCGGTCTGGCTCAGGTACTTCTCGATCAGGGCGAGTACGCAGGCGCCGCCGAGGCCTCGGACAAGGCCCTCGCGCTCGATGTCAACCGCGCTGAGCCGCTGCGGATCAAGTATCAGTCGCTGCGAGCCCTCGGCAGGAACGACGAAGCCGAGGTTTTGGCAGCGAGCCTGGAGGAAGCTGAAGGCGCCGTTGCCTCGGCCCGACGCATCTACAACGAGGGCGGCGTCGCCTTTCAGGCCGACGACAAGGAGACCGCGCTGGCCAAGTTCCAGGAGGCCGCCAACCTGGATCCGTCTCTGGTCGACGCCCACCATGCCGTCGCGACCCTGCAGTTGGCCAAGGGCAACTACGAAGAGGCCGCGACGTCCGCCGAGCGCGCTCTCAACCAGGGCTCGGACGATCTGCGTACCCTGCGAGTGCTCTACGACGCCTATGACGCGCTGAACCGCACCGAAGAGCTGACCGAGATCGCGCCGCGCCTGGCTGCGGTCGACCCGGACTTTGGCGGCTCGAAGCTGGTCGAGCAGGCTGCGGAGCTATGGAACGGCGGCCATGCCGACAAGGCGGTAGCGCTCTCGCACCAGGCTCTGGCGATCGATCCCAACATCGCCAAGGCCTACTACTTCATCGGCCTCAATCACCTGTCCGGGGGTAAGAACGCCGAGGCCAAGGCGGCGCTCCAGAAGTTTGTCGACATGGCGCCGGACGATCCGGAAGCGGCGACTGCCAAGGAGATGATGAGCTACATTCAGTAGCTCGGGCGAAGCGTTTGGCGGCGGCAGCCTGGCGCCGCCGCGCCGCTCAACCTGTCTCCTGCTATCAGGCCACTCTCCGGCCGCCCGGTGATCCCTCGCTGGTTCCCCGAACGTTCCCGGTGACTCAGCCCTTCTCGGTCGCCGGCCCGACCTGCATCGAACGCGTGACGACCGAAGTGTCGCGGCCGATCAGGTCGTGAATTGCCACCCCGACGCGCTTGAGGCCCGGGCTGAGCAGCAGTTTGTGAGTGTGCACGAGGGATTCGTTCTTGGCCGCCTCCACGTGCTGCTCGGCGAGCCGCAGCCCGAGCGGTGCGGTGTCGATCTCCGACAGCTCGCCCTCGTCCCCTGCCGCGCCAACGTAGAGCTGCAGACGCAGCTCGTGCTGGCCAGTGCGGGTCGGCAGCAGTACGACGTCACGCAGCGGGATGTTCAGCTGAATTGGCAGCAGGTAGTGTCCCTTGTCACCATGAGGCTCGGGACGCCCCCACACCACGGTGACGCCATCGGGATTGTCTTCCTTGAAGTAGAGCAGTGCCGAGCGTAGGCTCTCGCGTACCCGCGTGTCCGCCGTCTTGCTGCGATAACCCGCCCGGTGGCGCAGCCGCACGCCCTTCCTGCGCTCGCGCAGCTTGACCTCGACTTTGTGGTAGCGGCCCAAGTCCGTACCGGTCGAGGCGATGCCCAAGGAATAGAACGACGAGAAGTCCTGGGAAGCCTCCTCGAGCGCTGGCAGAATCTCGTTCTGGTTGACGATCGCGCGACCGCCAGTCTCGAGCGCCATGAAGCGCAGCGGAGCCTGCAGGTTCTCGGGCACCACCGAGTCGAGGGTAATTCTGAGGCGAGCGTCCACGAACCCACCGTATTCGGCGTTGCCGAACTGCATGCCGCGCAGGCCGCCGGCGTCGACGGTGTAGAAGGAGACGCGGTGGGCGTTGGCGTGACGATTGATGCGCTCGAAGCTGCGCGTCGTGTCGTGCCGCGGGATTTCACCAAAGGGGGAGGTGATATCGAATTTCTCCGCCACGGCGTGGAACATCTCCTCGCCCGCCAGCATGGGAATGCCGCTCGAGACGTGTACCAGAGCTTTCCGGCCGGGCAGCCCGCCGAGGGACTCGAGCAGACGTTCGAGCGCATCGACGGTGTAGTCGACACCGTTCATCTGTTCTTCGGCATAGTTGCGGGCGTAGAGGAGCGCTTGGTTCGCAGAATCTGAATTGTCGATGCGGCGCAGGGCCTCGGCTTGGTCTCGGCGCCGCAGCGAGGCGAGGCCGACGTCGTCTTCGATCTCGTCGAGCGAATCGACGATCAGCGAAAAATCGCGGGTGAATGGTTGCCTCACCTTGAGCGAACGGCTGTAGGTCACCAGCATGGCCTGGTCCTGGCTGCGCAAGGTACGCCCGAGGAACTGCCGAATTGCCGGAAATACGCGATTCCGCTCCAGCGGAACGATGTTGTAGTTGTCGATGAAGACGATCACCCACAGGCGATGTTCGAGCGCGAGATCCGGCTCGGCTTTCGCTGCCTGCGATAGGTCGAGCGACGGCTGACGCGGAGAGTCGGGATCCGCGGACGGAGGCGGGGCGATCTGGCCCGCCACCGGCCGGCCATCGGACACCGCATAGAAGTTGGAGATCTTGGTAGGGGTGCCGTCCTGGATGACGACGAAGTCGTCTCGCGTCAGGCCTTGGACCGGATTGCCCTGCTTGTCGGTCACCCAGACGTCGATATTTGCGATCTCGACGTCGACGACTTCAAAGAACTCTTCGTCGGCCGCACCTTCCCCGGCTTCGGCCTCCTGGGCCATCGAAGGAGCTGCCGTCAGCGCGATCAGGAAAGCGACGAGCAGCGAGGTGAGTCGGTGCGAAGCGAAGAGACGGCGCCGTTCGCTGCTTTGCGAAGCATCCTCTGAGGGCGATGGCTCGATCGTTACGAGCGTGTTGAACGGTTCGAGAATGGCCTGCATGGGGACCTCCAGCGGGTGGCAGAATTGCCGCTCGGAAGAATAGCAGGTCTACCTGATCCCCGTTGGCGGCTCGGGCGAGCCGCTGGAACCCCGGGGCGAGACGTCGAGGCTGTGGCGGGGCGCTCGATGTGGAAATGGCAGGGAGCTTCTGGCAGAGTAGAAGCATGCAAGGCGCCGAACTGTTGCTTCACAGGTTAGAGCGGTTGCGGCAGCTGCGCCGAGACCGTCAGCGCGACGCCGCACGCGCGGATCGCCTGCGGCGCATCACCGAATGGCAGGTCGAGCGTCTAGCCGTGACCCATTCCGATCTCCTCGATAGCCCGCGCTACCGTCCAGCGGTGCAGTTTTTTCTCACCGACCTCTACGGACCGATGGACTTCAGCCAGCGCGACAATGAGCTGGCGCGTATCTCGCCGATGCTCGCCCGGGTGCTGTCCGAGAATGCCCTGCGCACCATGGGGCGAGCGCTCGAGATGAATATCCTCACCGAAGAGGTCGACGCCGCGATGGAGCGCTCCCTGAGCGAGCTCGGCTTTCCCGAGACGCTCGACGAAGAGATCTACGCCAGCGCTTTTCGGCGCTGTGACGACGCCGACAAGCGTCGGCGCCAGATCGCCTTGATCCGCGAGGTCGGGGAGGACCTCGATCAGATCGTGGCGCGACCGTTCATCGAGCAGGCTCTCAAGATGGCTCGACGCCCCGCGACCTTCTCGGGCCTCGGCGACCTCCACCAGCTCCTCGAGCGCGGCTTCTACGCCTTCCACGGCATGCGCGGTGCCGATGAATTCTTAGAGGCCATCGTCAGCCGCGAGCTCGAGATCCTCGATCGCATCTACGACCGGCACCCGCGTCCCTTCCAGCTCGACGAAGGTTGAGATCCCGTCAGCAGCGGATCGTCTTGCGCTTCTTGCCGGCTCGCCCGGCCTTTTCGACTTTCGCGATGTAGTCGGTGGCCAGGGGGACCTTGCAGTAGGTATCTCCCATGTCGACTTTGACTTTGCCGAGCGCTTCAGCCGTCGCCTTGGCTTGGGGGTTGAGCGGCTCGACATAGGAGCCGACGGCGATCACGAAGCCGTTCATGCAGTACTTGACGCGATTCGGAGCGGCGTCGATCTCCTCCTCGACGCGCTTCAAGAGAGACTCGATCTCCGGCAGATCGAGCTCGTCATCGGGCTTGGTAGCGACGAGACCCACGTAGGTGCTCCAGCCGGCGCAGGCGACGTGCTCTTGCTTCGAGCTCATCCACTCGAGGGCGAGCTCGTGCCCGTGTTCGCTCTCCGAGGCGACCCAGGGGACGGTGTACTCGGAATTCCACGCCCAGACTGCGCTCTGCGCCCAGGACTCGAGCTGCTGCTTGGTCATCTTCTTGCCGTTGGCCACCATACCGGCTAGGTACATCGCCTCGTAGCCGCCCGTCTCGTAGAGCTCCAGGGCAAGATCTTGCTCGCCTTTGATCGTCTTGGCGATGGCCTTCATGTCCGCGACTTTGACGCCGTAGACCTTGGGGCCGCTCGCGCCGTGGCGTGCGTAGGTCTTTCGCGTCTGCTCGCTGCCCTTGGATTTCAATGCCTCTAGGACTTCGGTAACAGTGCTCATGAACGCTTTGACTCCTCGTTGATCCTGTCCCATTCTAGCGACTTCGAGAGGAAAGACCGAGCTGGGCTAGATCGGTAGAGCCGGCGGTGTCCTCATCTCCCTAGGCTTTTTCTCCTCGGGCTGAACAATCCCGACCTCGGTTTCCGCGTCTCGGTTAGAGCCTCGCGAAAGCGAACAGATAGCACTCGGCAGACTGATCGAAACTGAAAGGAATGGATCTATGAAAGCGATTTTCTTCATCCTCTCATTGGGACTTGGAGTCTGGAGCGTCATACTCTTCATGGGAGGCATGAGCGCTCTCGGACAGGCTGCGTCATCTGCCGGGCCAGAGGCCCAAGGCGGCGGATTCGGAGTAATGCTCTTTGCGGTCATCGTGGGCTTCATAGCGGCGAAACTGTTCGCGAAGGCTCGCGGCTCTTGAGAGCTGCGGGCTAGATCTCTGGCGGAGTCGTTCCTCTAGGCTTAGCATTCACAAATGCTGATTCCGGATGAACACCTTCAGAAGCTGCGAAACGCGGGGCTCGTGGTTTTCAGCTTGCAATTTACACTGGAGTGATAGGCTGGGCCCCTTCATCCTTGCTGTTGTCCGCCCTTGAGGATTGGTGAATTTTGGCG
>JBCCEE010000426.1:0-7662 GCA_039030415.1 Acidobacteriota bacterium
GCTTGTCGACCTCGCGCAGCTGGCGGTTGACCCGCCGCTGGGCCTCGAGCTTGCGCTGCTGGGCCCGATAGGCCGCCCGGTAGGTGCCCCACAGCGCGCCGGCGAGCAGCAGCAGGTAGCTGCCGTAGGCCCAGCCGCTGCGGTACCAGGGCGGCAGGATGCGAAACGCGAAGCTGTCCTCCCGGCTGAGATAACCGTAGACGTCGCGCGCCTGGACGCTGAAGACGTAGCGTCCTTCCCACAGCTCGGTGTAATCCTTGTAGGTCTCGTTGGTCCAGGCCGACCAGTCCTCGCCTCTCGCGGCCAGGCCACGACCCTCGAGGCGAACTCGGTATTCGGTACGCGCGGACGCGTCGTGGCGCGGCGCGGCGAAGGTGAACCGGAGAGTATTGTCCCGGTAAGGCCGCTCGGCCTGGAGATCTCCGGACCGGCCGTCGTAGAGCGTCGTGCCGGAGGCGGTGGAGAGCGTCGTGCCGGAGGCGGCGGAGACGCGCCGGATCCACACGGGGTAGCTCGCGGAGCGATCCAGCGCGCGGCGGGTGTCGTAGCGGACCAGCTCGTTCGCGCCACCACGCCACAGCGAGCCATCGGCGTCGAGGTGCAGCGAATAAGCGGCCGTCGGCGGGGCTCGGCGCAGCGCCGTGGGCGCCCACGTGTAGCCGCCCTCGGGTGCCGGGTGCGCCACGCCCGAGGCCGCTCCGGCGGCGATCCACACCCGACCCTGGTCGTCTTCGATCAGCTCGTCGATGCCATCCGGCCCCTCGGGCATCACGTCGTCGAAAGACGTGTCGCGCACGAAGCCGGTCGCCTCGGCATCCAGCCGCCACAAGCTGCGCTCGGGCTCGGACAGGACGACCATCCGGCCGGCGACCTGCCTCACCCGGGTCGTCCCGACCGGCAGACCGTCGGCGGCGCCGAACGAGGTGAAAATCAAATCGCCCGCGCCCGAGGCGTCCGAGGCAGGCTCGTCCGAGGCAGAGTCCTCCAAGGCAGAGTCCTCCGAGGCAGGCTCGTCCAGGGCAGGCTCGCCCGAGGCAGAGGCGTCCGAGATAGAAACAACTGGCTCGAGACGGATCACGCCATCCGCGGCGGTACCGACCCACAGCCGCCCCAGGTCGTCCTCGACGATGGAGTAGATCCTCGAGTCGATGCCGTCGATGCGCTCGACGTCGGTCCACTGCCCGTCGCGCAGGCGCATCCGGGCCAAGCCGTCCGTGAGCCCCAGGTAGAGCCGCTCCGGATCCCGCCGGCTGCGGTGGAGCGCGAACACGCTATTGGAGCCAATCGACCACAGCTGCTGCTGGTTGTCGAGGTTGAAGAGGCCGCTCCAGCAGCCGGCGAGGAGTCCCTGCGGCGTCGACAGTAGCGTCCAGCAGTGGGCGGAGAGAGCCTTGGAGGACAGAAAGCGCGGGGCGGCGCCCTCTTCGGCGGGCATCAACCCGTAGACTCCCCGCTCCGTGGTCGCGTACAGGCGGCCCTCGTGCCGCGCGATGTCCGTCACGTTGCCGCGCAGACCCGAAGTCTTGTCCCAGTAGGATAGCGGCGCGCCGATCTCGACGCGGGCCAACCCGCCGTTGAGACTCAGCCACAGCCCGCCCTCGCGGTCGACATAGGCTGAGTAGACCGTATTGCTGGGCAGCCCCGAGGCCTCGTTCAGGATGCGCAGCAGCCGTCCCTCCTGATCGAGCAGGATCACGCCGCCCCGCAGGGTCCCGATAGCCCGAAGGCCGCCTGGCAAGGCCACGGCATAGTAGGCCTGCAGCTCTATGAGCAGGTCGGTCAGGCCGGGGTTGAAAGGCGTGCAGACCGGGTCGCGAGAGCCTGCCGCGGCGCGCTCCGAGGCGGAGCACTGGAAGATTCCCTGCTGCCGGGTGAAGACCAGATGGCTCCCGTCGGGCCCGGGAAGCAGGCCATAGATCTGTTTGCCACGAAAAAAGGCGCCGCCCGGCGCCATGACGAGCGCGTCGCCCTCGATGCGCATCAGACCGAAACCCTCTTGGCGGGCGTAGAGCACGTCGTCCAGGACATAGATCAGGCGAAACGCCGTCTCGGCACGCCAGACCTTCATTTCTCGCCCGTTCCAGCGAATGAGCCGGTCACCGGTAAAGAAGGTGACGCCGTCCGAGGTCGCTTCAGCGCGCCGGATGGTGCCGAGCTTGCGGTCTTCGGCGGGCAGCTCATCGAGCAGCGAGACATACTGCATGCGCCCGTGCTCATCCGGGGCGAGATAGCCCAGCCCATCCCCACCGACGAAGATCCGCCCGTCGGCATCCACGGCCAGCGCGGCCCCGGCGGTCCGATTGGCCAGCAAAATCCGCCGCCAGGAGACACCGTCGTATTCGAGCACGCCCTTCCCGTTGCCCACATAGACGAGGCCGTTCGGACCCTGTACCACGCCCCAGTTCTGTGGGTGCCAGCCGTAGTCCTCGGGTCCGAAGCTCTGGAGGTAGAAATTCCCGACTTCGTCGTAGGCCGACGCGGGCTGGGCTTCGATGGCGTGGGGCCACGGCGCCAGGGTGACCAGCAAACCCCAGAGCCAGCTGAGGAGCGTGCTCCCATCCCGCCTCCGGAGGCGAAAACCTCGCCGCGCCTCTGCTTTCGTCCGCCCCCTTGCGTTCATCGACAACTCGCTCGAATCCGTAGCAGCCCGCTCTTCTGGTCGGTGGCCGTCAAATGAGACACCCTACCGTGAAACCCGACGATATGCTCGACCCGCTATATCAGCAAGCCTTGCCACAGCAGATTTTCTCCGATCCGCATCAAACCCCACATCTTGCGGTCGACCCCGGCGTAGATTCCACGGATTGCGGTTTTGCCTCTTGCCTCGCATATCGCCACTCTGTTAATTTCTCGCGTCTGCCCGTTGAAGATCTGCGATCCCTATCCCCTGTGATCGCTCCAATTCGTAACCCTGCGCAGCTCTCTTCAAGCGCCCCCAAAGCCCATGAAGCTCCACAGCCTCGACATCTCCGGCTTCAAGTCGTTCGTCGACCCCGTCGACGTCAAATTCGCCGACGGCGTCACCGCCATCGTCGGCCCCAACGGCTGCGGCAAGAGCAACCTGTCCGACGCCATCACCTGGGTGCTGGGCGAGCAGAGCGCCAAATCGCTGCGCGGCTCGAAGATGGAAGACGTCATCTTCTCGGGCTCCGCCAAGCGCAAGCCGCTGGGCATGGCCGAGGTCTCGCTGACGCTCAAGGCGAGTCCCGACTTCGCCGGCGCCGTCGACGGCAAGATGACCATCGGCCGGCGCGTCTTCCGCTCCGGCGAGAGCCAGTACCGCCTCAACGGCAAAAAAGTGCGGCTCAAGCAGATCAAAGACCTGCTGATGGACACCGGCCTCGGCATCCGCGCCTACTCGGTGATCGAGCAGGGCAAGATCGGCATGATCCTGTCCGGCAAGCCGCAGGAGCGCCGCAAGCTGCTCGAAGAGGCCGCCGGCATCACGCGCTACAAGGCGCGCAAGCGCATCGCCGAGATCAAGCTCGAAGAGACCACCGCCAACCTCCTGCGGCTCGACGACATCGTCTCCGAGGTCGAGCGCTCGCTGCGCTCCCTCAAGCGCCAGGCGTCCGCCGCCCGCCGCTACCAGGCCCGCGAGCAGGAATACCAGGTGCTGCTCAAGCAGGTGCTGCTCGGCCGCTGGTCGCGCTTGAGTGGCCAGCTCGGCGGGCTCGACGAGGAGCTCGCCGGCCTCACCTCAGAAGACGCCAAGCGCACCGCTGGGCTGGCGGACAACGAGGCCAGCCTGGCCGAGCATCGCGAGACGCTCGACGAGCTGGCCATGGAGCTCGCCGAGCGTCACGAGGCCCAGGCCGAGCTCGCCGCCACCATCGAAGGCCGGCAGGAGTTCATCAAGGGCTCGCGCCAGCGCTGCGACGAGGTCGCCGAGCGCCTCACCATGGGCCGCTCCCAGGCCGACGAGCGCCGCCGTCAGTCGAGCGATTTCCAGCACTCCCTCGGCAACCTCGACGAGCGCTCTAAGGAGCTGCTCGCCGAGCGCGACGAGGCGGCGCGAGCCGTCGCCCTAGACGACGAGCAGATCGCCGCCTGCCAGGTGAAGGTCGAAGAGGCCACCGCCCGCACCGAGGCCATCCGCCAGGAGCTGGCCGAGGCCCTCACCCAGGTCGAGGGCCTGCGCAGCGAGCTGCAGCAGGCCCAGGTGGAGATCGAGCGCCGCACCTACCGCCAGCGCTTCCTGGGCGAAGAGCGCTCCCGCCTGGAGCGCGCCCTCGGCGAAGCCACCAGCGTGCTCGACAGCGCCGAGCAGAAGATCGCCGGCATCAACGAAGGGCTCACCACCCACACCAAGTCGCGCGACGACTACGCCGACGGCCTCGAAAAGCTGCTGGGCCGCGAGGCCGAAGCCAGCGACGAGGCGCGCCAGCTCGAGAACCGGCTGGTCGGCCTCGAGCAGCGCCAGCGGATCCTGGTGGAGCTGTCCGAAGAGCATGCCAAGCGCCGTCGCGCGCTCGAAAAGTCCCTCGCCCAAGCCGGCATCGAAGCGCCGCGCTTCCTGGCCGACCAGGTGGTGCCGAGCGAGGGCTGGGAAGACTTCATCGATCACTTCCTCGGCGACCTGGCCGACGCCGTGGTGCTCAGCGAAGACGACGACGCCATCGCCCTGGCCCGCAGCCTGGCCGAGGTCGGCCGCTCCGGCATCTTCCTGCGTCCCCTGGCCGCCACCGACAGCGCCCCGAGAGTCGACGATCCGGCTGCCCTCGAGTCCCTGGCCGACGCCTTGGGCCTCAATGCGGAGCTCACCGGCTCGCTGCCGCCGGCTTACCTGGTAGAAACCGCCGCGGACGCCCAGCGCCTGGCCGCGGAGCACCCCGGCGTCGCCTTCGTGTCGCGCGATCGGCTGTGGGCCCAGGGCGGCTCGCTGCACGTTCAGGGCAACGAGGCCGCCCCCGGCGTGCTGGCCCGAGAGAGCGAGCTCGAGTCGATCGCCCAGGAGATCCCGGAGTGCCAGCACGGCCTGGAGCAGACCAACGAGCTGCTGGCCAACCTGGTCAAAGAGCGCACCCGCCACGCCGGGGAGATCAACCGGCTTGAGAAAGAGATCGGCCAGCTGCAGCGCGAGTCGGCGGTGGCCCAGGCGCGGCGCCAGGACGCCGCCAAGCGCCACCAAAAGCTCGACGACGAGCTGCAGGGCATCAACGCCGAGAGCGAGCAGATCGCCGGCGAGCTCGAAGCCTATGGCGAAGAGCACCAGCAGCTCAGCGAGCGCCTGGAGCAGACCGAGGCGTCGCACCAGACCCTGCGCGACGACGCCGAGCAGGCGCAGGTGGCGGTCGAAGAGGTCAAAGAGCAGCGCGAGGCCCTGCGCACCGTCGCCGCCGGCCGCCGCGGCCGCTACGAGCTGCTCGAAGAGCGCCTCGAATCCCACAACCAGGAAGCCACCCGCATCCGCGGCCAGATCACCTACGCCCACGAGCAGCTGGAGATCTGGAGCCGCGAAGACGAGCTGCTGCAGCGCCGTCTGGCCGAGCTCGAGGCGGCCATCGAGCAGGCCGAGAACGAGCTGCAGTCCGCCCTGGAGGGCAAAGCTGCAGCCCAGGAGGCGGTGCTCGAGCAGCAGGAGAAGCTCGACAAGAAGCGCGCCGAGATCCGCGGCCTCGAAGACTTGATTCAGGGCACCCGCGGCGAGCGCGAAGAGCTGCGCGGCCGCATCGAGAAGCTGCGGATCGAGCGCGCCGGCGTCCGCCAAGACGCCGAGCACCTGTCAGAGAACTACCGCGAAGCCTTCCGGCTCGCCATCCCCGGCACGCTCGAACAGGAGCCCGAGGCCGAAGGCATCGAGGCGAGCGCCGAGGCCACCGAAGAGGCCAGCGACGAAAGCGAAGCCACCGAAGAAGCCGCAACCGAAGGGGTCAACGAAGCAAGCGAAGGCGACGAGGCCGCCGCTGCGGCCGAAGCCCAGGACGCCGAAGGCGAAGCTCAGGACGCCGAAGCCGAAGCCCAGGACAGCGAAGGCGAAGCCGAGACCGCCGACGGCGAAGCCGAGAAGCCCTTCGTGCTGGTCGAAGACGAAGTCGAGATCCCCGACCTGTCACCCGCCGAGCTCAGCGGCCTGGAGGCCGACATGGCGCGCTGCAAGGCCATCCTCGAGCGTCTCGGCCCGGTCAACGTGCTCGCCGCCAAGGAGTACGACGAGCAGCTCGAGCGCGAGGAGTTCCTCTCCAAGCAGCGTCAGGACGTTGCCGAGTCCGTGCGTCGCCTGCAGGCCACCATCCAGGAGATCAACGAGACCTCCTCCGACCGCTTCCGCGACACCTTCACCCAGGTCAACGCCAAATTCGGCGAGCTCTTCACCCGCCTGTTCCGCGGCGGCGAGGCCGAGATGCGGCTGTTCGACGAAGAAGACATCCTAGAGACCGGCATCGAGATCATCGCTCGCCCCCCCGGCAAGCGGCCCCAGAACATCATGCTGCTCTCCGGTGGTGAAAAGGCCCTCACCGCCATCGCCCTGCTCTTCGCCCTGTTCGAGACCAAGCCGTCGCCCTTCTGCATCCTCGACGAGGTCGACGCGCCGCTCGACGACGTCAACGTCCTACGCTTCGTCGAGACCCTCAAAGAGATGGCGGGCGAGACCCAATTCCTCATCATCACCCACAATAAGCTCACCATGGAAGTCGCCTCCTCGCTCTACGGCGTCACCATGGAAGAGCGCGGCGTCTCCAAGCTGGTGGCGGTGGAGATGGAAAAAGTCCACCCGGCGATCGCGGCGGCTTCGGCTTAGGGCCTACTCCGTCGACGTCCCGTCCTGCTTCTCCTCTTCCTCCGCCGCCGCCGGCGCCTCGTCCTCCTGCAGCGCCTCCGCCGCCTTCTCCATCGCCGCGCCGGCGCCTTCCTTCATCAGCTCGGCCGCCTTGTCCGCCGCCTGCTCGGCGCCTTCCTTCATGACCTCCGCGGCCCGCTCCGCCGCCTGACCGGCGACCTCCTCGAACGTATCCGCCGCCTGCCCCTTGGCGCGCTCCAGAGACTCCGCCACCTCCGGACTCTGCTGCGACAGATACCAGATACCACCCGCCACCAGCAGCAGAGTGATCGCGGTGAACGCCAGCTTGACCAGCTTCTTGACCAGGCTCAACACCAGCATGAGCGCGGCCAATCCAAGGACAACAAAGAGGATCACGGACATGGGCAAAAGCTCCTGAGGTCGGTCGAAGAACGCTACGTCGTCATCCTACACCAGCCTCCGAGCCAGCCCATTCGCCAGGGTCGCGCCCCACCTCGCGATCCGGCCGAGCCGAGGGAACACTTCTTCTCACTTTCTGGCGCTCCGAGGTCAAAAGAAGCCCAGTTCTTCTCAGCAGCAGGGAACACTTCTTCTCAAAAAGCCCAGTTCTTCTCAGAAAATGGCCAACTTTGGCCGCCGGAAGCCCACTTCTTCTCGACACAGGGCGTTCCGAGGGCCCTCCAGGGAACACTTCTTCTCACTTTTCAGCCTTTGCCACTAGTGACAGGGAACACTTCTTCTCACCCAGACGCCTGTGTCACTAGTGACACGGCCCAGAACTTCTCGCCAGAAGTCCCGTGCCACCGGTGGCACGGCTCAGATCTTCTCGCGCCAAGGGCCGTGTCACCGGTGGCAGCGACCACCCTCTGATCGCGTAACGAAAGTGGCGTCACTCCACCTGTGTCACCCGCGCCGCAGCA
>JBCCEE010000427.1:0-7641 GCA_039030415.1 Acidobacteriota bacterium
AAGGGCAAGTTCGGCTCGTTGGACACTGCGACGGTGCGTCGCATCCAGGCTGCCGATAATGATCAGCTGCTCGACTGGTCGAGTCGACTGCTTGCCTCGGCGACGCTTGACGAGGTCTTCGCCGGCGCTGAGCATTAGCACCCGAGTTTGGAGCTACGGTCTCTCCCGGCCGGAGCGCCGCAATCCGCTCGAAGCCTTCTAGGCTGTGGTGAGCTCGAGCGATCTCAAAAAAAGAATCGGGCTAGCACAAGATCGAGCGAGCCTTTTCCGTCTTCTATAGGTTGAGGCGTTTGCTCGAAGTCCGTGTGGCCTTCAGGCGGCGCCGCAACCGCCTGGAGGACGGACCATGGACTCGGACGCTCGCAAGCCACCGCACAAAGCTCTGAACAGCAGCCGATGGCTGCGGTCCAAAGCTTTGTGCAGCGGCTTGCGAGCGTCCGAGTCCATAGTCCGTCCTCCAGGCGGTTGCGGCGCCGCCGGAAGGCCACACGGACTTCGAGCAAACGCCTCAACCTATAGAAGACGGAAAAGGCTCGCTCGATCTTGTGCTAGCCGGAGTCTTTTTTGAGAACCGATCCCAAAGGCTCGACTCAACTCGAGACACTGAGGACCGCAGCGCACAGCGCCTCGACGGCTTCCTGCAGATCGCGGCGGCGATTCTCACCGAAGCTTTCGCTGAAGCAGAACGAGACGCGGATCTGATCCAGCCCGGCGCGTGGATCGCGACGCTTGGCGTCGGGCGGATAGAAGTCGTACATGGGGATGGCGACGACGCCGTGCTCGGACACCAGCCGGGCCATGAAGGCATCGTCGGTGGTGATGCCCGGATCGCGGAAGGTGAGCACCGAAAAGAAGCCGGCAGCGGGCTCGGTCCAATGGAAGCGGTCGCGGTGCGGCCCCAGATGGCGGTCGAAGCCGTCCAGCAGGATCTGCCGGTTCTCGCGGTAGACCGCCAGCTTTTCTTCCGCCACCGGCCACAGCGACGGCCGCGGCTCGAACGCCTCGTCCACCAGCAGCGCTTCGAAGCCACGCAGAGCGTAGGGGTTCTGAAACAGGGTGTCGGCGCTGGCCTCGGTCAACAGCAGCTCGGTCAAGGCGCGCTCACCGTCGGCGATCGCGACCCTGGCTCGGGAATAGGTGAACCCTATCCGCGGACCCGGGAAGCCGATCTTGGACGCCGTGAACACGTGAACGGCCTGCTCCGGATCCATGGCGAAGAAGGGACGCGGCCGCTGCGCCGGGTCGGCATAGCTGATGTAGACGTAGGGGGCGTCTTCGACGATCAGCACGCCCTCGTCTCGCGCCGCTTCGAGTATCGCTTCCCGCCGGCGGTGGGAGAACGAGAAGCCGGCGGGATTGTGACCGTCCGGCACCGTGTAGTAGAACGGCACCGAGTAGCCGTCGGCGCGGGCCTGGCGGATCTGAGCCCGGAAGCGCTCGATGATCGGGCCTTCGTCATCCATCTCGACGCTGTAGATGGCGGCGTGCTGACAGAGCAGCGCCCGCGCCATGAAGCCGGCGTAGGTCGGTGCGTCGGTGAGGTAGGCGACGGGCTGGCCCGGGCGCTCGAAGAGCGAGCACAGCAGGTTGATGCCGCCGGTGGCGCCCACCGTGGGAATCAAGTGATCGGGATCGATCTCGACGTCCCAATCGCGACCGTACACGCCAGCGAACAGCTGGCGCGTGCTCGCCGGCCCCAGGGTGTCGGTGTAGGAGAACGCCTGGCGCAGAATGCTCGCCAGCTCCGGATCTTCCGTCGCCCCATTGCCCTTGGCCAGGTGCTCGACGTAGCGTCTCTGGTGGGCCAGGAACGCCCGCGGATCCGTCACCTCAGGATGCGGATAGCCCGCGCCGAGATGATGGATCTTCAGCCCGCTGCTGCGCGCCTGGGCCTGAAGCTTGGGCAGCGCCGCTGCCATTTTGCGGGTGACCGAAACGGGCTGCTGCTTTAGAGAAGGGGCTTCGAGCTGGGGCAAATCGAAAGGTCCTTGTCGCATGGCCTCGCGCGGAGCGCGAAGCGCGGATTGAGGCTCGCGGCACAGAACGAGCCACGGGACGGTTCCTCGACCAACAACTTGCAACCACGGGTAGCTCCGTGAGCGCCTCGGGCGAGGCGGGCTGACCGGGGTTGCGACGGGGAAACTGGCGGCGGGAAGGATGCCTGCCTATCCTTTCGCACGCATTGCACCGCCGGCAGGCGGCCTCATAGGATACATCGAGCTGGCGATCCGGCCAAACCCGTAACGTTCGGCCAGACCCGTGACATTCGGCCAGACCGTAACACTCGGCCAGACCTGGACGCCCGGCCAACACCCCACCGCCCCACCTTCCCGCGAGGAGCCAACCGCTTGATCAAGCTGCGACATCTCGTCGAATACGGATTGCTGCGAGCATTCGTTGGCATGATCGACCGCTTGCCGCATGCGGGAGCGAGCTGGCTGGTGGAGCGCCTGGCGCACCTTTGGTTCGTGGTCGATCGCAATCGACGCCGGGTGGCGCGCGACAACATCTTGCGCAGCGGCATCGAGAGCGACCCGCAGCGCGCCCTGGATCTCGCCCTGCGCTCGGCCCAGCACATGGGCCTGGTGGCGATCGAGTCGCTCAAGTCCGCCGAGCTGCTCGAGGACGGTCGCTGGCGCGAGCACGTCACCCTGCGCCTCGCGCCGGACGTCGAGGCGGTGCTGAACGATCCCGAGCAGGCGCTGATCATGGTTTCCGGCCACTTCGGCAACTGGGAGCTCGCCGCCCAGCTGCTGTCGCGCTACAAGCCGGTGGCGGGCATCACCCGGCCGATGAACAATCCGCGCGTCGAGGAATTCGTCAAACGCCGCAAGCCACGCTACGGTTTCCGCACCATTCCCAAGTCTGCCAGCGATCCGCAACGCCTGCTGGCGGTGCTCAAGGACAAAGAGATCCTGGCTCTGCTGACCGACCAGCATGCCCATGCCGGCGGCATGCGGGTAGATTTCTTCGGCCACCCGGCGGCGACCCACAAGACCGCCGCTATGCTCCATCTGGTGACCCGCGCCCCGCTGTGCTTCGCCGCCTGCCGGCGCACCGGGCCGCTCCATTTCGAGCTGTTCAGCTCGCCGCTCATCCAGCACGCACCGACCGGCAAGAAACAGGACGACGTGCGCCACATCCTCGAGACCATCAACCACCACCTCGAGGAGGCGATCCGCACCGCCCCCGACCAATACCTGTGGGGGCACCGCCGCTGGCGCGACCCCAAGTAGGCCAGATCGCGTCGCCACGGGCTAGCCCCGATCCGTCTTGGCGGGACGCCGGACCGCGGCTATGATTCGCTGACTTCCCTCAGCAATCACTCTGCGCGCTGCCTGCCGCGCGCTACCCAAGACGGCGGACCGGATGAAGATCAAATTCCCAGCCGAGCCCTGGATGCGTGCCGCTGTCATCCTGTGGTCACTCCTCGCCGTGGCCTACATCGTCAAGATGTTCACCGACGGCGACCAGAAGAGCGTCTACCCGATCTTCCACACCGCCAGCCACCACTGGTGGCAGCAAGAGAACCTCTACGCACGCTACGAAGGCATCGACCTGTTTCGCTACAGCCCGACCTTCGCCATTTTGCTGACGCCCTTCGCCCTGCTGCCGATGCTGGTGGGATCGGTGGTGTGGACGTTCTTCGGCATTGCGCTGCTGCTGTGGGCGCTCCACACCCTGGTGCGCGAGCTGCTACCCGGCACCTGGGACACCCGACGCGAGGGTATGTTTCTGGTGCTGGCGGTGGCGGGCTCGGTGCGCGGCATCTGGTCCGGGCAGAGCAACTCGCACCTGCTGGCGCTGGCGATCTTCGCCGCCGTCGCCGTCTACCGTCGGCAGTGGTGGCCGGCGGCCGCCATGCTGGCGGCGGCGTTCTTCATCAAGCTATGGCCGATTGCCCTGCTGATGCTGCTCGCCAGCTTCTGGCCCAAGCCGCTGATCCCGCGCTTCATGGCGGTCAGTGCCGGCCTGGCGCTGATTCCGTTCCTGACCGCTTCGCGCGACTGGGTCCTGGCCATGTACCGCGAGTACTACGCCTCGCTGATCTACACCTCCAAGCTGCGCTGGCCCGGCAATCGCGACGCCTGGACGATCTGGGAAGAGATCCAGCCGGTCGACCCGAGCGCCTACCAGATCCTCCAGCTCGCCACCGCTGGCGTCGTCTTTCTGTGGTGCCAGTGGCAGCGGCGGCGCGATCCATCTATCCGCCGCCTGCTGACCCTCACCCTCGCCGCCTGGGTCGCCTGGCAGCTGTTGTTCGGGCCCGGCACCGAGCGCCTGACCTACGGCCTGATCGCACCGTTCGCCTCCTGGGCCATTCTGGTCAGCCCGCGCGGCAGCTGGGAGCGACGGATCGCCTGGCTGGCCTGGTGGCTGACCGCGCTGCTCGGCACCGGCGCGGCGGAACGCGCCCTGCTGCCGGTGTTCGAGCACGCCAAGGCGATCCAACCCTCGGGGGTCGTGGTCTTCATTCTCTGGCTGGCGATCTTCGGCCGACGGATCGATCTCGATCCCGCAAGCGCCGATCCCGCCGCCAGCGTGGAGCCAACGGGCTCTCCCGCCCATGCATTCGCCTGACGGTGAGATACCCGTCTGAGGACGACTCGCCAGGGCTGGCCCGGACCTTAACCCAGCTGTGCCTGCTGCAGCTCGCGGGCTGGAGCCTGGCGCCTGCCCTCAGCCACTCGGCACCGCCGCTCGACGTCGTCGAGATGTACGTCTGGGGACGCGAGGGCGTGGTCGCCACCTTCAAGCACCCCAATCTGCCGGGCCTCATCCTGGACGCCAGCCGAAGGTTGACCGGCGGAGCCATCTGGCCGGCCTACGTCATCGCTCAGCTGTGCATCGTCACGGCCTTCGTCTGCGTCTTCCGGCTGGGTCGCGAGCTGCTGGGCGCCCCCCGCGCCCTCGCCGGCACCCTGCTGCTCACCGGCCTGCTCTACAACTCGTGGACCACGCCGGAGCTCAACCACAACGTCATGCAGAGTCCGCTGTGGGCGTTCATCAGCTGGGCGCTGTGGCGAGCGGTGGCATCGGACCAGACGCGCTGGTGGGTCGCTCTCGGGATCGCGTGCGGTCTGGTGCTGTGGGTCAAATACACCTCGGTACTGCTGCTCGTAACCTCCGGCCTGTGGCTGCTGGTCGATCCCAAGGCCCGCGCCCGCCTGCGAAGACCCGGCGCCTGGCTAGCCCTTCTGCTGGCGGGGCTCGTCGCCGCGCCGCAGGCCCACTACCTGATCTCCACCCGCTTCCTGCCGTTCGACAACGCCATGATGCGCGCCACCGGCGTCGAGTCCGACCCGTGGCCCGACTTCCTGCTCGCTCAGCTGGTGGCCCACGCCATGCTGCTGATCATGGCCGGGGTCGCCGGTTTGTTCGGCCGCGGAGCGCGCGACGCACCGGCTAGCAAAGAGGCAGGTAGCAAAGAGACGGGTAGCAAAGAGGCGGGTAGCGACGACGCTCGACGCGCCCGCAACTTCCTGACGGCGCTCGGCCTAGGTCCGACCCTGCTGTTTTGCCTGCTCGCCATCTTCCTCGGAGCCGGCCTGCGCGACATGTGGGGCACGCCGATGTACAGCCTCTCGGGCCTGCTGATCTTGGCCTGGCTGCCCGGCCGCTTCGACGCCTCTAGCCTGCGTCGCATCACCCGTTTCGCGACGACCCTGCTGATCCTGGTGCCGATCGCCTACGCCGCGATCGCCGCCACGCGCCCCACCTGGAACGACGAGCCGGGCCGCATCCAGTGGCCGCAGGCCGAGATCGCCAAAGACCTGACGCGTCGCTTCGAGGACGCCATCGGCGCGCCGCTCCGCATCCTCGCCGGTCCACCGTGGGAAGCCGGCCTGGTCGCCCTCACCGCGCCGTCCAGGCCCTCGGTGATGCTCGAGGGTAGCTCCGTGCGCGCGCCCTGGGTCGATCGCGCCGAGCTCGACCGCCATGGCTTCCTCGCCGTCTGGGTGCCGGAGCTCGGACCGTCCGACAGCCTGGCGGCGCTGCTCGACGACTACGGCGTCACCGCCGCCGACCGACAGGAGGCCGAGTACTCGTGGTCACCGCGAGCCAGCGCCCGACCCGTCCGGATCGGCTACGCCATCGTCAGACCTCAGCGAACGCGCTAAGCGACGCTCTCTTTTCAACCAGCACCGGGGCGCTTCATTCAGCGCCAGTACGCTTCCTAATCGGGACGCGTGATGCCGAGCTTCTTGAGCCGGTGGCGCAAGGTGCTGGGGTGCAGGCCCAGGATCTCGGCGGCATTGTCCGGGCCGTTGATCCGCCAGCCCCGCGCTTCGAGCACGCCGCGAATATGACGCCGCTCAGCCTCGGCGAGGCTGTGCAGAGCCACCTCCTCGGCAGCGGGCTCGGCGGGCTCGGAAACCACCGGCTCGCTGCGGATCTCGCCGCCCAGAAACGACGCGTCGAGCTCGAGGGTTTCACCCGGCGAGAGGATCAACGCGCGGTCGACGACGTTCTGCAGCTCGCGCACGTTGCCGGGCCAGTCGTGGGCCTCCAAGGCCTCGATCGCCCGCTGCGGAACGCGCGACACCCGCCGCCCCAAACGCTGGTTGCCGCGCTCGACGAAATGCTGCACCAGCAGCTGGACGTCCCCCGGCCGCTCGCGCAGTGACGGCAGCACGATCGGGAACACGCTGAGGCGATAGTAGAGGTCGGAGCGAAAGCGCCCTTCCGCCATCGCCTGCTCGAAGTCGCGGTTGGTGGCGGCGATCACCCGCACGTCGACTTTGCGGGTGTGGCCGGAGCCCACCGGCTCAAACTCTCCCTCCTGCAGCACGCGCAGCAGCTTGGCCTGCAGATCGAGCTCCATCTCGCCGATCTCGTCGAGGAAAAGGGTGCCGCCATCGGCCAGCTCGAAGCGTCCGGCTTTGGCCGCCGTGGCGCCGGTGAAAGCGCCCTTGACGTGACCGAAGAGCTCGCTCTCGATCAGAGTGGCCGGCAGCGCGGCGCAGTTGACCTTCACCAGCGAGCGCTGGCGGCGCGGGCTGTGGTCGTGCACCGCCCGCGCGAACAGCTCCTTGCCGGTGCCGGTCTCGCCGAGGATGAGCACCGGCGCGTCGGTGGGGGCGACCTGCTCCACCTTGTAGAGCGCCCCCTCGAGCGGCGGGCTCTGGCCGACGATCTCGCGAAAGCCGTGGGTGCTGGCGATCTCATCCCGCAGATACTGGTTCTCAGAGCGCAGCTGAGCGGTGAGCTCCCGCACCTCGGCATCGTAGCGCTGGCGCGACAGCACGCTGCCAAAGAGGTTCGCCACCAGCTTCAGCCGCCCCACCAGGTGGTCGTCCCAGCTCTGCTCGCGACGGAACAGCCCGAAGGCCAGCGCCCCGACCACGTCGTCACCGACCGCCAGCGGCAGCGTCAGGTTGGACTTCAGGCCGCTTTTCGCGACCTGCTCCCGCGCCGCCGGCTGCAACTCGAGGACGCTCGAGAAGTGGACGGCCTCACCGCGCCGGATGAGCTCGGAGAGCGCGGGTGGCAGCGCCTCGACCGCCTGCGCGCCCTCCGCCGTCATCGGCTCGAAGCCGTCCCTCGGCCAGTTCACTTCGCGCGAAGCGACGCGGCTGCGCATCAGCCACTCCTGGGCGCGGGACGGCTTCGAGCCGATGACGGCGGAGGGCGCGCAGG
>JBCCEE010000428.1:0-7603 GCA_039030415.1 Acidobacteriota bacterium
CTGACCGGCGAGCGCAGAGCGGTTCGCGTCGCGACGTTCGCAAGCTCTACCCCTATGCCGGCTATGCCAAGGCCAAGAGCTCGAACTGGTGGCCCTCCAAGGAGCAGCTGCGCATGGCGGCAGTCGCGGTCGCCGCGGCTCCCTTCATCGCGCTGGTGGCGGCCCTTTACCTTTCGCACTCGAGCAGCAGCTCAACGGCGCTTGCCCGCGCCCAGGAGCCGGAGCCCGTTTCAGCTGCGCCGACTACCCCAGCTGCCCCCTCAGTGCCCGCTCCTGCCGAGGAGCCCACTCCTACCGTAGAGCCTGCCCCCGTCTCCGAGGTGACGCCGATTCGCGACGAGATGCCCAGTCAGCAGCTTCTCGACCTGACCGAGGCCTGGGCCACGGCATGGGCCGAGCAGCGCCCCGCCGACTACGTCCGCTTCTACTCGTCTCAATTCGTGCCACCGCAAGCTATGAGCCGAGACGCCTGGGAGCAGCTGCGGGCCAATCGAATTTCTCGACCCGACTTCATTCAAGTGGGCATCACCAACCTCCAGGTCGAGCTCTTGGCGCCCGACCGCGGCCAGGTAAGCTTCGATCAGAGCTACCAATCCGATAGCTATCGCGACCGGACCCGCAAGATCCTCGACCTGGTCCTCGAAGACAGCGAGTGGAAAATCCTGGCTGAGCGCGTCTCGAGCTAGCTCCTCTTCGAGCAACGTCTGAGCGCGCTAGAAGACCATCGGTCCGTCGATAGCAGCCGCATCGATCATCCGGCTCATGCGCTGAGCCACCAAGAGCGCCAGCTCGAGCGCCTGCTCATAGTTCAGACGCGGGTCGACGAATGTCTTATAAGACTCCTTGAGCCCCTGGTCGGACAATCCGCGGGCCCCGCCGGTGCACTCCGTCACGTTGTCGCCGGTGAGCTCGATGTGGACGCCGCCCAGGTAGGTTCCGATATCGGCATGGATGTCGAAGGCCTGCTCGAGCTCGGAGATGATGTGGTCGAAGCGCCGGGTCTTGATACCTTCCGACGTGCGGATAGTGTTGCCGTGCATCGGGTCGCAGCACCACAGCACGCGGTGCCCCTTGCGCCGCACGGCTTCGATGAGCGGCGGCAGACCCGTGGCGATCTTGTCGGCGCCAAACCGGCAGATCAACGTCAAGCGCCCCGGCTCATTCAGCGGATTGAGGCGCGCGATCAGCTCGAGCAGCACCTCGGGCTCCATCGTCGGCCCGATCTTCATACCGATCGGATTCGCGATGCCTCGGAAGTACTCGACGTGAGCACCCTCCGGATCCGCCGTGCGCATGCCGATCCACGGCATGTGCGCCGCCAGGTTGAACCACCCGGGACGATGCGGTACGCGACGGGTCTGAGCCTGCTCATAGAGCAAGTGCAGGCCCTCATGACTCGAAAAAAAGTCGACACGATTGATGTCGCCGACCTGACGCCCCGCCAAGGTCTCCATGAAGCGCAGCGAATCGCCGATGCTCTCGACCATCCTCTGATACTCGCTGGCCTTCGGGGAGTGCTTGACGAAGTCGAGATCCCAGTATTCCGGATGGTGCAGATCAGCAAAGCCGCCATCGACCAGCGAGCGGATGAAGTTAAGCGTCAGGGCCGCTCGCTCATAGCCGCGCAGAAGACGCTGCGGATCGTTGACGCGCTCATCGGACGTGAATCCGATCTTGTTGACCAGGTCGCCGCGGTAGCTGGGCAGGGTCTCATCGTCACGGGTCTCGTAGTCGTCGGATCGCGGCTTGGCATACTGGCCAGCGAAGCGACCGACGAGGGTCACCCGCCGTTTGCCGCCATGGACCAGCACCAGGCTCATCTGCAGCAAGATCTTCAGCTTGTTGGCGATGATCGGCGACTCGCACTCGCTGAAGACCTCTGCACAATCTCCGCCCTGGAGCAGGAAGCGCCGGCCTTCTGAAGCCTCGGCGAGCTGCTTCTTGAGACTCTCGATCTCCCAAGAGGTGACCAGCGGCGGTAGTCTGGAGAGCTTTCCGACCGCGAGGTCCAGTGCTTCCTGGTCGAGGTAGATCGGCTGTTGTTTGACTTCCTTCTGCTGCCAGGAAGTCAGCGTCCAATGGGTCATCTTCAGCTCACCTTTCGCAAGACCGCGAGATACCCTCTCGCGGCGATTCTCATAACCATCCAAGCCTTGGGATCGACGGTGCCGGCCTGCCGCGATGGCGGCGCAGAATTATACTTCCGGGGCGAAGCTCGTGAGGCCGAATTGTCGACGGCATTGCGAGACCCTAAGCTCAAAACCTTACGTCTGGCGTGACGAATCGTCTGGTTGACCGGACATAATTCGCAGTCAGCTCCCTGTCTCTAGCCTATTTCGAGCGAGTTGAGGCGCGACCGCGTCGCCTTTCTTCTGACCGGAGCCCCCGATGCCGATCTACGAGTTCTACTGTCCCGACTGCCACGCCCTGTTCAACTTCTTCTCAGCGCGCATCGACACCAGCACTCAGCCGGCGTGTCCGAGCTGCGAGCGCCCCGAGCTGGCGCGCAAGCCGTCGCGCTTCGCCATGCTCAAGCACTCGGGATCGGAGCAAGAGGACGACATGGCCATCGACGGCCTCGACGAGTCCAAGCTCGAGGGCGCCATGGACACCTTGATGCAGGAGATGGGCCGGTTCGAGAACGACGAGGATCCGCGCGCCATGGGCCACATGATGCGCCGGTTCAGCGAGCTCTCGGGGCTCGAAATGGGCGACCGCATGGAAGAGCTCGTAGCCCGCATGGAGCGTGGCGAAGATCCGGACAGCCTCGAGCAGGAGATGGGTGACGACATGGACGACGACAGCTTCGACGACTTCTTCAAGCTGAAGAAAGCCGTCTCAGCGCGCAGCCGCAAGCCCCGGGTCGACGACGAGCTCTATTTTCTCTGATCGGCCTCAGCGGACCTTGCTCAGCGGACCTTGGGATCGATCTCCAGCTTGGTCGACAGAATTCTGCCCGAGGGCTTGTCGTAGAGCGAGACTACCAGGTCGTGCTTCTTCTTGCGTACCTTGAGCTTGGTCTCGTAGATCGTTCCCTTCCCCGGCTCCGGCTCGTCCTGGCTCTTGAAACCCAGCGGAATCACCGGGATCTCGGAACGGTTGCCGTCCTCGTCCAGCACCGCGATGCGCAGCTCGGTGTCAGCCAGGTAGCCGCCTTCGACGGGCAAAAAGGTCAGGCCGTCTACCGGAATCAGCACCCGGAGCGGTAGCAGCACGCGATTGCGCCCCGCACGCTCGCCCTTGCCAACCTGGGCGTTGAGCGGCGAGGCGCCGGGCGGGTTGCCGAACAGCAGCGCGCTCTCGACCATCATCGACACCTCGGTCTGCCGCGACAGGTCGGAGTAGCCCCTGCGTGAGCGCACGTCGGGCTCCTTGCGGCGCGTCCGGATCTTGATCTTGTGGGACGCGTCGTCGCCCTGCCAGGCGGGCGTGAAGCCGACCCAATAATAGGACCGGGTGTCCTCGAAGGTGCGCTGGAAGGCGGTTGCGCTGGCGCCGTCGACCAGCGCCTTGCCGCCGGTCTCTCGCGCCAGGGCAAAGAGTGTCGCTTCCTCTTCACGTTCGCGCTCGGTGAAGTCCAAGCGATCGAAGTCGACCTCTTCGCGCGCCACGTTCGCGGCCAAGCTGCTGTCGGGAGCGAGCCCCGGCATATCGATCGGGTAGAGCGTGTAGCTGAGCCGATTCGCGGTTTCGGCGAGCGGGGCGTAGATCTCATCACCGCTCGCGAACGTCGTCGAGTTGAGCACGCGAATGGGGCTCCGCACCACCCATTGCGCCGGGTTGTAAGGCCAGCCGCCCGAGTACAGCAGCATCACCTTGCGCCCCGGTGGATTGGCGAAACTGCGCAGCGCCGAGGAGGCCGCCAAGACCGCTCGCTCGACCTGTCCTACGATCTCGTCAGCGCGCACCCGCTCGTCGATCTCGAGATCGGTCGGCAGCACCTCGTCCGGGGTGCCCGCCAGCGGGTCGGGACGCACGTCGCGGCTGGACTCGAACAGACGCTGCTCGGCGCGGCGTGCCAGCCCGTAGACCGGCCGATCCATGGCTTTCTGGAGTACCCGCTCGAGCGCCGACACCGATTGACTCCAGGTGCTCAGCATCTCGACCTTGGTGCCGTTGAACGCGACGATCGCCATGCGATCCTTCGGCCCCAGGTAGGACAGCTGCTCGATCAGCTTGCGCACGACGCGGCTGCGATCCGACGGCAGCGCGAAATACTCGTCGATGAACACCAGGTAGCTGGTGCCGACCTCGACT
Organism: Acidobacteriota bacterium; assembly: GCA_039030415.1. GTDB lineage: Bacteria > Acidobacteriota > Thermoanaerobaculia > Multivoradales > J023 > JAAELT01. The sequence goes on from JBCCEE010000428.1 coordinate 4,258, forward strand.
CCTGGCGCCAACGCCGGCACCGTCGCCCCAGCGGATTCGTCACCGCGCACCACCGCCGTACCGCCGAGGACCTCGGTGAAGTACTCGATCGGCACCTCTTTACCATCGACAGTGAGCACGAAGTCCTCAGGTTTCAAGCCGGTGACGCGTTCGCCTTTCTCGCGCACCACCACCTCGAGATTGACCACCCGGACGTCGATCACTTCCCCAAAGCTGGTGTCCTGCGCGTCAGCAGGAGACGTTGTGAAGCCCCCTGTCACCAGCAGCAGGACTGCTAGCGCGATGTTCTCGATTCTCATGCGACCCATCCTCATGTTGCGGTACGGTGCTCGAACAGAGCCACGCGGTTCAATTCAGACCTGCCAGTAAAAGATTACCCTACCCGTGCTCGATTTGATGGTCAGCTGACGCGAATGAGCGGCATTCAGGGATCGAAGACGAGACGGCGCGAGAGAAATCCGCCGCTCGCTGGATCGTGGAGTGAGATCAACAACCGATGCGACTTGCGGCGGAGCTTCAAGACCGTCTCGAACTGGCTCTTGGCGCCAGGCGACGGCGGCTCCGCCAGCTCGATCCGAACCGGCACGACCGGTAGGTCAGCGCTGTTGCCATCGTCGTCCGTCGCGGCGATCCTGAGCTCCAGGCTCGTGACGTAGCGTCCTCCCTCGGGTAATACGGTCACCCGATCCAAAGGGATGTCGAGACGCACCGGCAGCAGCACCTTGCCCAGGCCCCCTTGGCCGGGCGTTCCCAGCTCTACCGCAAGCGGCGCGTTGTCTCCCAGCGGCGCATCGAAGAGGTGAGCACTCTCGACCCACATCGAGACCTCATTCTGACGCGACAGATCTTGAAAGCTGCGGCGCGACCTTGCCTTGACGCCCTTGGTGAGCACCTTCACCTCGACGCGATAGCCGGCGTCGTCCTGCTGCCATCTCGGCGTGAAGCCAAGCCAGTAGTAGGACCGCGTATCGGCGATGACGTTTTCGAGCGCCGCATTGGCCGTGCCGGCGAACCACGCCTTGCCGCCGGTTTGATCCGCCAGATGATGCAGGGCGTCACGCCCCAGCTCGCGAGCCTGCTGCGTTACGAAGGCGCGATTCAGACCACGCCGGCGACGGCCAAACTCAGCGTTGCCGGCGGTGAAGCTCAGCGTACCCTGGACGTCGATCGGATACAGCGTGTAGCCCAGGCGGTTCGCGGTATCGACCAGCGGCGCGAACAGCTGGCGTCGATCCTCGATACGGCGCAGGCCGTCGACGCTACTCCAGGATGCGGGAACGGGCCAGTCACCGGCCAGCAGCAGCATGACCTTGCGGCCCGGCGGGCGGGCGAAACCCCGCAGGGCCGAAGCCGCGGCCCGCACCACCCGCGCGACGTGGTTACCCGGGTCGGCATACCGCAGCTCGGACGGTGCCGCGCCGTCCAGCGCGCGTCCGAGGCCCAAAAAGCCCGTGCTCGAAAAACTCGAGCCGCGGGGCGTCCGCGAGCCGGGCCGCCCCCAGGTCGAGACCTGCCAGCGCTCGCTGCGGCGCTGCAGGCCATAGGCACGACGCTCTTGGGCCGTTTCCAGGGCCGATTCGAGACGCGACAGCGAGCGCGTCCAGCTGCTCAACATCTCGACCTGACGACCATCGAAGGCGACGATCGCCACCTGGTCCTCGGGGGACAACAGGGTCAGCTGATCGGACAGCTTCGCGAGCACTCGGTTGCGCCTCGAAGGCAGCGAGAACTCATCGTCGATGAACAGCAGATAGCGCGTGCCAACGCGGTCCCCTGCAGGTAGGGCCGGCGCGACATCGCCCCTGCCCCCTGCCGCTCCCTCCGAATGCCTCACCACCCGTCCGTCCGAGACTTCGCTGAAGAACTCGATGGGGACGTCCCGACCGTCGACCAGCAAACGAAAGTCTTTGGGCTGCAGGCCGCTCACGCGCTTGCCCTGGCGGGTGACCGCTACTTCGAGATTGATCACCTTGACGTCGACCACCTCGCCGAACGCCGGCAGCTGCGCAGAGCTGTCGGCTGAAGCGACGCGCGCGGAGAATATGACGCACAGGGTCGAAGCGCACAGGGTCGAAGCGCACAGAGCCCATGTGAATAGAGCCACAGCGCGCAGCGCAGCGCGGCGCACAGGCAGGTTTTTGATGATCGACACGAGCATGATCGTTGGATGCGACGACTTCGAAACCGCTGCGGGATCGCGCCTCGGCCAGGCACACTCCACCCTGCGGCGAAACCGCACTCGAGGAATCAAGCAAAACATATACCAAAACCTCGGACATCCCCTGAAGCCGAGCCGCCCCGGAACGCCAAGCCGCACGCTCATCCCAACGTAGAACGCGGGGGCCGGAAGCGACCTCTGTTGAGGACGCCACCGCCGCCAACTCTTGTTTCGACAACCGCCCGCTTGCTATCCTGCCCGCCTTGCCGCAAGAGCTTCCAAGCTCGCTCCGACTCCGGTTTCCCTCGACCAAGAGCCTTTTGCCATGCGATACAACCCCGCTGAGATCGAGCCGAAATGGCAGCAAATCTGGGAGGACCGCGAGGTCTATCGGACGCCCGAAGACCTCGACGAGCTGCGCCAGAAACCCAAGTACTACGTGCTCGACATGTTCCCCTACCCGTCGGGTAGCGGCCTGCACGTCGGCCATGCCGAAGGCTACACCGCGACCGACGTCGTCGCCCGCTTCAAGCGCATGACCGGCCATCACGTGCTGCATCCGATCGGCTGGGACGCTTTCGGTCTACCGGCCGAGCGCGCCGCGGTGCGCGAGAACCTGCATCCCGCGATCATCACCAAGCGCAACACCGACACCTTCACGCGCCAGATCAAGCGCCTCGGCTTCAGCTACGACTGGCGGCGCGAGATCAACACCTCGAAGGCCGACTACTACCGCTGGACGCAGTGGATCTTCCTCAAGCTGCACGAGCGCGGCCTCGCCTACTTGGCCGAAGTGCCGGTGAACTGGTGTCCAGCGCTCGGTACGGTGCTGGCCAACGAGGAGGTCAAAGACGGCCGCTACGTCGAGACCGGCGATCTGGTCGAGCGCCGCGACATGCGCCAGTGGATGCTGCGGATCACCGCCTACGCCGAGCGCTTGCTGCAGGACCTCGACGGGGTCGACTGGCCCGAGAGCGTCAAGGACATGCAGCGCAACTGGATCGGCAAGTCGATCGGTGCCGATATCGAATTTCGCGTTGCGGATTCCGAGGCGTCTTTCTCGGTCTTCACCACCCGTCCGGACACCCTGTTCGGCGCCACCTACTGCGTTCTGGCGCCGGAGTCGCCGCTGGTCGAGCAGATCACCCGTGACGCTCAGCGCGCCGAAGTCGAAGCCTACGTCACGGC
>JBCCEE010000429.1:0-7601 GCA_039030415.1 Acidobacteriota bacterium
GGAGGCCGAGGCGGTGGTGCGCGGTCAGGTCGCGATGTCGACGCCGGCGCTGTTCGAGCTGCTCGAGCGCAAGGTCTACGAGATTCGCGACCGGCGCCGGGCGGTCGAGATCGCACGGCTCGCGCCGCCCAGCGTCGACGCGGTGGCGACGAACCTGGGCGAGGAGCTGCCGGCCTACCGGGCGCGGGCTTGGACGGTGGTTGGCAATACCCGCAACAACGTCGGCGATCCGGCGGGCGCGATCGACGCCTATGGCGTGGCGCAGGCCGAGCTCGAGGCGGCCGACCGGCCGCGCGATTGGCCGCTGCGGGCGCGGCTCGATTTCTACCAGATGATCATGAGGGTCAGCCTGGGTCGTTTCGAGGAGGCTCAGGAGATGGCCGAAGAGGCCGTTCAGCGGCTTGGTGAGCGGGCCGAGGAGCCGCTCGACGGCATGAACCTGACGATCGCCTGGTCGCCGGAGGATGCCAGGCTGGGCGAGAAGCTGTGCCGCATGCTGGAGCAGGAATCCGAGGACGGTCTGGCGGCCTGAAGAGGCGTCGCGAAGCCCGGCGAGGCGCCTGAAAGAGCTGAGACGACGCCGGATCGGGCGTTTTCAACGAAATGAAGGGGAGGCCTGACCGGAGCCTGGGATTTACCGTCGCGCCGTTTTCGATTTTCTTCTTTACGCTCCTTCCCACACGCGCCGCAATGTCGCGACGCGAGCACCGGCCACCGGCGCGAACGTGCCGGGTGGCCAGGAAAGGAGAGCGTCTCATGCCGTTTCTGCGAATGGTCAAAGATCGACTGAGACAGTGTGAGGCCGTGGAGAATGCCATCCGGCACCATGGCCAGAGAGTGGCGGACGTGGTCAGCGTCCGCTTTCAGACGTTGCTGCCCGAAGGCCGGGAGATCCCGGACTTCTGGCAGCTGCAGCTCTTCCTGCTCGACCTTTTGCAGGGCCGGAAGGAGCAGATGGCAGCGGCCGAGCAGGCCCACGTGGACGAGCTCGCCGACGACGCCGAGCCCCGAGGGCGACGCGATCGCTTTCTGGCGCGACTCGGCTCGCAGATGGTCGGGATGCGCTCGGCCTTCGCCGGCATCTACCGGCCGGAGGACATCGAGCTGCTCGGCTTCCCGCGGCGGATCGCCCGGGATCCGGAGTCCCTGCTGCGTCAGGCGGATCGCCTGATCCAGCGCCTGAACGATCCAAGTCTGGTGCTGCCCGTGTCGCAATTCGGCGCCGCCGCCCTGGCGCCGGTCGAGATGGCCCAGGCGCTTGTGCCGGACGTCGAGAGCCTGCGCACGGCGCTGGTCGACGTCGGCCGCGAGGTGAAGGAAGCGCAGGCGACGCTGATCGATCGCGACCGGGCGATCGCGGAGTTCGATGCCATCTTCCTGTGGATCGCGCGGACGCTGGAGTCCCTCTACCGGCTGGCCGGGGAGGATGGACTCGCGAACCGCGTGCGGCCGAGCGTGCGCCAGCGCAAGGCCAAGTCCAAGGACGAACCGCAGGCGAGCGACGCCAGCGGCGAAGCCCCGTCCGAGGGCGACGCCGAGCCGTTGGCCAAGGACGACGCGGAGACCGAAGCGACCTGACCGAGTCGAGCCTCGAGTCGCGAGACTCGGCGTGCGGAAGAGCTCCCTCTCCCCCTCGGGGGAGAGGGCCCGGGTGAGGGGCACCGTCGAGCGCCGCTTCCCGGGCCTGGGGCAAGGTCAGTTTGCCGTACTGTCCAAGAACCTAAAAGCGTCGCCTGCCGCGGCTCCAGTAAAAGGCGACGAAAGACTTGCCCGTCGGAGAGATCCTCAGGTCGAAAGAGGTGAGCTGGGTATCCTACAGATAGCAACTCCCCAGTCTTTCATAGCCTGCCTCATCGTTATTCCGCTTGTCGAGGCGGATCTTCATGGGGCCGACCCCCAGAGTAGGCAGAGGGGCCATGCTCTCGGTTGCTTAGGCCTCGAGTAACCCACAAGTAACCAACTGTGGGAGCAAGCTGGCGTGATCGAACGTTGACCATGCACCCACCTTAAGGCGGCAAATGCTTTGTGGTCAACCAGTTAGAGTAGTCTGGAGAAAACGGGACTAGGCCAGCGTAGAGGGTGGTGGTTCCGGGACTATGAGGCTACGAGGCAGCTTTCGTTTCCTGTAAACTATTGATGGGTAATAGTTTAAGTCTGTTGATGAGCCAGCCTGACCGTCTCGAGCAAACCTTGAGCAACCAGATGGGGGAGTAGTGCTGAGTAGTGGGGCGGATTCTAGAGAAGTTGGACAGCGTCGATCAGAGGCTACCTTGGACAGTCGGTTCGGTCTGTGGCTTCTGGGAGTCGCTCTCCGGTAGCCCAAAGAGCGTTCGTCCGCCTCGTGCGCGCGTACCAGGATTGGGGACGGCCAGACGAGGCGGAGAGATACCGGAGAGGCGACGGCGCCTGAGACTCAGAAGGTGTCGAAGGACACCGACGCGGTGTTGGTCTTGCTACAGCCGGCTGGGGTTCGCAGGGCTCAGGCCAGCGTACCTGTAGAACACGCTGATCTTGTAGCTGCCGGTGCGGTTGTTCTGATGGTCGCCGGTGTTGGGGAACATCACCGAATGCATCCCCTCGCCGTTGAAGACACCGTTGAAGTGGCTCCGCCACGGGATCGAGACGCTGCCGCCGGCAGGCACCGAAGTGAGGCTCTGTTTGATGGCGAATCCGAGATCGTCTTCAAAGTCGATGGCCGAGGTGGCTGGCACCACGCGATGGCCGAGGTGGCTGGCACCACGCACGCCGCCGGTGGCGTCTTCGAGCAGCTGCACGGCGGCGGCACCGGCCACCACTGGCTCGGTGTAGCGCTGCTCGTCGAGCGCCGCCAGGCGGGCCACCAGCTCGGGAGTGGCCGTACCGGTCTTGGCGTGGGTGCCCCGCAGGTAGCCGAGCCGAACGACCTGGGCCAGCGCGGGCTCGGCGCGGCGTTTGATCAGCGCCAGCACCTCGCGGCCGAAGCGCGCGACCGGCTCGCCTTGGTGCTCGACGCCCGCGATCCAGTCGGCCATGCGCCGCCGGTCGATCCGCCAGCTCGCGAGGCACCGGCAGTAGGTGTCCATGCCCATGTTGCCACGGCTGGCGCCGGCCACCATGCCGCGCGACCCGCCCGCCCGCAGCGACGCGCTCACCATGCCACCCAGGCTCGTGGCCGCTTCTTGTAGCGCCGCGATCGTCGATGCCGCGGCGGTGGTCGGCTCCATTCGACACCCTATCCCGAACCACGCAGCCCGATCCCCTCGTGGACTGACTCTGTCATGTGCTTGCTCCCCGTGTATTCGATTATGCCACACGCGCCCCTCCCCTTTTTGTGCGACGTGAGGCCGAAACGTCGCAAACAAAATGTTGATTTGAAACAACTTCAAGAAACTGCGAGATCGATGGTCCCTCGGTCCCTCCTTTCCCGCGTTGTAATCCAGATCGAAATCCTCGACTGGCGTAGCAACAAGGAGCTGAGGACGTGTCGCATACCGAAAAGATCACCCGCTTCGTCGTTCACCCGGCACTCGGCATCGCGCGGGTCGGAAACGCAGACGCCTATTTCTACGCACCCGAGGTTCCCGGGCAGCCACCGGATCCGTCTGTTCCCTGTGGTGACGAAGGCCGACGATTCAAAGATGACGCCGGCCGGATCAAGCGCCAAGCCGCCCGCTTCCGCGTCTACGGCCTGGCCGAAGACGGGTCGGTGGTCACCGAGATCACGCCGGATATCGGCACCGTCACATGGTCGGTGCACCTGGCCAACCGGAAGGCCGCCTGGTACGAGTTCGTCAACCCGATGGACCTCGACCAACGCGCGGTCGCCCCGGACAATCGGTTGGCCCTGGCCGTAACCCAGCGCAACACACCGACCTACGGACCGGGTCCGACCCGCGAACAGCTCACCATCGACGCTGGCATCGCAACCATTTCCGGCGTCGACCAAGCGGGACCCGATCTCGACGATGGGCGGTTCTTCGATACCCGGGTGAACCTCGGCCAGCTGCGAACGGATCCGGCGGGCCGGCTGGTCGTCCTCGGCGGTCGCGGGCTGGCCGCGACCCACCCACCGTTCAACCCGATGACGCATTTCGCCAACAACGACGGCTGGTACGACGACATCTCCGACGGGCCCGTACGGGCGTCGGTGGTTCTCGACGGCAGCGAGACCAAACACATCGCCGAGTCGGCCATGGTGGCGGTCGTGCCACCGAACTACGCCCCGGGGCTCTACGAGCCGACGACCATGTACGACGTCGTTCTCGACCTTTACTACAACAAGAAGGACGGGCTGAAACGACCGGAACGGCCGTCGTTTCGCGAGCACATCTGGCCGATCTTCCGGACGCTAACCAGCACCGAGTGGGTCAGCCAGGGCTTCTTCACGCTCTTCGGTGCCGGCGCGCCATACCAATTCGATCGTCCCGAGGTCTATCGGCGCCTCGCCAGCCCCCGCCCGGAAGACCGACCCTTCCGCGAACGCCTCTTCCGTTGGTTCCGGAATCCCGCGGGTCGGGACTTCGAGCCGGCCGAGATCCCGCCGCTGTACGGCGATGCCCTCCGCGACTTCAACGCCGAGCCAAACAGCGATCTGTCGGTCACCCCCACCCAATACCACTGGCTGCGTCAATGGGCCGACGGCGACTTCGTCGACGACGGCGGCGATGCGCCACCGGTCCGCGCGCTCGCCACCCCGCACCACGCGGACGACCCACTGGCTGATCTGCCGCTGGACGAGCGCCCGTTCGCGCTCGATCGCGCAGCGCTCGAGGAGATCCTCGGCGGTCCCTTCCGACCCGGAGTCGAGCTGACGTGGACACTGCGGGTGGACCAAATGTGGAAGCCACCCCGGCACGACAAGAGCGCTCCGTTCCGGCTCGAGATCGTCGACCACGACGACGAAGTCCGCGACGACTACGGGCCCGTGCTGACACCCAGCGCCGCGCTGCGCAAGGGCGGACCGGTTCACGAGAGCGGCCCCGGCACGCTGACCCGTTGGATGGGCGTGCCCTGGCAAGCGGACGGTGCCAGCTGCCTGGGTGGCTTCGATACCTCGACCTTCTTGCCCTTGCCCAGCCTGTGGCCGGCGCGGGCGCCCAACCAGGTGTTGAGCCGCGACGCCTACCAGCGCGCACGTGACACGGACCTGCGCCTGCCGCAACGCCTCAAACACATGAGCTACCGACAGTTCTGGCTGCGCGACCTGAACAACACCGACACCCTCAAACGCTTGAACGACATGGCGACCGAGTGGTCCAAGGTGGGCATCATCGCTTCGCGTCCCGCGCCCGACGGGCTCGAAGCGTTCGGCTATGCCGGCGGGGTGTTCGTCGAGACCGAGCGCGATGCCAAGTTCACCGAGGGTGACCCAACCTACGAGCAGGTGCTGATCGCCGAGAACGTGATCGAGCCACCGTCGGTGTGCCAGGCCGATCCGGAAGCACAGGCACATCGCGACGAAGCCGTGGCCGAACGCAACAACCTTCGAGACAGCAACGCGCCGCGGCGCAGAACGTACGGCCGGCTCGACCTATGAGCCACCGGGTTGCCATTCTCGGCGGTGGTCCGGCGGGCGCGACCACGGCGCTGGTCCTGGCGCGGCGCGGTCTCGAGGTCGTCGTCCTGGAGCGCGCCGCGGTACCAGCGGCGAAACCCGGCGAGTGCCTGCCGCCGCAACTCGTCCCGCTGCTCGACCACCTGCGCCTTCGCGACCACCTGCTCACCGAAGCCCACCGCCCGAGCCATGGCAACCGGTCCTCTTGGGGTGACGCCGCAGCGGTCGAAGAGGACTTCCTTTTCAGCGGCTACGGCCCGGGCTTCCACGTCGATCGTCAGCGGTTCGAGCACGGTCTCGCCGATTCGGCCCGCCGAGCCGGTGTCGACTGGCGCTGTGGTGTGCGCGTCACCAGCGGGCGGCGGACGGCGCGTGGCTGGACCTTGACCTTCCACGAAGGCTCAGAGCCGCACGAGCTGACCGCCGACTTCGTGGTCGATGCCAGTGGACGCCAAGCCGCCCTGGCCCACCGCCTCGGTCATCGACGCATCCGTCACGATCGTTTGGTCGGGGTGACGACGATCCTCGAGGGTCGGGCGATCGATGATTCGTTCACCTCGATCGAGGCGGTCGAGTCGGGCTGGTGGTACACGGCGCCGCTGAACGGCGGCCGCCTGGCCGTGGCCTACATGACCGACAGCGACCTGGTGAACGCCAGCGGTACGAAGCGCCGCAGCGGCTGGCACCGACAGGTCGCGCGGCTGGCACTCACCGCAGAACGGATCGAGGACTGCGTCGGCGACCTGGGTGCGCTCGAAGACGCGCCGACGCTGCGGGTCCTGCCGGCGGAGAGCTCACGAATGGAAACGATTTCGGGTGACGGTTGGCTCGCGGTGGGCGACGCCGCGGTGTCCTACGACCCGCTGTCTTCCTACGGTGTCTTGTCGGCCATGGCCTCGGGATACTACGCGGCGCATGCGATTTTCGATCACCTGCGGGGGCGGGCCCACGCGTTGCTGGCGTATGTCCACATTCTCGAAAAAAACTTCCAACGATATTGGCGGCTGTTGCACGAAGCCTATGCCAGAGAACAGCGCTGGGTGGGCGCGCCCTTCTGGCGACGGCGTCACCAGGTGACGATCGGCACGGCCCACGCCCCCGGGACCACCGCGCCCTTTCTCTCGGAGGCCTCATGAGCTCGAGACTGTGGATCATCAACTGGACCGCCTTCGACGTCGACACCAGCCTCAACCAACTAGCGCTCGAAACGCTGAAAGCGTCCACGGCGCGAGACCACTACTTCCCCTACGCGACCTCGGCACCGCGTGACCCGTCGCGCCCGGGCGAGCCTGGCATCTGGGGATCGGCGAACAACTTGGTCGTGGTGCCCGGCAGCGGCTCCGGCAGCCAGATCTACAACGGTTTGCCTGACCCACGACAGGCGGTTCCCACCGCCGACCTGCTGCTCTGGATCTTTCCGAGCTGTTTGGTTTTCTCGCAAGAGAGCAAGCAGCTCGGCGAGTGTGTGAAACCGAGCGAACAAACACCCTGACGGCTGACGCCGTCTACTACAAAGGAGCATGTCATGGCTACAGCCTATTTCATCAATGCATCCCCGGTTAAGGTCACGATCACCCTAAACGGAGGCAGACAGCACGATCTCGACGCGATCTCGGTTGCTGACGATGGGAAAGCCATTAAAGGGCCGGCCTGGGGAGCTGCGATCGAAGAATTCCCCGCCAGAGAGGTCCTCGGCGGGGGCCGTCGCGAGAACGAATTCACGTTCCGCGGACAGATCGGAACGACCAAATATCACATCTATTCTAGCGTCCCGATCGTCCGAAACCTTTATTTCTTCATGTTCGAAGACCGCATCGTCGGCGAGGACGATAACGGCAACACCAAAGACATCACGATCGAGGATGACCTGATCGAGGAGGTCGGCCGGATGTTCCGGTACGACAACATCCCCGAGGTGCCGCTGCGGTCGGTGGTGGAGATTCCTCATCGCGAAGAGGAGCTCTATCTCACGCGCGAGATCATGCGGATTGGCGCGACCGAGCTGAGCTGCCACGAGGTCTACAACTACAGCTTCGTCGCGGAAGCGGTCATCGACGCGGTGGAAGCC
>JBCCEE010000430.1:0-7589 GCA_039030415.1 Acidobacteriota bacterium
CTGAGAAGTATCTGGTAGGCCGCCAAGAGCACCATGAACAGCGTGGTGTCGGTGCGCTGAGCCAGCAGCTGAAGATCGTCGCTCAGGCGGGGCGGCAGCAGGCGGGTACGACTCGCCCCGCGATCCCGTTGGCGTCGCGGACGCGGGCGGTCGTTCGGCAAGGTCAGCACGCTCGGGGCACCTTCCAGCTGACGCCGCCAATAGTCGAGCTGAGCTTCGAGGGCCGCGCCGGTGAGCTGATGACGCTGCCAGCTTGCGAAGTCTGCGTACTGGACTTCGAGAGCAGGGAGGGGGTCGGGTCGTCGCTCGACGAAAGCCCGATACAGCAGCGACAACTCGCGGATCAAGATACCGATGGACCAGCCATCGGAGATGATGTGGTGCATCGACAGCACCAGCATGTGCTCACGGGATGTGTGACGAAGCAGCAGCACCCGCAGCAGAGGTCCGCGCTCGAGATCGAAAGGCTGGCGAATGGTCTGTTCGATGATTCGCCGTGAGGTGCCGTCACGTTCGACCAACGTCTCGAGATCGACCTGGTGTAGCGTCAGCTTCTGTGTGGCCGCGATGCGCTGACGAGGCTCTGCCCGACCGGAAACGGCAAACGTCGTTCGCAGCGACTCGTGGCGCGCAACCAGCGCTCCTAGGGTCGCCCGCAGAGCGTCGATGTGCAGCCCTCCGCGCAGCCTGAGGGCGGCGAAGATGTTGTAAACCGAGCTGGCAGGGTTGAGCTGGTGGATTAGCCACAGACGGTTTTGAGCGAACGACAGGGGAGCTTCCACGCGTTGCTGGAGTCTAGGAATGCGCTGCTGGCGCCGGCTGTCCGCGGCGGTCTTGGCGTGCTCCAGGAACTCGAGGATCTCGGCCTTGCGCTCGCCGAGCTCGCGTCGCAGTTCGGCGGTCAGAGCACCGCTCGGGGCGTTGAGCTTGAGCCGCCCACCCTTCGAGCTCACCCGAGCCCCGAGCTGGCGCAAGTGGTCGAGGAGTTGGACGGTTGTCAGATGGGCGGTCTCGCGATCGCTTCGCTGCGGCGATCCGGGCGATCCCGGACGCCGGCGATGAGCGATGAGAAAACGCCGGACTTCACCCATGATGTAGGGAAACATCCTCTCTGCATAACCGCGGCGCCTCGTGTCGTCCCAAAAGTGCTGGACGATGAGGCGCATCGAGAACATTCCGCGCGCGACCAGAAAGAGGTCGAGATCCTGAAGATGGGCCTCCGGCAGCCGCCGGACCCGCTGGTAGCCGCGGACGAAGGCCGCCTTGAGCTGCGGGAAATCCGGACGCGATGCCATGGGCAGCAGAGCGGCTGCGAGGTCGTAGAGGTAGTAGCTCCAGCCGCAGTCGGCAAAGTCGATCGGATAGAGCCGGGAACCGTCGAGAAGCAGATTGTCCGGCTCGAGGTCGGTGTGCGTCAGGCCATAGATCTCGGGGTCCATTCCGAGCTCGCTCAACCGTCTACGGATGACGTCTGCGGTCTCGTCGAGGATGCGACGATGTTGGCGGTCGAGCAGGGGTTCGCCGAGCCCTGTCGGGATGACCTCGGCCGTTCCGAACCACTGCTCGGCATCGCGCCTGGGGCGCGCGAGCTCAGCGCCTGGCTCGAAGCCTCCACCGACCCGGTGCAGGTGTGCCAAGAGTTGCCCGATCCGTTCGCCTTCCGCCGGCTGCAGGCGGCTACCGTCGAGCTGCCGGCCGGGAAGCCAGCGGAAGAGAGCACCGATGTGGCTGTCTGGCGCGACTCGTGCCGCTGGGGCTGAGGTCGTCGAGACCCACGAACCGTCTCGGGTCGCCACCGGCGTGGGAACGACGATACCGTTCTGATCCAGCGCTCGCAGCCAGAGCAGCTCGGAAGCGAGCTCTTCGCTCGAGGCCACGCGGGTGGGAGTGAGGCGAAAGAAGAAACGTTCGCGACCCCCCGCCGTTTCCACACGGTAGGTAGTGTTCTGCTTGTCCTCGATCAGGTGGACCTGTGGTGCCGCCAGCTCGTATTGCTCGAGCAGCGACTGGGTGGTCGCTGCCAAGCAGCGAAGTCGTTCGCCCAGGTTGGGCGCGGCGGTTTGAGTCAGTGCCATGGCTGCGCCTCAGAGCTCGACCTCTTCCCAGTCTCGAACCGCAGTCTCCGAATCGACGTCGTCCAAGGAAGTTTGGCCAGCCGCCCAGCGCGTGACCTCGATGCTGTTGGCGAGGTCGGCTACCGTCGGCGCTTCGAAGAAGCCGGGTAGGGACAGCTCGATCTGGAACCTGGCGCCGAGGCGGGACAGCAGCTGGGTGGCGAGGAGTGAATGGCCGCCCAGGCGGAAGAAGTGGTCGTGGATACCAACGCGCTCGACTCCGAGAAGCTCGCGGCAAAGCTCGGCGATGTCGTGCTCGAGCTCGTTGCGAGGTGCGACATGAGCTTCCTCGGCGGCGGTCTTGGCGCTGATGGTGGTGAGTGCTTGGCGGTCGATCTTGCCGTTCGCTGTCAGCGGCATCGCGTCGACGAACGCGAAGTGCTCGGGGACCATGAAGGCAGGCAAGCTTTGCGCGAGGTATTGGCGCAGCTCCTCGATCTCGACCTCCGCGTCGGTCTCTGCTGGAGCGGGCCCGAGCTCGACATAGGCGATCAGATGGCGGGACGGTCCAGCGCCCACCTCGGAAGCCATAACGATCGCCTTGCGGACGCGTGCGTGGCTGAGGAGCGTGGTCTCGATTTCTCCCAGCTCGATGCGAAAGCCACGAATCTTGATTTGGGAATCGTTGCGCCCGAAGAGCTCGATGCGCCCGCTGTTGGCGCAACGCACCAGATCGCCACTGCGGTAGAGCCGGCTGCCCGGAGTACCGCTCAACGGATCGGGAACGAACCGCTCGGCGGTCAGCGCCGGGCGCCCGAGGTAGCCGCGAGCGACGCCGACTCCGCCGATCATCAACTCCCCCTCGACGCCTGGTGGCACCGCGGTCAGCCAGCGGTTGGTGACGTGGGTCGTAGTGTTGGCAATTGGACGACCGATCGGCACCGAAGACCCAATGAAGTCACCTGCGACCAGACGCTGGCTAGTTGCGAACGTGGTGCTCTCCGTCGGACCGTAGCCATCGATGAAGATGCCGTCCGGGTGAGCCTCGAGACGCGCTTGCGCGTGTCGCGCCGAGACGATGTCGCCGCCCGCCAGAAGCTGCTCGACTCCGGCTAGATCGTCGGGGCGCTCGTCGATCATCAGGTGGAAGAGCCCGGAAGTGAGCCATAGCGTCGTGACCCGATGGCGCTTGATGGTGGCCCCCAAGGCGTCGAGAGCAATTTCCCGTGCAGGGTGTACGGCAAGCCGCGCGCCGTTGAGTAACGGACCCCAGATTTCGAACGTCGAGACGTCGAAGGTCAGTGGCACCAGCATCAAGAAGACATGGCGCGATGAGAAATCGACGAAAGTGGATTCGCGTACGAGTCGGACCACGGCTCGGTGGTCGACGGCGACGCCCTTGGGGCGGCCGGTGGATCCTGAGGTGTGGCAGACGTAGGCCAGATTGTCGGAGCTTGCGAGGGCGAGCGGAGGTGCTCCACTGGCCTCGTGCAAAGGCTCCTTCAGATCCACGAACACCATCTCGATCGGGTTCGACAGCCCGGTCTTGGGCGCTTCTAAGCAAGCTGCCAGGTGGGGCTGCGTGACCGCCAGGCGGGCGCCGGTATCCTCGAGCATCAGCTGTAGGCGCCGGGCGGGCCACGTGGGATCGAGCGGTTGGTAGTAGCCCCCTGCCTTGAGGATGGCGAGTAGTCCGACCACCATCTCCACTGAGCGTTCGATGGCAATGGCGACTGGCGTTTCGCGTTGAACGCCCCGCGCCCGCAGCGTATGCGCCAGCTGGTTGGCGCGCTGCTCGAGCTCACCATAGGTGAGCTCCAGGTCCTCGCAGGCTACGGCGACGTCCCCTTGGTGGCGTGCAGCCACCTCGGTGAACAAGGCGTCCACGGTGCGGCCTGCAGGGAATGGAGCTCGGGTATCGTTCCACTCGTGGCGCAGCTGCTGGCTTTGCGCGGGACTCAGCAGTGGCAGAGAACGCAGGTGACATGAGGGATCTTCGCCAGCGCGAGTGATCAAGTCGCCGAGATGGCGCAACATGCGTTCAGCGGTCGTGTCATCGAATAGATCCGAGCTGTAGTCGAGCACCATGTTGAACGTGCCGTCGACTTCGAACATGGCGAGCGAGAAGTCCGTCACGACACCGCCGTTGTAGATCCGGCGGTCGATGCTCATCGTCAAATCGCCGATCTCGAGCGGTTTGGGGACATAGTTCTCGAGGTAGTTGAACGTGGCTTGGAAGAGCGGTTGATGGTGCCAGTCGCGCTCGGAGCGAAGCTCTTGAGTCAGCCGTTCGACCGGCAGATCCTGATGGGCGAAGGCACCAAAGAAGACCTCCTTGAGTCGCTTTACATGTTCCAGAAAGGTCGGGTTGTCGACCATGACAGCGCGCAATACAAGGGTGTTGACGAAGAAGCCGATAAGGCCCTCGACCGCCTGCCGATGCCGGTTGGCGATCGGCGAGCCGACTACCAGGTCTTCCTGCTGGGTATAGCGGCTGAGCAGCGTGGTCACCGCTGCCAAGAAGACGACATAGGGGGAGGTCGACGCTCGCCGGCTCAACTGGCGAGCGCGCTCGCCAGCAGTGGTGGGTAGCATGACCAGCTTGCGACGACCGCGAAATCCCTGCGCTTCGACGCGCTGGCGGTCGACCGGCAGACGGAGGTTCAAGTCGGCCCCGTCGAGCTGCTGGCGCCAGTAGTCGAGCAAGCCGTCGAGATGCTCCCCGGCCATCCAGTCCCGTTGCCAGCAGGCGAAATCGGCGTACTGGATGGTGGGCTCGGGTAGCGGCGTCGGGCTGCCCTCGAGCAGCGCTCGGTAGAGCACTCCCAGCTCGCGGATGAAGTGTTCGCGCGACCACATGTCGAAGCCGATGTGGTGGATGGCGACGGCCAGCATGTGGTCGCCCGGGCCGAGGCGTATCAGGAGCGGACGCAAGATCGCGTCTCGCGCCAGATCGAAGGGCCGACGAACCATTCGGTTGGCGATCCCGAGCGCTCGTTCCTCACAATTCGGCTGGCCGGTGAGGTCGACCAGAGGAATCACGAACGGCCCTGCGGGCTGCACGACCTGTACGGGCTGACCGTTCTCGCCCGGCTGATAGGTGGTGCGCAGGATTTCATGGCGACGAACAATCTCGCCAAAAGTTCGCTCGAGAAGACGGACCTTCAGAGGCCCGCGCATCCTTACCAGCCCAGGGACGTTGTAAGCCGAGAGCTCCGGTATCAGCTGGTCCAGGAACCACAACCTCTCCTGGGCGAAGGAGAGTGGCAATGGCCGATTGCGGGCAGCCGGTTCGAGCGTTGGTAGCTGGAGCGAATGCTCGGGGCTTTGCTGAAGCTTCGCCGCCAGAGCCGCGACGGTGGGTTGCTCGAAGAAAGTGCGCAGAGGCAGATCGATCCCGAAGGCTCGACGGCACCGAGACAGCGCCTGGGTGACGAGTAGCGACTGGCCGCCGAGGTCGAAGAAATTGTCGTCGACGCCAACCCGCTCGACCGTCAGCAGTTCGGCGAAGATTTCTGCCAGCACCACTTCGGCTGGCGTGCGGGGCGCAACGTAGGGGGCAGTGCTGCGCTCGATACCCATCTGCTCCGGAGCCGGCAGAGCTCTACGATCGAGCTTCCCGTTGGTATTCAACGGCAATCGTTCGAGCTGAACAAAGAGTGCCGGGACCATGTAGGGCGGCAGCTCGAGAGCCAGAGCGTTGCGCAAGGCGCTCGGATCGAGCGTGTCGCCCACCGGCACGATGTAGGCGAGCAGGTGTCGATCTTCCTGAAGACTGCCATGAACCGCCACCGCGGCCTCGCGTACGGAGGACTGAGCCAGCAGCGCAGTTTCGATCTCACCGAGCTCGATGCGGAAGCCGCGGATCTTCACCTGATGGTCGTTTCGGCCCAAGAAAGCGAGCTCTCCGTCAGTCCGGCGTCGCACCAGGTCGCCGGTGCGGTAGAGCCGTGCACCGGCTGGTCCGAACGGTGCCGGCACGAAGCGCTCGGCGGTCAAACCGGGGCGTCTGAGGTAGGCTCGTGCCAGACTTACCCCGCCCAGGCAGAGCTCGCCAGGAATCGCGTCGGGAACGAGGTGCAGCGATCGGTCCATGATCATCAGATCGACGCCCCCGACCGGCCTGCCGAGAGCGGGCGCTGGAGCGAGGCGACCGGCGTCCTCATCGGTCCTGGGGGGAATTGGACCACAGGTGCTGAGGACTGTGTTCTCTGTCGGCCCGTAACCGTTGTGGAAGGTCGCTGGAAAGCTCGGCGGCGGCGACCGGTGGACCTGCTCGCCGCCTGCAATCAAGGCGCGCAGTCCGCATTGCTCCGGCCACGGTAAGGACAGCAGGCTCTCTCCTACCAGGGCCGTCAGGAAGAGGGCGGAGATCCGGTTCTCGATCAACCAGTCTCGGAGTCGGGGTGGCGAAGTCCGCACCTCGTCATGTGCAACGACCACCGCCGCTCCGGCCGCCAAAAAGGGCCAAACATCGATGATCGACGTATCGAATGTCGGACTGGCGATGACCGCTCCGCGGTCTGGTGCGGAGACGGCGAAGGTGCGTTGAAACCAGTTCACGAAGTTGGACAGAGCACAGTGCTCGATCTCAACTCCTTTAGGCATGCCGGTCGAACCCGAGGTGTAGATGACGTAGGCTCGCTGCTGGGGTAGCGTTGCCTCGGGGCGAGTGCCGCCGGTCGATCGCTGAACGCCTCGCGTGCCCTCGAGGCTCTCGGAGTCCTGATCGTCCAAGCACAAACACCGACCCTGAAACGAAGCCACTCTGGGCTGCAGATCTCGACGGGTGATCACGACTCCAGCGCCGCAGTCGTCGAGCAGAAAAGCGAGCCGGGATGGCGGGAAGGAGGGGTCGAGCGG
This sequence comes from Acidobacteriota bacterium, assembly GCA_039030415.1. Taxonomy (GTDB): domain Bacteria; phylum Acidobacteriota; class Thermoanaerobaculia; order Multivoradales; family J023; genus JAAELT01. The sequence continues at coordinate 6,918 of JBCCEE010000430.1, forward strand.
GGCGTAGGCGCCGCCGGATCGGAGAACCGCGAGCTCGCTCATCACCAGCAGCGCGGAGCGCTCGAGGAAGACCGCGACGATATCGTCCCGGCCAACACCCAAGGCGTTCAGCTGGCGAGCGAGTCGGGCGACGCGCTGCTCGAGGATGGCGAAGGTCCACTGTTGCGAGCCGTCGATGATGGCGATGGCATCGCCTCGCGCTCGAGCGTGCAGCGCGATCTGGTCTTGGATGGGACGATCGTCGACTGCGCCGTGCTGACCTTGTGGCATCTCGCCACGACCGGCAGCGAGAATCTCGTACTGTTCCGCTGGCGTTACCAAGGACAACTGGTCGACCGGCACTTCGGGCTGCTCGGCGGCCGATCTCAGCAGCTGCTGATAGTGATGCTCGAACCGCACCATAGAAGCAGGGTCGAAGAGCTCGGTGTTGTACTCCAGCAGCCCTGCGAGTCCAGACTCGAGGTCCCACAATACGAGCTCGAGATCGAATCGGGCCGTGCCGCTGTCGACATCGATCGGCGTCATCTCGAGGCCGGCGCTGGTCATCGGTTGCATCGGCGCCACTTGAAGGCTGAAAACGACCTGGAACAGGGGGTGGCGACTGAGATCGCGATCCTTCTGAAAGGCGTCGACCAGATTGTCGAAGCCGACGTCTTGGTGGCCGAGTGCGCC
>JBCCEE010000431.1:0-7583 GCA_039030415.1 Acidobacteriota bacterium
CCTCGCGGCCTTGGAGCGCGCCTGTCACGCCGTGGTCGCCCGTCACGAGGTCTTGCGAACCACCTTCCCCGACCTGGAGGGGGAGCCGCGACGCCGGATCTCCTCGACCTGGCGGCCGGAGCTGCGTCGGGTAGATCTCACCGGGATCGGCGCCGACCGCCGGCGAGACGAGGCGCTGCGTCGCGCCCGCGAGCACGCTGGGCGGCCCTATGACTTGGGTCACGGGCCTTTGTTGCGGCTGCTCGTGCTGAGGTGCGCGGAGGACGAGCACGTCCTGATGCTCGGCATGCACCACATCATCTCCGACGGCTGGTCGATGGGTGTGCTGATGAACGAGCTGGCGGCGTTCTATCGAGCCGAAGTCACGGGGCTCCCGGCCACGGTGCCGGACCTGCCGGTGCAGTTCGCCGACTATGTCGATTGGCAGCGCAGCTGGCTGCAGGGTGAGGCGCTGGACGCCGAGGTCGGCTACTGGAACGACCAGCTGGCGGAGTCACCGGCGTTTTTGGATCTGCCGCTCGATCGGCCGCGGCCGCTGGTCCAGAGCTTCTCGGGCCATCAGCTGTCGCAGCCGCTGTCGCGGTCGCTCAGCGAGCGGCTGGCGGCGCTCGGTCGCGCCGAGAGCGCGACGCTGTTCATGACGTTCCTGGCGGCCTTTCAGACCTTTCTCTACCGCTACACGCGCCAGGAGCGGCTCGCCATCGGCCTGCCCATCGCCAATCGCAACCGCATCGAGATCGAGCCTCTGATCGGATTTTTCGTCAACACCCTGGTGCTGCCCAGCGACTCGCAGCGCGGCATCACCTTCCGCGAGCTGCTGGCCAAGGTGCGAGAGCGCGCGCTCGATGCGTTCCTGCATCCCGACTTGCCCTTCGAGCACTTGGTCGATCGGCTTCATCCGCAGCGCGATCTGAGCTACTCGCCGATCTTTCAGACCATGTTCGTTTTCCAGAATCTGCCGAACCAGCGCCCGGCCTTCGCCGGCCTGGAGGTCGAGGGTCTCGTCGGGGAGGCTGCGGTGGCGAAGTTCGATTTGACCCTGCTGGTCGACGCCACCCGGGACGACCCGAGCCTCGTCTTCGAGTACAACAACGATCTCTTCGACGCCACCAGCGTGCGCCGCTGGCTGAAGCATCTGTACCACCTGCTGTCCGCGGCGGTGGATGAGCCGGGCCGAAGGCTCGACGAGCTGGGGCTGCTGGACGAGACAGAGACCCGGCAGCTGGTGCACGAATGGAACGACACGCAGCGTGAGCTCGAGCACGGTTTGTGTGCCCATCAGGTCTTCGAGCTGCATGCCGAGCGCACCCCCGGAGCGACGGCCCTGGTGTTCGATCACCAGGAGCTCAGCTATCGCGAGCTCAATCAGCGGGCGAATCGTCTCGCCCACACGCTGCGGCGCGAGGGTGGAGTGCGGCCGGAAATGCTGGTGGCGGTGTCGCTCGAGCGTTCGGTCGAGCTCTACGTCGCCTTCTTGGCGGTGCTCAAGGCGGGCGGCGTCTATCTGCCGATCGATCCCGCCTATCCGCGGCAGCGCCGGGAGTACCTGCTGGCCGACTCAGGAGCGCGTGTCGTGCTCACCCGCGGAAACTTGTGCCGCGACCTGTCGCCGGGCCCCGGCGTGCGCGTGCTGCGGATTGACGCGATGCCGACGACTGAGGAGGCTGTCGGCAATCCAGACCGTGTTGGCAATCCAGACCGTGTTGGCAATCCAGACCGTGTCGATAATCCAGACCGTGTCGTCGAGCCGTCGAATCTGGCTTACGTGATTTATACCTCGGGCTCGACCGGCCAACCCAAAGGGGCGCAGCTGACCCATCACGGCCTCGTCAACCTGCAGCGAGAGCTGACCCTGAGCTTCGGCGTCCGCGCTGAGGATCGGGTGCTGCAGCTCGCCGCGCTGAGCTTCGACGCCTCGGTATTCGAGATGGTCGCTCCACTGGGGGTCGGCGGGGCGCTGGTCTCGAGCTCGAAAGAGAATCTCCTGCCCGGCGAAGGGTTTGCCGAGCTGCTGCGCCGCCAGGAAGTGTCGGTGATGGTCATCCCGCCTTCGGTGCTGGCGGCGGTGCCCCAGACCGGCAGATTCCCGGCGCTGCGCTCGCTGGTGGTCGCGGGCGAAGCTTGCAGCAGCCAGCTGGTGACGCAGTGGCAACCGCAGCGCCGCTTCTTCAACGCCTACGGCCCAACCGAGACCACGGTGTGCTCGTCCCGGGCGCAATGCTCCGGCCTCGACCGTCAGCCACCGATCGGACGCCCGATCGGCAACGCTCGCATGCACAGTCTCGATCCCGGTCTGAGACCGCAGCCGATCGGCGTCGTCGGAGAGCTCCACATCGGAGGCGAGTGTGTGGGTCGCGGCTACTGGCAGCGTCGCCGGCTGACGGCGGAGAGATTCGTCCCGGATCCCTTTGCTCGTGAGGCCGGCAGCCGCCTCTACAAGACCGGCGATCTCGGGCGCTATCGCTCCGATGGCCAGCTCGATTTCATGGGGCGGGTCGATCATCAGGTCAAGGTGCGCGGAGCCCGGATCGAGGTGGGGGAGGTGGAAGCGGCTCTCGACGCGTCACTGGGCATCCTGGACGCCGTGGTGTTGGCGCAGGAGCTGGGTGACGGTAGCAAGCGCCTGGTCGCCTATCTGGTGCCCATGGCCGGAACGGCTTCAGGCCTGACGGCGGCGAAGCTGCGGGAAGGTTTGAAGGCCAAGCTGCCCGAGCATGCGATGCCGAGCCATTTCGTTCCGCTCGATGCCTTTCCGCGCCTGCCGAATGGCAAGGTCGATCGCAAAGCTCTGCTCGAGCTGGGAGGAACGGTTCTGCCGGCCAGCGAGCGAGTGGCTCCGACCGGCGAGATGGAAACGACGATTGCTGGGATCTGGCGAGAGGTTCTGCAGCTGGAAGCCGTCGGGGTCGACGACAACTTCTTCGACCTGGGCGGCCATTCTCTGCTGGTTGCCCAGACGCAGGATCGATTGAACGCAACGCTCGAGCGTCGGATTCCGATCGTCGATCTCTTCCAGTATCCGACGATCCGTGCTCTGGCCGAGCACCTGCGCGCCGCCAGCACGGAACCGGTGCCTGCGGCGAGCCCTGCCAGACCGCCTCGGCGCCGTGCCGAATCCCGTGAGCGTCGCCGGCGCCGGCGCGTGAGCCACCGTACGGTCAATGCCTGAAGCGATGAGGAGTACGAGTGTGTCTGACTTAGAGCACGATGACCTGCAGGACGCTGGATTGCAGGACGCTGGATTGCAAGACGCGATCGCGATTCTCAGCGTCGCACTGCGCTTCCCCGGTGCGCGCACGGATGATGAGCTGTGGAGCAATCTCCGCGACGGCGTCGAGTCGATCACCCGCTTCAGTGAGCAAGAGCTGCGCGCGGCGGGCGTGTCCTCGGAGCAGCTTCAGGACTCCTCCTATGTCCGGGCACGGGGCGTGCTGTCCGACATCGATCTGTTCGATCCGGAGGGCTTCGCCATGACGCAGCGCGAGGCGGAGACGACCGATCCCCAGCATCGCCTGCTGCTCGAGTGTGCCTTCGAAGCGCTCGAGAGCGCGGGTTATGGAGCGCCGGAGCAGCCTGGGCCGGTCGGCATCTTTGTCGGCTCCGGGGAGAGCCGCTACCTGTCGGCGGAGCAGGACGAACAGGCGATCTTGGGTAGCTCGCGCGAATTCCTGGCGACGAAGATCTCGTACAAGCTCAACCTCAAGGGCCCTGGCTTGACCGTGCAGACCGCGTGCTCGACCTCCCTGGTCGCGGTTCATCTCGCGGCCAAGAGCCTGCTCGACGGCGAAAGCGACATGGCCCTGGCCGGCGGCGCCTCGATCCGCCTGCCGCAAACGCGTGGCTACCTCTACCAGCCGGGCGGGGTCGGTTCGCCGGATGGCCACTGCCGGGCGTTCGATCAGCATGCCGAGGGCACCGTGGGTAGCCACGGGGTCGGGATCGTCCTGCTCAAGCGTCTCGAAGACGCGGTGCGGGACGGCGATCCGGTCCGTGCGGTGATCCGCGCGACGGCGATCAACAATGACGGCTCGGACAAGGTCGGCTTCAGTGCTCCGAGTGTCGCCGGGCAGGCGGCTGTGGTTGCCGAAGCCCTGGCCCTGGCCGATCTGGATCCGTCCGACGTCAGCTACGTCGAAGCCCATGGCACCGGCACTCCTTTGGGTGATCCGATCGAGGTCAAGGCCCTGAATCAGGCGTTTGGCCCGCCCGCCGACCCGTCTCAGCGTTGCGCCCTGGGCTCGATCAAGAGCAACCTCGGCCACCTCGACACCGCCGCTGGCATTGCCGGCTTGATCAAGACGGTGCTCGCTCTCGAGCACCGCATGCTGCCGCCCAGCCTCCATTACGAGGCGGCCAATCAGGAGATCGATTTCGAAAGCGGTCCATTCCGGGTCGTCACCGAGCTCACGCCGTGGGAATCCGAGGGCCCGCGCCGCGCTGGCGTCAGCTCGTTCGGGATCGGCGGCACCAACGTTCACGTCGTCCTCGAAGAGGCTCCGCAGAGGCCGGCTGCCGAGGTCGCCAATGCCCCGAGTCTGCTGCTGCTCAGCGCTCGATCCGAGTCTGCTCTCGAGCAGGCGACCCTGCGTCTGAGTCGTCATTTGGAGACTCATGAAGCGCTCGATCTGGCCGATGTCGCCTACACTCTGAGAGTCGGCCGACGTCAGCACGAGGTCCGTCGCATGGCGGTTTGCACGACGGTGGCACAGGCCGCGGAGCGGTTGCGCAGCCCCGAGCCGCCGGCGGTGATGACGGGTACGAGCTCTTCTGAGACGACGCCGATCGTCTTCCTGTTTCCTGGCCAAGGGGCCCAGTCCGTTGGGATGGGGCGAGAACTGTACGAGACCGAGGCGAGCTTCCGCGAGCCGCTCGACGCGTGCTGCGAGCGTCTGCTCCAGCCACTCGGCTGCGATCTGCGCGACATCCTCTACCCGAGCAACGCAGACGCGGCGCGAGCCGCCGAACGTCTGGAGCAGACCGCGATCGCTCAGCCAGCCCTGTTCGTGGTGCAATACGCTCTGGCCCGCTACCTGGAGGATCAAGGCATCCGGCCCGCAGCGATGCTCGGACACAGCCTGGGTGAGTACGTTGCGGCGTGTCTGGCCGGTGTCGTTTCGCTCCACGATGCGCTGCATCTGGTGGCGACGCGCGGTGCTCTGATGCAGAAGCTGGCGCCAGGCAGCATGCTGGCGGTGGATCTCGGCGAGGAGGACGCGGCGAGCCTGCTCGGCCCGGGCCTCGCTCTGGCCGCGATCAACGGCCCGCGTCGCACCGTCCTCTCGGGAACGCCCGAGGCCATCGGCGAGCTGGAGGGCCAGCTCGCCGAGCGCGAGGTCCCGGCGCGTCGTTTGCGCACGTCCCACGCGTTCCATTCGGCAATGATGGAGCCTGTTCTGACGCCGTTCGCCAGCCATCTCCGGGCGGCGTCCCTCAACCCGCCGAAGCTGCCGGTGGTCTCCAACCTCACCGGCCGCGAGCTGCGTGTCGAAGAGGCGACCGACCCCGCCTATTGGAGCCGGCACCTGCGTTCGACGGTCCGATTCAGCGCTGGCGTCCAGCACGTGCTGGCGGATCCCCGCTTCGCCGGCTGCCGCTTCCTCGAGGTCGGGCCTGGCCGGGCTCTGAGCGCGTTGACCCAGAGCCTCGGCGGCACGGCGATCCCCACCCTACCGCGCGACGGCGAGGGCGATCACAGCCAGGTGCTGCAGGCCCTGGGGCGTCTGTGGCTCGATGGCGTCAGCATCTCGCCCTCAGAGTCGAGCCCGCGCCGCAGACTCCGTTTGCCGGGTTCCGTCTTCGACCGCAGGCGCTGCTGGATCGAGGATCCGGTGGTGCCAGCGTCTCAGACCGCCGAGCCGTCGACGCCTGCAGCAGCTTCTCCGGCCGCGGTTTCTCCGACTGCAGTTTCTCCGGTCGCGGTTTCTCCGGCCGCCGGGTACGAAGCTGGCGTTGAGGATCTCATACGCCAACAGCTGCAGTTGATTTCCCAACAATTGACGCTGCTGCAAGCTCATGGGCCCAGCGAGCCAGCAGAAGAGCCCTTGGAGAGGTCCCATGTCTGAGCAACAGCTATTGACGGCGACGCCCACCCCTTCGAGTCGCGAAGCGCAGGTCCGCGACGTGATTCGCGAGCTGTTCAGCGAGCTGCTCGGTGTCCCTCGAGATGCGCTGTCACCCCAGGTGACGTTTCTCGAGCTCGGGGCCGATTCCCTCTCACTCCTACGCGTCAGCCAGAAGCTCAAGCAGCGCTTCGGAGCTCGCGTGCCGTTTCGTCGGCTGCTCGAAGACCTCGGCACGGTGGCCAGCTTGGCCGCCCACCTTCACGAGACCCTGCCGGCCAGCGCGCTCGAGGCCCTGGCGCCGCCCGCAGCGGCGACGCCCGATCCGAAGCCTGACGGCTTGACGCCATCTGCCCTGGATACTCCATCTGCTCTGGATGAAGCGGCAAGCGCTTTAGCGTCCACGGCACGCAATGACTCTGCGCTCGTGGGTGTCGCCGCGCCTCCGCAGGCCACGATGAAGGGCCCCACGATGAAGGGCCCCACGGTAACGAGCACGAACCTCACCGCGACCGGCCCCACTGCCCTGACGCAGATCCTGAGTGACCAGGTTCGGCTGATGGCGCGCCAGCTCGAGCTGTTGCAGAGTCAGGCGCAGGCGTCGCCCGCGCCGCAGCCCCAGGCAGCCCCGGAGATTCCAGCCGCCGTCCCTGAAACCGCGAGCCCAGGGAGCGCAGAGGGTGCAAAGAGCCAGCGGCCGGTGTTCGTGCCGTTCGCGCCGATCGAACGGCAGGCCGACGACGAGCTCTCGCAGCGCCAGGAGCAGCATCTCGAGGCCTTGATCCGGCGAGTGAGCGATCGCACGCGGGGGTCCAAGGAGCAGACCCAGGCGTCCCGGCGGGTGCTGGCGAACAACCGTGCCGCCGCCGGCTTTCGCCAGCGCTGGAAGGAGCTGGTGTATCCCCTCCACGGTCATCGCGGCCAGGGGTCGCGCATCTGGGACGTCGACGGCAATGAGTACATCGATTTGACCATGGGGTTCGGTTCGCTGCTGCTCGGCCATTCCCCGGATTTCCTCAAGCGAGCCCTGCATGAGCAGGTCGATCGCGGAATTCAGGTCGGGCCGGAGTCCGACACCGCGTTCAAAGTCGCCGAGCTGATCAGCGGGATGACCGGAGCGGAACGGGTCACCTTCACCAACTCAGGAACCGAAGCGGTGATGACCTCGTTGCGCCTGGCGCGCACCGTGACCGGGCGTGAGAAGGTGGCCATTTTCTCGGGCTCCTTCCACGGCACGTTCGACGGTGTCTTGGCCAAGGGGCAGCGGCAGGCCGACGGTACGATGCATTCCATCCCGATGGCCCCCGGCGTGCCGGACCACATGGTCGAGCCGATCGTCATGCTCGACTTCGACAGCTTCGACTCGTTGGACCGGGTCGACGCCGAGGGTTCGGAGCTGGCTGCGGTTTTGGTCGAGCCTCGCCAAAGCCGGCGACCCGACCTCGAGACCAAGGAGTTTCTGCTGCGCCTGCGCGAGGTGACGGAGCGTCACGGCATCGCCTTGATCTTCGACGAGGTGGTGAC
>JBCCEE010000432.1:0-7581 GCA_039030415.1 Acidobacteriota bacterium
CGACGCCACCAGGCTTTTCGACGGTGATGGCGAACAGGGTAGGCGTCACCACCCGGAGTTTCGGGTCGATGGCGACGACGACTTCGCCTTCTGCCGTGATGTCGAAGACCCCGCCGTCGATGGGATACTTCTCGTCCTGCTCGGCGTCGAAGATCCACAGCTGATACTGCTCCTGGGTCGGGTCATTGATCGCCAAACCGCTGAAGCGCATGTAGCCGCTCTGGTCGGCGTTGCTCCACACCACGTCACCGCTCGCGGCTTCACCGTTCGCGGTCTGTGCAGCGGGATCTTCGGTGGCGGACCAGTCGATGCGCACCAGGTCACCGGCGCCTTCGATCATCGCCAGTCGAGATTCTGCCTCGGTCGGCGGAGTCTCTACCTCGGCGATCTTCGGAGGATCGACAGGTGGTGGCGGCTCGACGGTCTCCGTCGTGCGGGTGAGCAAAGCGACCAGGAGCACCGCGGCGGCGGCCATCCAGCCGAGCCAGCGGGTCGGATCCGAGGAGCGTGCCGGCGCGCGGTCGCTCAAGCGGACGACGGTGTCGTCAGCGGCAGCCGCCGGCGCGCTCGTCGAGGCGGGCTGCGTCGCGAAGAAGTCGGATGCCTGGGACGCGACCCGCATGTGCAGCGCGTCGGGCATTCGCTCCTGGTGGGGCAGGGTGTAGGCGAGGTCGACCGCGGCCGCAGCGAGCTCCAAGGACGGATCCTCGTCGAGCTCGGGAATCTGTGCCAGCAGGCCGTCCAGCTCTCGCACTTCAGCAGCGGCGAGACCCTCGGTGGCGCGGGCGACCAACAGGTCGAGAGCGCGCTCTTCCTTGGCCTGTGTCATGTTTGATCCCCTGGCCAGTCGTGGCGCTGGATCTGTGGTGTGAGTGGAAGCATGCCTTGCCGTGTTTCCCGGATGGGATTCATCTGGAGGTCATTCATGTCGCGACTCCTGGGACCGGTGCCGGCCGAGGCTTGTCGAGCGCCTCGCGAACCAGCATCAAGCCGCGCCTGATGTAAGTCTTCACGGTACCGAGCGGCATGCCGACGTGATTGGCGATCTCACTGTGCGACATGCCGTGGTAGGTGGCCAAAAGGACGATCTCGCGCTCCTTGGGCTTGAGGTTGCCGACCGCACGCGCCGCCAGCTTGGCTTCCGCCTCCAGCTCGATCTTCTCGGATCGCAAATCGGTCAAAGTGTCGAGCTCCGCCTCACCACCCTCGGCCGGTGGCCGGCGCTGGCGGTGGCGGTGGAGGTCGATCAAACGACGTCGTGCGATCATGGTGATGAACGTCGGCTCGGATGCCTTGGCGGGGTCGAAGCGCGCGGCGTTTTTCCACAACGCCAGGAAGATCTCCTGCACCGCATCCTCGGCATCGGCTGCCGAGCGGGTATGCCGTCTGGCTAGTGACCACACCAAGCCCCCGTAACGATCCATCAGCTCTTCGGCCGCTTGCGGAGTGCCGCTGCCAAGGCGCGGAAGAATCGGTGACATTGGGTTTGAGAATCCTCGTGTGGTCGCAGAACGGTTGCGGTCTACCGCAGATTAGATCTCAGCGCTTCGAATCGGTCCCTCGAGACCAGTGACACAAGATGAGGAGATGACTGGCATGCTTCCCCCAGACGCCGAGTATATCCTGCGCCTCTTTCCAGCGTGCCAGCATCGCCTCGAAATTTCATTCGGTGAACGCAGTTCTTTGGATGAGTTAAGCTCGTTCCGGAATTTCCAGCTCATGTCCTACGCACCGCGAGCCGAGCTCACAGCCTTCGTCAAGACGCGCCAGCGTACGCTGTCGTTGATCGCTGGCCTGTCGGAAGACGACATGGCGCAGCGGCCTGGGTCAGACGCCTGGTCGGTCGGCGAGCTGGCCGATCACCTGCTGCGCACCGAGGGTCTGTGGCGCAGCGAGGTCGAAGAGCTGATCCGGCTCGAGCGCAGCGGGCGTCAGCCCTACCTGAATCGGCTGCTGGCCGATTTCCCGCTGCCGATCGTCGGTCGACTGCCGCGGCCGCTGCTCGGGCTGGTGGCGGTGCCGCTGACCGCCTTCAACACCTTCCTGCAGGCGAGCTTCTTCGAGAGCTTTCTGCGCCTGCGTGCCCTGCCGGCACCGGCGCCTCCCGCCCTCGTGCCGCGGGCCGGGCGCTCGGGCGAGGTCTTGCGCCGCGAGCTGGACGACGGCATGCGGCAGACGGCTGCGGTCTTCGAGGACAACGACGACCTCAGGTTCCGGCGTCAGCTCTATCAGCATCCTCTCATCGGCATCGTCAGCTCGGTCGGTCTGCTGCGCTTGATCACCGTCCACGAGCAGCGACATCAGGATCAGCTGGTGGCGATCCTGCGCAAGCTGGGGCTCCGCAGCGGCGGTTGATTCAGCCCCCGATCTCGTGCTCGAGCCGGCGCAGGTATTCCCGCATGAAACGGCTGCGGCGCTCAGCTTCGGCGCGGCCCGCGGCGGTCTGCATGGTATCCACCAGGCGCAAGAGCTTGACGAAGAAATGATCGACGATGAACCGGCCGTCGTCCGGCTGGCGAGTCGTAGGGACGGGCTCGTCCGGGTGATGCAGAGCCAGGCCGAGGTCGCCACCGACCATCATGCAGCGGGCGATGCCGACGGCCCCCAGCGCGTCGAGACGGTCGGCATCCTGGACCACCCGGGCCTCGACCGTTTCGGGGGGGATACCGGCCGAGAAGCTGTGGGCGGCGATCGCATGGTGGATCGCCGGCAGCTCGACTGCCGGATAACTTGAGGCCTCGAGGAAAGCGGACGCGGCGTCGGCCGCCATCGTCGACGCCGAGGCGCGGTCCGGTGAATTCTTGGGCAGGGTCACGCAGTCGTGCAGCCAGGCCGCCGGCACGACGACCTCGAGGCGCGCCTGCTCGTGCGCCGCCAAGCGTTTGGCGGTGCTGAGCACGCGTCGGATATGCCCCAGATCGTGGGCCGAGTCTGTGGCGTCAGGTCGCTCATCCAGGAAGCGCTGGAAGCGACCCTCCCAGGTTGGCCAGTCGATCGTCGCGGAAGGACTCGTGCTTTCGCTCACAGCGTAGCTCCGGTGAGCTCGGCGAAGGACGGCGCCCGGCCGCGGGCGACGTTGGTGCGCAGCAGATGGTAGCTCAGCGGTAGCTGCAGGCCGATCAACAGCAGACAGGCGGCGACTCGTATCGCTGGCGATAGCGTCCAGCTGGCCATCAGTCCGACCATCACGGCAAAGAATCCCGCCATGACGCCGGCTCGCCCGAGCAGCCCGAAGATGCGCAGCAGAAGCGTGAGCGATAGGATCGTGGTGCCGATAGCAAGGATGAGCAGGATCAGCGTCCAGCGGCTCGATGAAGACGTCGACAGCTCGACCAGATGCGGCACCAGCGCCAGCGCGGCGAGGGAGCCGAGAGCGGTGGCCAGCCTGCGAAGCGCGATCGCGGACGGATCCACCGGCAGGCGGCTGAGCAAGGCGTCACGACGTTCCCAACGGAACACCAGCGCCAGCACGAGCGGCGCGGTGGCAACCATGGCGAACGACCAGACCATGCTGGTGGAATGGGAAGGGTTCAACGCCGCTGAGGGGATGAGTGAGGCAACATAGGCGAGCAGCAGGCAGGGAACCACAACCAGCTCGAGCCGATGGCGCAGCCCGGCGCGCCAACGCACCTTCAGGTGCGCCAGGAACGTCATCCCCTTGCCGTAGGGCTCGCCGGTCGATGTCCTGAGCTCGCGGCTGACAAAGCGGTAGACCAGGCCGCACAGCACCACGACGAGCGCGGGCCAGAGCAGGGACTCGAACCACGTCTGCTGAGCGTCCAGCGACGGCATCCGTGGCCGCCTACCGGTGCCCATGTCGGAAAAAAGCAGCTGGCGTCGGCCGACCAGTTGCCCGAAATCGTTCAAATGGAGCAGGGACAGGGCGAAGGGAGCCGCCATATTGAGCAGGAGAGAGCTGTGCTCGGGCCGAAGGGCGCAGACCAGGAAGCATACGATACCGAAGAAGGCGACGGCTCGATCCAGCGCGTGCCACCGTCGTTCGCGGTGCAGCCCGTCCCTTCGCCAGGGCTCAGCGAGATATTCCTCGCGCGGCACATAGCGCTCCAGAGCTACCTCGACCGTCGCCCCCTCCGGTACCCCCAAGCGCCGCATCTCACTGCGAACGTATGCCGGCATATCCAGCCAGTCCGCTGGCTCGAGTGAGGTTATGAGGTCTCCCGGCGACACCCCGGGCACTCCTTGATAGTGCGGCCAGCGGCTGGTCACTCCCCATGCCGCAATCGACCCGGGCGTTTGCATGGCGGCCAAGGACAGCTCGCTGGCCAGTGCATGCGAGACATTGCCGTCGACCGTGAAGCGCAGCAGAGGCACGCCCGGCAAGCGCTCGAGCGTCGCCGTTTCGGCTGGGTTCAGGCGACTTTCAATGCTGGGATGCAGCATCGGGGGTTGGGCCAGAATCTCGATCAAGGTGAGAGTTGCGAAGGCGACCGCGCCGAGCGTGAGCGCGATCTGCAGCTGCGCCTGCAGCGCCAGAACGGGATCCACCGGTAGCCGGCGGCTCAGACTTCGGAACGACGCGGTGGACCGTCCGTTGACGATGAGCGCCAGGCTGAAGGCGATGAAACCCAGACCCCATCGGATCACGGCGTCGAGCGTACCGACGTCGTCGTAACGATCGATCGCCAAGCCGGTGAAGCCAGTGGCGATGCCATAGCCGGTGAGTGCGACGAAGCCGACGACGAGGGCCAGCCAAGCCTTGGCGTGACGCCAGATCTCGGCGCGCAGCATGGCGCGAGACCGTGCTCGAGACGGTGCGCGCGACGGCGTGGGATGAAATCCGGCAGCATTGCTTGCGGTTGGTGAGGCCAGCTCAGGCATGGGCGTGCCTCCCGACCAGATCGACAAAAATGCTCTCCAAGCTCGATTCATCCAGGCTGAGATCCCGGGCGCCCTGCCGGCGCAGTGCGGCCATCAAGGCTTCGCGCTCGGACTCCGAGTGTGCCCAGGCCGCGATGCGCCAACGCTCGCCGAGGTGTCGGCAGCTGACCAGGCCATGCAGGTCGTTGCGAACGGGCGGCGCTTCGAACTTTGCCGAAACCCGGCATAGATCGGCTTTCAGTCGATCGACCGAAGACTCCATCAGCATCTGGCCACCGTCGATAATGCCGACTCGGTCCGCCAGCATCTCGACTTCGTTCAGCAGATGCGAGCACAAGAACACCGTTCGCTCCTCGGCGCTCACATACTCGATCAAGGTCTCGATGACATCCCGCCGCACCAGGGCGTCGAGACCCGCGGTCGGCTCGTCGAGGATCAGCAGCTCGGGATCGAAGCTGAGGGCCGTGATCAACGCCAGGCGCGCTCGCTGGCCGCCCGACAGCTGAGCGACGCGTTTGCGGCGTGCGAGCTCGAAACGATCGAGCAGTTCTTCGGCCCGCGAGCTCTGCCAGGTTCCGGGGTAGAAGCCGCTGACGAATCGCAGGGTCCCTTCTACCGTCATGCTAGGGTCGAGATCGGTCTCTTGCGGCACGTAGCCGACCCGCGAGCGGATCGCCAGGGAGTCGTGCTGCGGGTTTTTGCCGAGCACTTCGCACCGTCCCGAGGTGGGCTCGAGCATGCCCAGCAGCAGGCGGATCAGCGTCGTCTTGCCACTACCATTCTTGCCCAGGAGTCCGTAGACGCAGCCGCGAGGCACGCTCAGATCGAGCTGGCGTAGGATGGGTTCATCGCCGAAATGGTGCTCCAGGGCCGCCGTGATCACTGCATTCTCGTTCATGGTGCGGGCTCCTTGCTCTGGTCCCCGGGGAAAAACTCCGAGGCGCGCGTGGCGAGTCGTTCGATCAGCTCGTCGGTACCGACGCCGAGCTTCCATGCCACGACCAGCAGCTCATCGAGGTGCCCCTCTAGGACCCTGCGGCGCTGGGCGGCCGGTAGCTTCTGCGGTTGCTCCTTGACGAACACACCGCGCCCCTGCTGGCGTACCACGACGCCTTCTCGCTCGAGCTCACTGTAGGCCCGGGCGACGGTGTTGGGGTTGATCCGCAGCTCGAGCGCCAGCTCGCGCACCGACGGCAGTCGGTGGCCGCCCGGCAGGGCACCGCGGGCCACCTGCAGGCGCAGCTGGTCGACGATCTGACGATAGATCGGTTGGGTACTGGCGTTCTCTAATCGGAGTTTCATGGCGTTTTGGTGTCGCTGCACTTCGTTCAACTGTATTAATACACATAATACAGTTGATGTCAACGTCGACAGGCCATGGACACCGCCGCCAAGCGCTTTCAGCAGGTGCTAGGATCGTTAGATGGAGCAGAGCTGATGTGCGGCGAGATGGAGGTAGTGGAGGAGCAAAGCGCGCAGATTTTGAGCCGCGATCGCACTCGCCCAAGGGGAAGGGGTTGGCGAGCGGGAGCGCTGGCGTGTCTGATGTTGGTGGTGGCCTGTGCGGCGACCGCCTCGACCCTGTCGCCGCGGTTCGTCAACCTGAGCACCGACGACGGTCTCTCCGACAACAATGTGGAGGCGATCGTCCAGGATTTCCAGGGCTTCCTGTGGCTCGGCACCAGCAATGGCCTGAATCGCTACGATGGCCGCGAGCTCAAGGTCTATCGCTATGACCCCGACGATCCCGCCAGCCTCAGCGGCAACTTCGTGCTCACGCTCCTGGTCGACCGCCAGGGCACGCTCTGGGCCGGCGCGCGTGGCCTCAATCGCTACGTCCGCGAGACCGATACGTTCGAGCGTTTCGTCAACGACGAGGCCGACGTCCGGAGTCTCGGCGACAACAACGTCCATGCCATGGCCGAAGATCCCACCGGGCGATTGTGGATCGGCACTTTCTGGGGATTGAACCTGCTGAATGCGGAGGACGGCACCTTCACGCGCTACGAGCCGGTGCCCGAGGATCCCGGCGCCGGACCGAGCGGTCCCCGGGTGCGCGCCGTCCGAGCGTCGCGAGACGGCATCATCTGGGTAGGCGTTCAAGATGGCGGCCTCAACCGGTTCGACCCGGCGACGCAACGCTTCGTGCACTATCGCCACGACCCCGACGATCCGTCGAGTCTGGCGTCGGACAACGTCTGGGATATCTTCGAAGATTCTGCCGGCAGCCTGTGGGTGGCGACCCACCGCGGGCTGCACCGGCTCGACCGGGAGAGCGAGACGTTCGAGCGCTATCTGCATGATCCCGCGGATCCCGGCAGCCTGCCGGGCGATCGCACCGACGCGATCTTCGAAGACAGCCGCGGCCTCTTGTGGGTCGCGACCGATGGCGCCGGCCTGGCCTTCCGACAGATCGGCGAGGAAGCGCGCTGGACGAGTCTCAGGCGCGAGGCGTCGGATCCAAAGTCCCTCGCCTCCGACGTCGTGCGGACGATCTTCGAGGACCGCATCGGCGATCTGTGGATCGGTACCTACGACGGTGGCGTCAGCTTCTACAACCCGGATAGCAGCGTTTTCGCGGTCGAACGGCAGGTCGAGAATCAGGCCGACGGCCTGAGCGACAGTCGCGTCCTCAGCTTCTACCAGGACGAGCCGGATCTCGATCCCCATGCCGGGGAAGCTCTGTGGGTCGGCACCGAAGGCGGGCTCAACCTGTGGAATCGGGCGGACGGTACCTTCAAG
>JBCCEE010000433.1:0-7520 GCA_039030415.1 Acidobacteriota bacterium
ATTACGCGGTCCGCATAGGTGCTCGAGTCCGTGCACGTGGTGGTGCAGTCGCTGTTGGTGCACCAGCTCTTGCTGCCCAAGTCGGCATCGTAGACCGCCCCGACGCTGGTGATGTGGGAGGAGCAGGACGGGCGGGCGATGCCCGACTTGTTGCCGTCGTTGCTGGCCGAGGAGAAGAAGTGAATGTCGAGGTCGTAGAGCGTTTCGAGGTTGGTGCGCAGGCCATCGCCAAAGACGCTGTCACAGTAGTCGCTGTACTCGACGTTGAAGCTCAGGCTCATCGTCACGATGTCGATGCCCAAGCTCTGATGGTTGGTGACGATCCAGTCGACCGCGCTAGCGATGCTGCCATAGGTGTTGGTGCAGTAGTCGTCGACCTTGATCGCGACGAGGGTGGCGTCGGGAGCGGCGCCGGTGACGCCGCCGCCGTTGCCCGCAGCGACGCTCGCCACGGGGGTGCCGTGGCTGTCGGAGCTACATGCCGACGGATCGTCATCGTCGTTGGCGAGGTCGACACCGCCGATCACCTTGGCGTTGGGGAAGCTGGAGTAGCCGCCGAACGCAGCGTGCGTGATATCGATGCCGTCGTCGATCACCGCGATGGTGACTCCTAGGCCGGTGTAGCCGAGCGTGTGAGCGTCGTCGGTGTTCGTCAGGCCCAACGCCTCGGTGTCATCGCGCACGAGCCGCTCAGCGTAAGAGATCTCGACCACCGAGTCGAGCTCGGCGAGGGCGGCGACGGCGCGGGCGTCGGCATCGGCGGTGAAGCCGTAAAAGCTCTCGAAGCGTCGCTTGAGCCTGAAGCGATCCAAGCCGTAAAGGCCCTGCATCTCCGTGAAGACATGCTCTTGCGCCGCCTGCACCTTGGCCTTGCGGCGCTCCAGGCCGGCCCGGGTCTTGAGCGCGCGACGGTGCGCGACGGACTTCTCGAAGTTGCGCAGGCGCACGTCGATCCGAACGGTGTGGTCGAAGGCATCCTGGGTGAACGCTTTCTCGACGGACTCGAGGGACTCGAGGGCGGCGACCAGCCCCGGGTGCACCTTGGCGTTGAAATCATTGACGTCGAAGCCTTCGCTCGCGATTTTCTCCTCGAGCAGGGAATGCTCGACTGCCAGAGCAGGGCCTGTGACCAACGGGTCTGCGATCAAGAGGGCGGCGATAGACAAAGATACGAGCGCGATGCCGCGGGTCGAGGAAAGCAGGCCAGAGGTCGAGAGTTTCATCGAGGATTCCCATATGGGTCGGCCGGTTGGGTGTTTCGAGCTGCCACCAGGTAGTTACCCTTTAGAGCGCAGGATCCCGCTCAACCCCTTCATCTTTTTCTCCCAGTCTCGACGCTTCCAGACCTTCGTCGAGATAGGAGCTGCGCACCAACGCACGTCAGCCGGGCCAAAGACCCGGCTGAATCCTGAAGCGAAGACCCGTACCCGGGCCAGCTGACTACTGGTAAATCACCAGCGCGGAAGCATGGGTGCGATCACCCGACAGCCTGCCGATCTCGGTGGTCGAGGCGTCGGTGACGTTGATCGTGAAGAGGGTATGGCCGAAGCCCCCGGTGCTACCGCTCCAATTGATGGCGTACATCGTGCCATCCGGGGCAGTTCGGATCGACGACGCCAGAGTGTGGTCTCCCGACAGCGAGCCAACATCGTCGACCCTTGCGTTTGACGTATCGATCTTGAATAGGACTTTGCCCACACCCCAGCCGGTGCTGTTGATGCCGTAGAGCTGACCGGAGACGAAGGCGATCGAGGTGGCGCCGCTGCGGTCGCCCCACAAGGAGCCGACCCTAATGGTTTCGCCGGTCGTGCGGTCGATCGTCATGAGCACTTTGCCGCGGTACTTCTTGTGCACGTTCATGGCGTAGAGCGTGTCCGTGGTCGCATCGAAGGCCAGGGTCGTCGCGGTGGTCTCGTCACCCCACAGCGTGGCGATGTCGGTCACATGGCCGCTCAGCGGATCGACCGAGAAGAACGACGTGCCGCCGCCGGTCTCCTCACAGCCCACGCCGTAGAACAGGCCATCGTCGGTCGCCTGCACGAGATCCGAAGCGCAGGTCTGGTCGACGCTCAGGGCACCCACGTCGTAGGTGTTGGCGTTGGTCTCGTCGATGCGGTAAAGCACCTCACCTTCGCCCTGGCCAGAGCTGTCGAGCGCCAGCACGAAGGAGCTGTCGAGGTTCTGAGCGATGTAGGAGGAGGTCAGGGCATCGACGCGTGGATTCGTCACGCCGTTGCCAGGATCGGTGACATCCGTGCCGCCATCCTTGAGCGCGAAGATCAGACCTTCGCGGGTCAGAGAAGGCTGCGCTTCGAGCACTGTCGCTGCCACGCCGGCAACGAACGGTGTCGCACTCGAGGTGCCGCCGAAACAGCTCCAGGTGGTGCCGGTGGTCCTGGCTGCCTTCGCACATTCCGCCGGGCCAAGCAGGTCGAGAATCTCAGCGCTGTTGGAGTAGCAGGGCACGAGATCGCCGGACGTCGTTGAATCGGTGCAGAGGCTGCCGTAGGAATGGCTGCCGATATCGGAATCGAACACGGCCCCGACACTGGTGATGTGCGAGGAGCAGGACGGCGAGGCGATACCCGCTTTGTTGCCGTCATTGCTGGCGGAGGAGAAGAAGTGGATATCGAGATCGTAGAGCGTCTGGAGCTTGGTGCGGAAGCCGGAGCCGAAGATGCTGTCGCAGTAGTCGCTGTACTCGACGTCCCAGCTCAGGCTCATGGTGACGATGTCGATACCCAGACTCTGGTGGTTGCTGATGACCCAGTCGATGGCGCCGGGAATGGTGCCATAGGTGCTGGTGCAGGAGTCGGCGATCTTGATGTGGACGAGGGTCGCCTCGGGAGCGGCGCCGGTGATGCCGCCACCGTTGCCTGCGACGATGCTCGCCACGGGCGTGCCATGGTAATCGCCGTTGCAATCGGCCAGCGGATCGTCATCTTCGTTGGCGAGGTCGACGCCGCCGATGACCTTGGCGTTGGGGAAGGTGGAATAGCCGCCGAACGCATAGTGCGTGTAGTTGATGCCGCCGTCGATGACCGCGACGGTGACGCCCAGGCCGGTGTGGCCGAGCGCATGAGCGGCGCCGGTATTGGTGAGGGTCAGCGCCTCGGCATCGTCGAATTCCGGCCGCTCGGCGTAGGAGATCTCGACCACCGAGTCGAGCTCGGCGAGGGCGGCCACGGCGCGATAGTCGGCATCAGCGGTGAAACCGTAGAAACTCTCGAAGCGGCGCTTGAGCTGGAAACGATCGAGGCCGTACAGGCCCTGCATCTCGGTGAAGACGCGCTCCTGCGCCGCCTGCACCTTGGACTTGCGACGCTCCAGGCCGGCCTTGGTCTTGAGAGCGCGACGATGCGCGGCAGACTTTTCGAAGTTCTGCAAGTGCACGTCGATCCGCACAGTGGACTCCATCGCTGCTTTGGTGAACGCATCCTCGAGGTCGCCCTCGAGCACTTCGTGCAGCCGCGGGTGGACCTTGGCGTTGAAGTCCGTGACGTCGAAACCTTCCCTCGCGACTTTCTCTTCGAGCAAGGATTGCTCCACAGCCAAGGCGGGACCGGTGATCAAGGGGTCTGTGATCAAGAGGGCGGCGAGCGCAACGCCACGCGCGGTCGAGGAGAGGAGGCCGGAGGTAGAGAGCTTCATCGGGGTATTCCTTTGGTTGGCCGGTTGTGATGGAGCTGCGCACCGGGCAGCTAACCCATAGAGCGCAGGACCCCGATCAACCCCTTAATTTTTCTCTCAATCCCGACGCTTCCGGCTCGAAGCCGAGATTCGAGCTGCGCACCAAAGCACGTCAGCCGAGCCTGAGCCCGGCTGACTCCCTCAATCGGGACCCGGATCGAGCCATCTGGCTACTGGTAGAACACCAGCGCCGAGGCTGTCGTGCGATCGCCCGACAGATGGCCAATCTCCGTGGTCGAAGCGTCGCTGACGTCGATCGTGAAGAGATACTGGCCGGTACCGCCTTGGCCTCCATTCCAGTCGATGGCGTACATCGTGCCGTCCGGAGCCACGCGGATCGACGACGCTCGCGTGTGGTCTCCCGAGAGCGTACCGACATCGGTGGTGTGAGCGTTCAACTTGTCGATCTCATAGAGGACCTTGCCCATGCCCCAGCCGCTGCTGTTGATGCCATAGAGCTGGCCGGAGACGAAGGCGATGGAGGTGGCGCCGGTGCGGTCGCCCCACAGCGAGCCGACCCTAGTGGTCTCGCCGGTCTCACGGTCGATGGTGACGAGCACCTTGCCGCGATAGGTCTGGTGGAGGTTGATGCCGTAGAGCGTTTGGGTCGTCGCGTCGAAGGCGAGCGACGTCAGGGCCGTCACGTCACCCCACAGCGTGGCGATGTCGGTAGCCTCGCCGTTCATCGGGTCGACCCTGAAGAACGACGTACCGCCGCCGGTGGCCTCACAGCCCACGGCGTAGAACAGCCCGTCGTCGGTCGCCTGGACCAGGTCCGAAGCGCAGTTCTGGTCAAGGGTCAAATCCGCCACGTCGTAGGTCTGGGTCGTCATCGGATCGATGCGGTAAAGCACCTCGCCTTCACCTTGCCCCGCATCGTTGAGCCCGAGCACGAACCAGCTCCCTATCCTCAGCGATCGGATGTAAGAGCTCCAGGCGTTGACGCGCGGCTTGACCAAACCGTTGGCCGGATCGGTCACTTTCTTGCCGCCCTCTTTCAGCGCGAAGATCATCGCTTCGCGCGTCAGCGACGGCTTGGCGCCGAGCAGCGTCGCAGCCACCCCGGCGACGAAAGGTGACGCCGTGGAGGTGCCGCCGAAGCAGTTCCTGGTGCCACCACCGACCTTCGCCGCGACATAGCATTCCGCCGGGCCGAGCAGGTCGAGGATATCGGCGCTGTTGGAGTAGCAGGTCACGAGATCCGCCGAGATGCCCTCATCCGTGCACAGCAGGGTGTCGCAACTGCTGTTGGCACAGTAGCTCTTGGAGCTGATGCCGGCATCGTACACCGCACCGACGCTGGTGATGCGCGAGGAGCAAGACGGCGAGACGATGCCCGCCTTGTCGGCGCTGTTGCCCGCGGCGGCGAAAAAGTGGATGTCGAGATCGTAGAGGGTTTGTAGGTTGTCGCGCAGACCATTGCTCAGGTTGCTGTCGCAGCTGTCGCCATACTTGGCGGCCCAGCCCATGCTCAGGGTCACGATGTCGATGCCGAGGGTCTGATGGTTGCTGACGATCCAGTCCACCGCGGCGCCAATACCCACCCAGCTATTGCTGCAATCGTCGTCTATCTTCACGTGGACGAGACTGGCACCCGGAGCCGCGCCGATGACGCCGCCGCCGTTGCCCGCGGCAATGCTCGCTACCCCGGTGCCGTGGCTGTCGTCACTGCATTCTGCCATCGGGTCATCATCGTCGTTGGCGAGGTCGGTGCCGCCGATCACTTTGGCGTTGGGGAACGTCGAGTAGCCGCCGAACGCGCCGTGGGTATAGTCGATACCGGTGTCGATGACCGCGATGGTGACCCCTTGACCTAAATGACCGAAACCCCAGACGTTGATGGCCTTGGTTAAACTGATCGCTTCGACATCGTTTGTCTCGAGACGCTCGACGAGAGAGATCTCGACCACCGAGTCGAGCTCGGCGAGCGCGGCAATGGCGCGGGTGTCGGCATTGGCGGTGAAGCCGTAGAAGCTCTCGAAGCGGCGCTCGAGCCGGAAGCGATCGAGACCGTAGAGGCCCTGCATCTCGGTGAAGACGCGCTGCTGAGCCGCCTGGACCCTGGACTTGCGGCGCTCCAGGCCCGCCTGGGTCTCGAGCGCGCGGCGATGCGCGGCGGACTTCTCGAAGTTCTGCAAGCGCACGTCGATGCGTAGGCTGGACTCGGCGGCTCCCTGGGTGAACGTATCCTCGAGGGCGCTTTCGAGGACCGCGAGCAGCCGCGGGTGAACCTTGGCGCCTAGCTCGGCGACGTCGAAACCCTCACTGGCGAGCTTCTCTTCGAGCATCGAAGGTCCGCTCGCCTGCGCGGGACCGGTCACTAGCAGGGCTGCGAGAGCTGCTAGCCCAAGGAGACTACGGACGGTTGAGGGCAATATCTCGAGGGTTGGGCCGGGGGTCGAGTGCTGCATTGGAGGATGTCCTATGGGTCGGCCGGTTTGGGTGGTTGCGCTGCTCTGCGGGCAGCTATTCCGTAAAGCGCAAGACTCCGGTTATCGCCATCACTCCTTCTCACATTGGCGACGCTTTCGAAACGACGTCGAGATCCGAGTCTCGACGAGACGCTTCAAGGGCATTGCGCACAACGCGCGTCACCCTGAGCGTGTCTCGGGGCGCCCCACCCGTAGCCAAAGCTCGGCCGAACCTCAGAAGACCGATCCACAGCGTCAACATACCCAGTGCGAGCTTCGCACCCGGTATCTGCACCTTCAACATACCCGGCATCACGCTCGCACCCGGTATCTGCACCTCCAACATACCCAGTGCGAGCCTCGCACCCGGTATCTGCACCTTCAACATACCTGGTGCGAGCCTCGCACCGGGTATGTTTAGGTCACAGAGACCCCTTTCGAGCTTCGAGCCCAAACCATCGACGTCGAGCGCCTGGCACAAACGTATGTCAGCCGGGCCTGAGCCCGGCTGTCTACCTCAGTCGAGGACAAATTCCCAGGAGACCTGGCTCTGGGCTAGCCTGCTGCTACTGGTAGACCACCAGCGCCGAGGCCTGGGTACGGTCGCCCGACAGCTTGCCGATCTCGGTGGTCGAACCCGTGTTGACGTTGATCTCGAAGAGGTATTGACCGTAGCCGCCGCCGCTGCCGTACCAGTTGACGCCGTACATCGTCCCATCCGGAGCCGCGCGGATCGATGACGCTCGACTGTGGTCGCCCGACAGAGTGCCGATGTCGGTGGCCCGGGCATTCGTCTTGTTGATCTGGTATAGCACGCCACCTGCGCCCCAGCCATTGCTGTTGATGGCGTAGAGCTGGCCGGAGACGAACGCGATAGAGGTGGCGGCGGTGCGGTCGCCCCACAACGAGCCGACTTCCGTGGTCTCGCCGGTCGCACGATTGATGGTCACGAGTACCTTGCCACGATATTGGTTGTGCAGGTTGATGCCATAGAGCGTGCTGGTCGTCGTATCGAAGGCGAGCGACGTCACAGAGGTCTCGTCACCCCACAGCGAAGCGATGTCAGCAGCCTGGCCACTCATGGGATCGATGGTGAAGAACGACGAGCCGCCGCCGCTGCCCTCGCAGCCCACAGCGTAGACGAGACCGTCGTCGGACGCCTGAACGAGGTCCGAAGCGCAGGTTCGATCGCGACTCAAGGCACCCACATCGTACGTCAGCGAGGTCGTCGGGTCGATGCGGTAGAGCACCTCGCCCTCGCCCTGGCCAGCGCTATTGAGCGCGAGCACTAACGGACTCTGTATATTCTGGGAGAGAAAATAGGATTGCATCGCGTCGACCCGCGGCTTCTCGAGGCCATTGGCCGGATCCGTCACGCCCCTGCCGCCGTCTTTCAGCGCGAAGATCAGCCCCTCGCGG
>JBCCEE010000434.1:0-7488 GCA_039030415.1 Acidobacteriota bacterium
GTCTGACGCATCGCCGTCTGACGCATCGCCGTCTGACGCATCGCCGTCTGACGCATCGCCGTCTGACGCATCGCCGTCTGACGCATCGCCGTCCGGGGCATCACCGTCCGGGGCACTATCGGCCGGCGTACCGGCCGCCGCCTGCAGGTACGCCTCGTCCGGATCGACGCCAGCGTGCGATTCGACCCCCAGGGCATCCAGACTGCCGGCCTCGTTGCGCAGCTCGGACAGAGTCTTACCCGAGGCAGTCTTCCCCGAGGCAGTCTTACCCGAGGAGCCCAGAGGATCTCCCGACGCATCCTCCGCGAACGCATCGCTACGGTCTTGGGCCGGTTTAGACTCGGTGCCGAAGGCGGTGTCTTCCCAGCTCGAAGGCGACGGCGGCGGCGGCAGCGGCGGGATACCGCCTCCGGCGACCGCGGTACGCGGCTGGTTGCGATACAGCAGCACCGCACCCAGACCGATCGTCCAGGCGACGTACTTGATCACGAAGCCGACCAGCAGCACCAGCCAGCCCAAGAACTTGATCGGTCCGCCGAAGAAGCCCAGCGCGTCTCCCAGGATCGACCAGCCCTGAATCAGCGCCAGGCCGAGCACGATCAGCAGGTAGGGGCTGCTGTCCTGCCAGTGGAAGCGCTCGCGGAGCATACGGCCGCCCGCAAACGCGACGCCGGCGAAACCGAGCAGGAAGAGCACCACCATCGCGAGCGTCGCCAGCGGAGCCAACAGCAGCGCCAGCGGAATGCCGATGATCGTCACCATCAGAATGAAGAACACCACCGGCAGGGCGAAGAGAAACAGCAGCTCCACGCCGAGCCCGATCGCCCCGGCCTTCCACGGCTCTTCCTCCACCCGCTCCGCGACCCCGCTGACGAAGCGCGGGAAGAGCAGCAGGATGAGCAGCAGCAGGACGGCGAGCACCACAGACTTCGAGACACGGCTGATCAGCTCGCCGATGCCGAAGTCGAAGAACCCACGATCGCGCGACCACAGGCCACTCCACAAATCGTCGAGCTCGACGCCAGGTCCGAGCGAAACCTCGGTGATCTCACCGTAGATCTCAGCCGAAGAGTCGCGCTGGACGGCACCGCCGATGCTGATCGCGTCGCCGTAGATGCGGCCTTCCGGGCCGAGGACGATCGAGCCGCCCACCGCCGTGACGCTGCCCGAGACCTCGCCCCTGATCTCCGCCGATCCGGCAACGATCACCGCGTCGCCTTCGACCATGCCCTCGACGTCGAGCGAGCCGCCGAGCACCACGACATCCTTGGACGTCTCGTTGGCCTCGATCGTCAAACTGCTGCCGAAAGAAACCCGCGTATCGGTCTTGATCCTGCCGCGGCGGTCGGATCGCCGGTCGGAGCGCCGTTCGGCTCGGCGCTCTTCGGCGAGCTGCTCCTCGATCGCCTCGAGCTGTTCTTGCTCGAGCTCCTCGAGCTCGCCGACCCGCGCGCGGATCAGCTCTTCGATATCTTCGGAGCGCAGCTTGCGCTCTTCCGCCAGGCGCTCGATGCGCGCCCGCAGATCTTCCGTCACCGAGCTTTCGTCTTCGCCAGCCTCGCTCGAGGTCTGCGTCGAGCCCGGCGCCGCAGTCGAGCCCGGCGCAGCAGTCGAGCCCGGCGCAGAAGTCGAGCCCTGCGCCGAAGTCGAGCCCTCTTCCGCCGCTTCCTCGGCAGGCACGGCGGCCTCGGCCGCAGGCAGCTCGACTTCGAGGCCAGCCAGCTCGAGCAGCCGGGACGCGTCGTCACCGACCAGTTGGAACAGCCGCTCGCTGCTGACGTCCTCGCCGTCGACCACGATGCGCTCCGCCGTGACCTCGATGGTCCGGAAGTCGGTCTCGCCCGAGGTGGGCTGCAGCACGTAGCGATCGCTGAGCTCGAGGATCTGGTAGCGCTCGCCCAGCGAGGCGAGAATCGCATCGGTCTGTTCGGAGGCCTCTCCGAACGGCGTCGAACCCACCGGCACGGCGACCAGCAGGACGGCCATGAAGGCCAT
Organism: Acidobacteriota bacterium; assembly: GCA_039030415.1. Taxonomy (GTDB): domain Bacteria; phylum Acidobacteriota; class Thermoanaerobaculia; order Multivoradales; family J023; genus JAAELT01. The sequence continues at coordinate 1,996 of JBCCEE010000434.1, forward strand.
CCAATAGGCCACCAGCGCCACCGGGCGAGTGAGACTGAGCCGGCGAGCAGCCGCACGGCGGGACGTCTGAGCTGCTGAACGATTAGGCATATCCTGAGCTCCTTGGCGGGGACAGTAGCTGGTTCACCCCGCGGAAGGTAAAGACTGAGCAAGCGGTCAAAGCGAGCAGGGTGGCGATCACCTGGGGCGCCGTCGCCACCAGAGCCAGGGTGGCGGCGATCCGCGCGCCGACCTGCCAGATCGCCAGCACTTCGTCGACCCGATTGATCAGGGCCACGAATGCCTGCACCAGGCCCGCCGCGATCTCACTGGGAGCGGCGAGCTGAAAGAGACTGAAGACCAGCGGCAGAGCGAAGGCCGCAGCCAACCCGACGAGCAGCAGACACGCCGCGATCGTCGCCCGGCTCCACCACGGATAGGGCATCGGCCGGAGCCCGGTGCGAACCAGCACCCGCTGCGCAAACTCGGCGGACGGCAGCGGCGCCGGAAGGGACGCGAACACCGCCTGCAGCGCGCTCTCCGCGGATTCCGTGCGATCGTCGCGCTCCGCCGTCAGCCAAAGCTGAAGGCTCTGATCCAGCCTCGCCTTGGGCTCGATGGCGGTGGTTTTGGGTTCCAGGGTGTTCATTCTTCAGCCTCTCGAAGGGCCCTACGGGTTCGCGGGCCGAGTTGTTACGCTCTCACGAGGATTTTTCTCGCCATTTTCTCGCGGTTTCGACGGGTGCTGCCTACCCCTTTTCCTGCCAGCGCCCCGGCGGCGCAAATCCCGCCTCGGCGAGCTCCGACGCCAGCCGCTTGCGGGCCCGATGCAGCTGCACCTTCACCGTGCCCATCGCGAGGCCGGTGATGTCAGCGATCTCGTGGTAGGCCAGCCCCTGCTGAAATCGCAGCACCAGGATCTCACGGTAGTGCGGCGGCATTCGCCCAAGGGCAGCATCCAAGCCACGCACGAGCTCGGCATGCTCGGCCCGACGCTCCGGGCCTTCCGCTTCATTGGCCGGCAGCACATCCCAGGAGTCCTCCCCTTCGGAAGACTGGGCCTCCAGCGGCACCGTGTCGAGCTGAGAACGCCGCAGGTGGTCGATGGCGGTATTGTGGGCGATCTTGAACAGCCAGCTCGAGAGCTTGCGCTGACGATCAAACAAGGCGAGCTTGCGGTAGGCCTTGACGAACACTTCCTGCGCCAGATCCTCCGCCAGCTCGCGATTCCCCACCATGCGGGCGATGAGGCTCAGCACCGGCCGCTGAAAGCGCTCGACGAGCATTCGGAAAGCCTCGACCGAGCCCGCTAGCGTGCCGGCCACCAGAGCGTCATCGCTCGGCACTACGCTTCGCTGTAACCGGTCGCCCGAGTCGGCCATCAGAGCACACTCCGGACATCGCCCCGCCAGAAGCGATTAAACTCGGCGCCACGATCCCAACTCTCGAGGAGAAGCTCTATGTCTGGAACGCCTGCCACCACAAAGCCCTTTCGGGCCGGAATGATTGCCTCCGCTCTGGCTCTCTGCCTCACGCTTCCCAGCTTCGCTGCCGAGCTGGGCGGCGTCACCCTACCCGACCAGGTCAACATCGACGGAGACTCCCTGGTGCTCAATGGGATGGGCCTGCGCAAGAAAGCCATTATCAAGGTCTACGTCGGTGGACTCTATCTGCCGGCCAAGCAATCCGATGGGGCTGCCATTCTGGCGAACGACAGCTCCCGGCACATGGTGATGCACTTTCTGTTCACCGTGCCCGCTGACAGACTCAGCGACGCCTGGAGCGAAGGGCTCGAAAATAACACTCCTGGCGCTTCTGCCGGCGTGCGTGAAGCATTCGGGAAGCTCAACGGCTGGATGGTCGAGATGAAGAAGGGTGAGCAGATGACGTTCAGCTACCGTCCGGGCAGCGGCACGACGGTGTCGGTGAAAGGCGAGGTCAAAGGGACGTTGAAGGGCAGAGAATTCGCGGATGCCCTGTTCGCGTGCTGGATCGGTAAAGAGCCTCCGAGCTCGGGCTTCAAGAAGGGCCTTCTCGGGTCGCGCTGAGTTACCGACGCGCCGGTTTCCATGTCGGCTCGCCTTCAGTTTTCCATGCCGGATCGCTTTCCGGTGGGCGCTCGAGGACGCTCGGGTCAGCCCCCTACCTCTCGAGGTGATGCCGATCAATGGCTCCCATATCTAGCGCACCCAGGTCCCTCAGAAACGTCACGGCAAAAAAAGGGCAAAAAAAAGGAGGGGCGCTTTGCGCCCCTCGTTGGGAGGGATGAGAGGAGGTTGTTGCCCCCTCGCAAGAAAATCCTACCAACCAGTCGGTTCGAAAGTCAAGCAAGCCGAATTGGTCAAAAGGAAAATTCTTTTTGACCTGGAAGCCGGGTGCGATTTTTCAGCCCGAAAGGGTTGACTCTCGGTAGCCGCGGTAGCTGCTCAGGAGGCCCAGACCACCGCCAGGATCAAGCAGCCCAGGGCCACCCGGTAGATGACGAACGGCGTGAACTTCTGACGTCGCAGCCATTTCAACAGCCAATCGATGACCAAATAGGCGGAGACCCCGGAGGTCACGAAGCCGATCAACAGGGGCCCTAGCTCACCTTGGCCGAGGCCTTCGGTCAACATGCCGAGCACGTCCTTGGCCAGGGCCAGCACGCCGACCGGAATCGCTAGCAGAAAAGAGAACCGCGCGGATTCGAAACGGTCGATCCCTCGCCAGAGCCCCGCGGTGATGGTGATGCCCGACCTCGAGGTTCCAGGGATCAGAGCCACCGCCTGAGCTGCACCGATCCACAGGCTGTCCCGCCAGGTGATCTCGCTCAGCGGGCGCTGTGCCGGCAGCCGATCGGCCCACCACAGCAGGAGCCCGAACACAATCGAGCTGGTTGCGATGACGACCGGGTTGCGAGCTACCGTCGCGATCCAGTCATAGAACAGCAGAGCGGCGACGACTACCGGCACTGATCCGAGCACCACCGCCCAGCCCAATCCGAATCGCTGGCCCACCGGGCTCGGACCACCGGCGAGTATCTCGCGCGCTGACGCCAGTAGATCCGACCGGAAATAGATCACCGCGGCGAGCAGTGTTCCGGCGTTGGTCACGACGTCGAACCGCAGGCCGTGCTCTTCCCAGCCCAGCAGGTAGGGCACCAGGATCAGGTGCGCCGAGGAGCTGATCGGCAGAAATTCCGTGACGCCTTGAATCAGGCCGAGGAGTAGAGCTTGGATCGGCGTCATAGCTAGGATCGGCCTCAGACGGTTCAAATAGTATACTCACTCGCGTTTCAACCAACCCTAGAGATCCCCCATATGTCAAAAATGATCGTCACCGGCGGAGCCGGTTTTATCGGCTGTAACTTCGTCCGGCGAGCCCTCGCCAAGACGGACGCCGACATCGTCGTCTTCGATAATCTCACCTACGCCGGCAGCCTGGAGAGTCTGGCCGGCGTCGCGGACGATCCGCGCTATTCCTTCGTCAAGGCCGACATCGCCGACCGCGACGCCGTGCGCCGCATCTTCGAAGAGCAACAGCCCACGGCGATCGTCAACTTCGCCGCCGAAAGCCACGTCGACCGCTCGATCGACGGCCCGGCCGACTTTATCCGCACCAATATCGTCGGCACCTTCGAGCTGCTCGAAGCAGCTCGCCACTACGCCAAGGACCTGCCCGACGACGCCCGCCAGGCGTTCCGCTTCGTCCACGTCTCGACCGATGAGGTCTACGGCTCTCTGGGCGAGACCGGTCTGTTCTCCGAAGAGACCCCGTACGCTCCCAACTCCCCCTACGCCGCCTCCAAAGCCTCGGCCGATCACCTGGCCCGGGCTTACTTCCACACCTACGACCTGCCGGTGCTGGTCACCAACTGCTCCAACAACTACGGCGCCTTCCAGTTCCCCGAGAAGCTGATCCCGCTGATGATCCTCAACGCCGTCGACGGCAAGCCGCTGCCGATCTACGGCACGGGATCGAACGTGCGCGACTGGATCTACGTCGAAGATCACTGCGACGGCATCCTACTGGCGCTAGAGAGCGGGCGCCCCGGTGAGAAGTACAACCTCGGCGGAGGCAACGAGCGCACCAATCTGCAGGTGGTCGACCGCATCTGCGAGATCCTGGATGAGGAGATGCCGACGGCTGACAACCCCGCTACCCAGGGCTTGGCGAGCTACTCCGAGCTCAAGACCTTTGTCGCCGACCGGCCCGGCCACGACTGGCGCTACGCCATCGACAGCTCGAAAGTCCGCGACGAGCTGGGTTGGGATCCCCAGTACGACTTCGAGCAGGGACTGCGCGAGACCGTTCGCTGGTACCTCGCCGAGCGCGGCTGGTGCCAGGCGGTGACCCAAGGCAAATACGAGCGTGAGCGTCTCGGGCTGGATTCCGATCAGGAGAAGCCATGAACTTCAGGCACACCAAGCTGGACGGCGTCATCCTGGTAGAGCCGCAGGTCTTCGGTGACGAGCGTGGCTTTTTCCTCGAGACCTATCATCACGATAAATACGTCCAGGGCGGCATCACCGAGACCTTTGTGCAGGACAACCACTCGAAGTCGAAGTACGGCACGCTGCGCGGCCTCCACGCCCAGAGCAAGAAGCCGCAGGGCAAGCTGGTGCGCGCGGTCGAAGGCGAGATCTTCGACGTCGCGGTCGACGTGCGCCTCGGCTCGCCGACCTACGGCGAGTGGGTCGGTGAGATACTGAGCGCCGAGAACTTTCATCAGCTCTACGTGCCGCCCGGCTATATCCACGGCTTCTGCGTGCTCAGCGAATCCGCTCAGGTCGAGTACAAATGCACCGCGCTCTACGACCAAGATGACGAGTTCAGCATTTCCTGGAACGACCCCGCCATCGGCATCGACTGGCCGATCGAGGATCCCCTGCTGTCCCAGCGCGACACCGACGCCAAGCCCCTGAGCGAAATGGAGCATCTGCTGTCGACCTACGAGGAGCCCGCCTAGACCATGCCGACCCTTACGCGGTCGTTCGAGCCCCCCGAGAGCTTCAATCTCGCCGACTACTTCCTCGACCAGAGGATCGTCGAAGGGCACGGTGAACGCACCGCGCTGCGCCTGGCAGACCGCGAGCTGAGCTACCGCCAGGTGCAGGCTCTGGCCAACCGCATGGGGCACGTCTTGCGGCACCTTGGCGTGCGGCAAGAAGAGCGGGTGATGATCGCCCTGCCGGACGGCGCAGAGTTTGTCGGCGCGCTGTTCGGCACCCTCAAGATCGGCGCCGTGGTGGTGATGGTCAACCCGCACCTCAAGCCCGAAGAGGTTGCCGCACTGCACGCCTACACCCGCCCTAGCTGCGTTGTGGTGCACGACTCGGTCGCGGCGGGCTTCCGCGACGCGATCACCGGCGGCGAAGACCCGTTGCCGGGAGCAACCCGCTGGCTGGTCGTTGGCGGCCCCGAGACCGCAGACGACAGCTTCGAGCGTCTGCAAACGCAAGTCAGCGACACGCTCGAGAACGTCGCCACCCACCGCGACGACCCTGCTATCTGGCTCTTCTCAGGCGGCACCAC
>JBCCEE010000435.1:0-7481 GCA_039030415.1 Acidobacteriota bacterium
GCCTGCTCTGGTTTGGCTGGCGTGGTCAAGGTGTTGCTGATGATGGAGCATCGCCGCATCCCGGCGAGTCTTCATTTCGAAGCGCTCCATCCCAACATCGATCTCGAAGCTTCGCCGCTACGCCTGGCAGCGGAGGGGCGGGCCTGGGACGGCACGGCGCAAGGGGAGCTCCGCGCCGGAGTGAGCTCGTTCGGTATCGGGGGCTCCAACGCCCACGTGGTGCTGGCCGCCCGACCCGCTTCGAGCTCGAGGCCCGAATCCGGAGCCCAGGGACATCCGTTTGTGCTGTCAGCGCGGACACCGCGAGATCTGGATGCGCTCGTCGACCGCTGGCGCAGCTTCCTCGCCGAGCGGGCGTCGACCGAGGAAGACTCGGCCAGCTGGCCGAGTCTACGTGACGCCTGCGCGACCCTGGCGACAGGGCGCACCGCTTTGGGATGTCGTGTCGCTAGCTGGGTCACGTCGTGGCAGGAGGTCGAGGGGTTCCTAGCGTCGCGGGTTTCGAATCAGCAGAGCTTGGGCGAGGCCCGGCACCGCGACAGTGAGACTGCCGGCCAAGAGCTGCTGACGCGCTGGCTACAAGGGCAGGATTACGATTGGCAGACGCTCTATCCCGCCGGTTCCTTCGTTCGATGCTCACTACCGCTCTATCCCTTCGCGGGCGAGCGCTTCTGGCTACCGCAGCCCACGGACGGTTCCGCGACTCCCGCGAGGCTGACCGAAGTCGAGCCGGCGCCTATTGCGCCCTCTGAAGTTGCCGCCGGCGAGCTGCGAGCGGCGACCCTCGAGTGGCTGCGCTCGAGCCTGGCGGAGCTGCTGGGATATGCGCCCGAGGAGATCGACCCTTCGAGCTCCGTCATCGACGATTACGATGTCGACTCCGTGACCAATGAGGAGTGGGTGGCCAGCCTCGGACGCAGCCTTGGAGGGTTGCCGCAAACGCTGCTTTTTGAGTTTCCCAGCCTCCGTGAGCTGGCGGAGCACCTCAGCCAGCATCATCGCGAGGCTCTTTCGGAGCTGCTCGGGCTCGCCGAGACCCAAAGTGCCGTGCCGCGCTCGAGCCCGCAGGCCGCCCGAGAAACGCCGAGACCTGCGCCGACCGCAACCGCGAGCCCGTCGTCGCCTACCGCGATCGCCGTCATCGGCTTGGCGGGACGGTTTCCAGGTGCCCCCAACATCCGTCGCTTTTGGGAGAACCTCGAGGCTGGCCGCATTTCGACCGGCGAGGTGCCGCCCGAACGCTGGGACGCGGCGGCCTTCTACGATCCCAGTGGCGAGGACGAGGACAAAGCCTACACCCGCTGGGGTGGATTCCTAGAGGGCGCCGACCGCTTCGACCCGCTGTTCTTCAATATTTCGCGCTGGCAGGCGGAGCTGATGGATCCGCAGCAGCGGATCTTTCTCGAAAACGCCTGGGCTTGTTTTGCCGATGCCGGATACGTGCGCCAGAACCTACCGCGTCGCACCGGGGTCTTTGCGGGCTTCACGACCAACACTTACGCCCTGGCGGCGATGGAAGAATCGCTGCGCGGCAATATCCAGATTCCAGATACCGACGCTTACGACGTCGCGAATCGGGTGTCGTACTTCTTCGATTTGCACGGGCCGAGTATGGCGGTGGATACCGCCTGCTCGTCGTCCCTGAGCGCGATCCACCTGGCGGTGCAGAGCCTGCGCCGTGACGAGTGCGAGATGGCTCTGGCGGGTGGCGTCAACCTCACGCTGCATCCCAGGCGAGTTGTCCAGTTCTGCGGCAAGAAGATGCTGCTGGCGGGGCAGGACGAGCAGCCCTACGGCGACGGCCCCGGTGGATTTGTCGACTCCGAGGGGGTCGCCTCGGTCCTGCTCAAACCGCTGGCCGCAGCGCTGGCTGACGGCGACCACATCTACGGCGTGGTGCGAGGAAGCGCAGTCAACTCCGGCGGTCGCACCGGCGGCTACACCGTGCCCGATCCCGCTGCCCAGGCGGATTTGGTGAGAGCAGCGCTGGTCGATGCTGGGGTCGACGCCCGAACGCTCTCCTATGTCGAAGGGCACGGCACCGGCACCAAGCTCGGTGATCCGATCGAGGTCGAGGGACTGACCCGGGCCTTCCGAGATCACACCGCGGACACTGGCTTCTGCGCTTTGGGCTCGGTGAAATCCAACATCGGCCATCTGATCGCGGCGGCTGGGGTCGCCGGACTGGCCAAGCTATTGCTACAGCTGCGTCACCGTACGCTGGTGCCGTCACCCCATGGGGAGCGGCTCAATCCCAGAATCGACTTCGCCAGGACTCCGTTCGTGGTGCAGGAAAACTGTGAAGCGTGGCAGCCGGCGATGCCCGGGGTGCCGCGACGCGCTGGAATCAGCTCGTTTGGTGCCGGTGGCTCGAACGCTCATCTGATCGTCGAAGAAGCCCCTGAAGTGGCGGAGCTCGACCTGCCGGGGCCCCACCTGCTGGTGCTGTCAGCCCGCGATGACGATCGCCTGGCGGCGCGAGCCGCCGATCTGGTCGCGGCGCTGGATGCCGAGAGCTCCGATGAGCGCGGCCCTTCGATGGCGTCTGTCTGCTACACCCTGCAAGCAGGACGCGAGCCGATGGCGGCTCGCCTGGCCTGCGTCGTCGAGGGTTTCGAACAGGCGATCGCCTTGCTCTCCGGCTGGCTGGAGAGCGGTGCTGGAGTCGCGAGCGAGGACGGTCCGGTGTTTTCGGGGCACGCTTCCCAAGGTCCCACCGGTTCCGAGCCAGCGCTGGTTCACCGAGGTTCCGGTGGACGAGAGGGGCTCTTGGCGCTCGCTCGCATCTGGGCTGGAGGGGCCGAGGTCGACTGGAGCAGCCTCTATCCTTCGGGAACGCCCCGCCGCTGCTCGCTGCCGACCTATCCGTTCGCGGGTGAGCCGACATGGTTCCCGCGCTCGAGCGATGAGGCGGCGGACCAGGACCTCGATGCGGAAGGGCCTGCAGAAGAGCCGTTGCCCCAAGACTCGGGGGCCATCGTGCCGGCCTCCGCCTTCCATCCCTTGATCGATCACCAGACGATTATCAACGATGGATCAGCCGGGGGGCAGTATGGTGTCTTCATCAAGGCACTGACGCGGGAGGCCTTTTACCTGGCGGATCATGTGATCGAGGGGCGCTGCATCCTGCCGGGTGTGGTCTTTTTGGAGATGGTCCGAGCCGCTGCCGAGCGGCTTGGGATCGATCGAGTCGAGCTTGTCGACGTCGTCTTCAGCAGGCCTTTGGAGCTGCCAGAGGACAACCTTGCAACAACGGACGAGCGCCTCGAGCCGGAAAGCCATGAAGAGATCGCGCCAGAGCTCGAAGATCTGGCTGGACGCCCGGCAGTGGATCCGCGGCGGGAAGCGCGCCTGATCCTGGAGCCCGCCGAAGAGGGCTGGACCTTTCAGGTGGTCTCCGGAGCGACCCAGCAGATCCTGCACGTCGAGGGACGCCTGATCGCCGGAGAGCCGGCGGGTGACGAGCCACCGCAATTGGTGCCAGCTCAGCGAGCTCTCGAGGTCAGCGGCGAACGGCTAGCGGTCGATGCGCTCTACCGACGCTTTAGGTCCCAAGGACTCGCTTATGGCACCTCGTTTCGACCGATTCAATCCGGCTGGACAGACGACGGCAGGGCGTCGACTCGGCTCGAGCTACACGCGACGGTCCGGGAGCAGGCCGAGGCCTATTTTCTGCATCCTAGCCTGGCTGACGGAGCGCTCCAGACGGCACTCGCCCTGGTAGCGGGTGACGACGCAAGTGACGATCTGAGTCTGCCGTTTGCGATCGACCGCGTGCGGCTGATCGCCCCCACCGGGGACGCTTGCCGTGCCCATGCGGCGCTGCTCGAGCCGGTCGCTGAGGCCGGTGGCTTCTGGCGCTGCAGCGTTGCGATCCTCGGCGCGGAAGGGGAAGTCCTGGCGGAGCTCAGTGGCTGCACGTTTCGGCGGGTGCCGCGGCAGGTTTCTCAGCAGTCGCCCCGTCAGACGGCGTCGGTCTCCGTGCGTCCTGCCTCGGAGATCGCTGATCTTCATTGCTTCCGTCCGGCGCTGAGAGCGCTGCCTGACCCCAAAGAGTCCGCAACGCCAGCGGTCGGCCCCCAGCTCTTGCTGCACTGGCCAGTGGCGGGACCGCCCGGGGGCCTGCCGCGCGGTTCCCACTACACTGTGGCGGGGGACAGCTTGGCGCGTCTGGGTGAAGCGGCGTATCGGATTCGCCCTGGATCTGAGGAGGATATGGTCGCGCTCGTCGGCGACCTGCGGTCGCGCGGAGCGCCACCAGCCTCGGTCGTCTGTTTCCTGGGGGGGCCGGTGGCTGGACCCGGAGCTGACTCGACGCAAGGCCTGGCGGCGCTCGAACGCGAGCTCGATCTGGGGATCCGCACCTTGGCTCCGCTCTGCCGCGAGCTGGTCAAGGCTACCGCAGGTGCGCCAGTGCGCTTCTTGATCTGGGGCGTCTCGTCTTCGGCAACAGCTGCTGCGCTGGCGGCCTTCTGCCGGACGCTACACCAGGAGCATTCAGCGTTTTCCTTCCGGGTGCTGGAGACCGACGAGACTCCGAGCGAGCATCGGGTGCGGACCGAGCTGGCAGACATGGCAGCGGGAGCTGATCACGTTTCGGTGGCCCATGATCCTGTGTCCCGCGAACCGGTGCCGCGCGACGGCGCTGAGCTTCGGCGCTGGCTGCACGGAATCGAGCCTTGTCCGCCGCCGATCGCCGAGGGCGAAGCGGCTTCGAAGCTACGTCGCGGCGGCACTTACCTGATCACCGGCGGCAGCGGGGGCCTGGGGTTGATCGTCGCCCGCCTGCTGCTGTCGTCGTGGGAAGCTCGAGTCGTTTTGACCGGCCGCTCAGCCGAGCCTGGCGAAGCCCTCGAGGCGCTTCCGTTCCCACAGAACATGCTCTATCTCAGCGCCGATGTCGCAGATCCGGTCGCGATGCGCCGGGTTCGAGACCTTGCCCGGCAGCGTTTCGGCCGGATTCACGGCGTGTTCCACTGCGCTGGCGTAATTCGCGACAAGCTGTTCTATCTCAAACCGCCCTCAGACCTAGAGGCCGTCTTGCGTCCCAAGGTCCACGGCTTCCACGTTGTGGACCAGGTGTTCCGTATCGAGCCCGAGACGTCGGTCGAGCTGATGGTGCTGTTTTCTTCGATTACCGCGGTGCGCGGCAATCCAGGTCAAGCCGACTATGCGCTTGCCAATGCCTACTTGGATGCCAAGGCAGCTGAGCGCACCCGGTCCGGCAGTCGAGTGCTGTCGATCAACTGGCCGCTGTGGCAGGACGGGGGCATGCAGCTGGACGCCGAGGAGCTGGCGCGCTGGCGTGAGCACACCGGCACGCGTCCCCTGGCAACGGATGAGGGCTTGGGGATTCTGCTGAGCGCGCTCTCAGGTCCCCAACCCCAGCTGATACCAGCCTGCGGTGAGCTGGCAGCCGTGACTTCAGCGCTCGGTGCTTGGCAGCCCCTGGAAACCTCAAACCACACGATCGCTACTTCAAGAGATTTTCCTTCGGAGCCGACCATGACGCGATCACTCCCTCCACCCGTAGACGCTGCTTCCGGCGACCCTCCAGTGGGTCGTCGACACGCCGAGGCGCCTGCCGAAGCGAGTAGCGAAGACCTGACGGCCAAGACCCTGAGCTGGTTGCGATCTGTGGTCGCCTCGGCCCTCAAGCTGCGAGAGAACGAGGTCGACGACGGCGCGTCCTTCATGGACTATGGCGTCGACTCGATCGTCGCGCTGCGCGTCATCAAGCGGCTGGAAGACGAGCTGGGAGAGCTGCGCAAAACGCTGCTGTTCGAGAATGCCAACCTCAGCGAGCTTGTCGGTTGTCTAGTACGAGAGCAGAGGGAAGCGCTGGCTGAGCACCTCGGCGTCGGCCTGAAACCTGGGGTCGCACCGATAGAAGCCAGCTCGATAGCGACCCGTGCCGAGCCGAAGGACGCGGCTCCGGTCGAGCCGGTTCGGCCGGTGCTCGGCCGATGGCTCGGACCTTGGAGCGAGCTGCCGGACGCGGAGCGCGACCATGTGCGCCAGCTGCAGGCAGCACCACGCTCTGAATTCAGCGTCTCGCTCGCTACCCGCAGCATCGCGCCGCTGATTTTTCTCGGTAGACGGCGCCTGGCCTACTTCAACGTCAACCACGATGCTCGCTCGCTCATGGTCTTTGGCTATACCGGTCCCGAGGATGCCTACCTCGAGCTGGCGGCCGAGCTCGCCGCTCACTGCGAAGAGCGAGGCCTAGGGCTCAACCTCTTGACCGAGCGACGCCTGGAGTCGGTTGCCGGCCGCCAGTTCACGGCGACGCCAATGGGGGCGATGCAGCGCCTGGATGACCTCGCTAGCTTCAAGTTGAGCGGGCGCTCCATGCGTCGGCTGCGCTATATGGTCTCGCGCTTTGCGGGTCTCGGCGACCCGGTGACGGTGGAGTACCGGCCAGGCAGCGACGGTTCGACGGATCGGGCGATCGCCGGTCTGATCGACGATTGGTGCGTCCTCAAGGATACCGTCAACCCGTTCGTCGCCCGGGTCCGCAGCGAGCTTCTGGCAGGTCGTCTGGAACCGCCGTATCGGCTCTTTGTGACCTGGCTCGACCAGCGGCTGCAGAATGCCGTGCTGCTGGCTCGCCGAGCCCCCGACTCGTGGCTGATGGATCTCGAGTTTTATGGCGCTGATATGCCGCTCGGCGGCCTCGAGTTCGCGGTCGTGCAGATCCTCGAGACCCTGAGGGCCGAGGGCGCCACCGCCTACAGCCTGGGTGCCACCTATGGTCCCGACCTCGGTCCGTCGCCCAACGCCGACCCGGCGATCGTCGAGCTGTTCGACGATCTACGCCGCCGCAGTGACTTCGGCCAGGGCAACTTCCAGTTCAAGAACAAGTTTCGACCGCGCAACAGCTGCCTCTACTTGTGCCGGCCTGCCGGGCTCGACGCCTCGACCGCGATCGACGTGCTGGTGATGATCTCGGATCCGCCCGGGGAGCCGGCTTCGTCACAGCCGCCGGCATCGAAAACGCCAGCGCCGCTAGAGGCCGCGCCGTCGAAGCCCAGGGCGGAGCAGCGCCCGGCCGAGGGGACGGAACCGAGCGTGCCGATACCGAGCGTGCCGACGCCCGGCTCCATCGAAGTCTCGAAGCTCGCGCCGGCCAGCCCGGAGCCTCCCGAACCGCGTGCCGCCGAGCCGGCGAACCTGCTCGGACGCTACGGGCAGAATCCCCTCGCGGTTCCGGCCGATCAGGTAGAGCTCGATCTCATGACCGACTCCTGGGCGGAGCTCGACCAGCCGTTTATCGACCAGCGCCTGAGAGAGCTCGACGGCCGGCCGGGGCCGAATCCCGACCTCGAAGAGGCGCTGCGTGGCGTGTTCCCGTTTCAGCACCTGATCCCGGTGTCGTCGGGTCGACAGGCGGAGGCGCTGCTCACCGCGGCGTGGCCGAAGTCCGGGCGCTCCCGGCGGATCGTCCTGCAGAACGGCCTGTTTCCGACCTGGATCTTCCA
>JBCCEE010000436.1:0-7451 GCA_039030415.1 Acidobacteriota bacterium
CTGGCTTTGGCTTTGTCATATCGGTCCGGCGTATGGGCACTGGAATGAATGAATGAATGTTGTGACACTCACAACAAACGGGGTACAGGCCCAGCTCAACTCTAGGAGCAGCGCATTGGCTTGCCGTGGTCCGGCACCAGGGCTGGGGCGCGCTGAAAGCCTTCCTCCTCCAGGTGGAGATCGAGGACCCGCGGGCCTGCTGCGGAGCGCAGGGCGGCGGACATAGAAAAGGAGCTCCACGGGTCGCCGAGAGAGGCCATATCCACGCCATCCCACCACTTCTCCCCACCGTGGAGAATGATGCTGATCAGTGCCAAGGCCACCACCATGAGACCAAGGGAGTTGCGGACGAGGTTGAGCCTGATCTCGGCTCCCGGCTCGAGGATGGTTCTCACTCCGGCCCACACCAGGCGTACGAAGCCAGCCAGCAAGAGCAGCCCCAAGGCGATCAGAGGGGCTCTTGGCAGGGGGCGGAGCTCGAGCTTCTGGGTGACTGTGGGGTGGAATGGAACGATGGCTGTTCCCGTCCCGGCGGCTCCTTCCACCTCGACGTAAACGCTGTAGGAGCCTGGAGTGCTGAACCAGAGCTCGGCGTTCCACAGAGAGTTGCCGCCACGTACCGCCTGGGCTACCTTCGCCGCCGGCGCGCTGGTGAGATCCAAATCCCAACGCACCGGCCGGACCCGCACCACCTCGGCCCCCGGTTCATGGACCCGCACCGTGATCTCCGAGAGTCCTGGTATCTCCTCGGGAGCGCGGACAATCACTCGTATCGACCAAGGACCCGCCTGCCCATCGTAGAAAACATCAGGGCTGCCGATGTGGCCCGCTGCAGGCAGGGCACCCAGCAGCCAAAACACCAGGGCCAGAGCGTGGGCGAAGCTGGGCAAGGTCTCCGGAGCTATCGCTTGCGCAGATTTCAGGGTGGCGCCTCCAGGGAATCTCAAATCTTCACGAGCTCTAGCCACTGCTGCTGAGATAGCCACGGGTTCCCCCAATGTTCGAAGCGTCGACCATGCTAGACAACACATTTTCCGAATGTTCAAAGCGTTGACCACGCTAGACAGCACATTTTCCCGACGTTCAACGCGCTGTCCACGCTAGACAGCCCATTTTCTCGACGTTCAAAGCGTTGACCACGCTAGACAACGCGTTTTCCCGACGTTCAACGCGTTGACCACGCTAGACAACGCATTTTCCCGACGTTCAACGCGTTGTCGAGCCTCAACGCCCCAATTACCCAATGTTCAACGCGCTGTTGAGCCTCAACGCCCCAATTTCCCAATGTTCAACGCGCCGTTGACCCTCAACGCCAACAATTTCCCCATGTTCAACGCGCTGTTGAGCCTCAACGCCATAATTTCCCGACGTTCAACGCGTCGTTGACCCTCAACAACGCATTTTCCCAACGTTCAAACGCGTCGTTGACCCTCAACCCAGCATTTTCCCAACGTTCAGAACGCCGTTGACCCTCAACGCCACATTTTCCCAACGTTCAGAGCGCCGTTGACCCTCAACGCCACATTTTCCCAACGTTCAGAGCGCCGTTGACCCTCAACAGCGCATTTTGCGTTTGCAAAAAAGCGGTCGTAGAGCGTAAGTCGTCGATTCCTCGGTTCAAGGCGTCGAAGACTCCGAGGAAATCGGAGGACGGCCGGCGGCGGTGTTGAGCTCGTTGAGCTTCGCGACGGCTCGCTCCAGCCCTTCTCGGTAGCGCTGGGCCTCGGCGCGGGCGTGACGGAGTGCTTCGAAGGAGTCGGTGTTGCCTAGGATCTCGGCGGTTTCGAGCTTTTCTTTGAGCTCGTTGTTCTCGGCGATGAGCTGCTCCACTTCGCTCTGCAAGCGCTCCAAGGTGCGGTTCTTGCTCGCGACGTCCAGGATCGCGGCGTCGAGCTTGGCTCGGCAGGCCTCGGTGCTGGCGCGCTCGGCGTCGATATTGACTTCGGGTGGGCTGCAGGCGGCTAGCCACAGGGCGCTCAGGAAAAGGGCTGCTTTCATGTCGACACCTCTTCGGTCTTGATTCCCTGGATTCTATGGCGCCGAGGCCAGTCGCTTCGCGCCCTGATGCCACAGCAGGCCGACACCGATCAGCGCCAGGCCGGCGGCCCAGAACCGGGTCTCGACCCAGAAGGCCAGGCCGAGGCAGCTGGCGAGGCCCAGCCATGAGATCCAGCGCGGATACAGCCGGTCTTCGGGCGCCAGCTGAAGGGCGGCGAGGTTGGTGAGGGCGTAGTAGACCAGCACGGTGAAGGCCGAGAAGGACCAGGTGGTGGCGACGCTGCCGGTGAGGGCGAAGAGACCGACGCCAACACCGACGACAACCACGGCGCGCGCCGGTGAGGCGGAGCGGGTTTCGATGTGCGCCAGGGCGCGCGGCATGTCGCCACGACGCGCCATGGCGAGCAGCACTCGCGACAGGCCCAGCAGGAGATTGAGGAGCACGCTGACCATGGCGGTGACGGCACCGACGACGATGGCGACGGCGAGCCCCGGGTGGCCGAGCTGGCGGGCGACCTCTTCGAGGGGTGCGGCGGTGTCTAGGGTCGCGGCGGCCAGGCGGTCGGCGCCCACCGCGCCGATGCCGACGGTGACGACAGCGGCGTAGAGCAGCAGGGTGACGACCAGGGCAGTGATGATGGCGCGCGGGATGCTGCGTCGCGGCTCACGCACCTCTTCGCCGAGGGTGGCGATGCGCCCGTAGCCGGTGTAGGCCACGAACATGAGGGCTGTGGCGTGGAGCAGATCGCGCAGGCCGACGCTCTCGCTGAAGAACGGCGTGAAGTGCTCGCGAGTGCCGAGGGCCGCTGGCGTGCCAATGGCGACGAAGGCCGCCAGAGCCAGGATCGTGGTGCCTACCATGATGGCGTTGAGCCGATTCGAGCCGGTGATGCCGCCGGCCACCACCGCGGTCAGCACGGCCACCGCGGCCACCGCTAGGAGCGCCCGATCCGTGGAGCCCGGATCGCGACCCAGGGCGCTCAGCAGGTAGCCGGCAAGGCCCAGAGCGGCGGTGGCCGCCGAGGCGGATTTGGCGCACAGGAACATCCAGCCGGCGGTGAAGCCCAGCGCCGGCGTGAGCCTACGGTAGCCGTATTCGTAGGTGCCGCCGCTCACCGGATGACGCGCCGCGAGCTGGGCGCTCGACAGGCCGTTGCAGGCCGCGACGCCAGCCGCCAGCGCCACCGCGAGCACCACCGCCGGGCCGGCGATACCGGCCCCCAGGCCGAGGCTCACGAAGACGCCGGTGCCGAGGATCGAGCCCAGGCCCATGAGCACCGCGCCAGGCACGCCGACGGCGCGACGCAGGCTAGCCGAAGTGCCGTCCGCAGCGCCGCTTGTTTCTTGAGCTTTCATGGCCGATACCCTGTTGCGACGGCGTTCACGGTAGCGATCGAGCTCTGATTCATGATGACACTCATGGTCGAGAGAGGGTGGCGCGACGGAGGCGCCTAGCGGTTTGATACCGTTCGCTCAGAAGGATGGCACGATGACACAAAGCGCACCCCGAGATACCGATCGCGAGCTGCGAATTCTACAGCTGGTAGGCGAGGCCCTGGACCTCGAGGGCGATGCGCGACGCCGGTTCATCGACGAAGCCTGTCGTGAGGATCCGAGCTACCGCGAGGACCTGGCCGAGCTGCTCGAAGAGGAGGAGGACCCCAAGCAGGTCGACTTCCTCGAGCGGCCGCCGGTCCCGGGCCTCGCCGGCACCATCACCTCGGTGCTCGACGAGCTGACCCCCTATGAGCCGATGCCGGCGCCGGATCAGCTCGGGCCTTATCGGATCATCCAGAAGCTGGGCCAGGGCGGCATGGGGTCGGTGTACCTGGGCGAGCAGCGCGAGCCGATTCGCCGCCAGGTGGCGCTCAAGATCATCGACAAGATCGACCACCCGAAGCGCCGCAAGCGCTTCAAGGCGGAATGCCAGGCCCTGGCGCGCCTCGGGCACCCCAACGTCGCCGGCCTCTATGAGGTCGGCACCACCGTCGACGGGCATCCCTTCGTGGCGCTCGAGTGGATCGACGGCATCGACATCAACATCTGGTGCGACGAGCGGGGGGCCTCGATCCGCCAGCGCATCGAGCTGTTTTTCGATATCTGCTCCGGCATCCGTCACGCGCACGAAAAAGGCATCCTGCACCGCGACCTCAAGCCGTCCAACGTGCTGGTCACCGAGGTCGACGGCCGGCCGATGGCCAAGGTGATCGACTTCGGCATCGCCCGCGGCTTCGACAAGCCGCTGCTCGCCGACACGCCGCAGCTGACGATGGAAAATCAGCTGATCGGCTCCCCCGCTTACATGAGCCCCGAGGCCGCGTTCGGCAAGCGCGACATCGACACGCGCAGCGATATTTACTCGCTCGGTCTGCTGCTCTATGAGCTGCTGGTCGGCACCCTGCCGCTCGACATCGAGAAGGAGACCCTGACCACGCTGCTGCGCCGCATGGCCTCGGAGATCCGGCCCGCGCCGTCGGACCGTTTCCTCGAGCTGCCTGAGGAGGAGCAGGAGCAGATCGCGGCCGAGCGCGGGCTGGATGTCCGCGGGCTGCTGCGCAGAATCCGAGGCGATCTCGACGCCATCGTGCTCAAGGCGATCGCGCGCGAGCGCGACCAGCGCTACGGCACCCCGGCCGAGATGGCCGCTGACCTGAGGCGCTACCTGAGGCACGAGCCCATCGAAGCGCGCCCGTTCTCGGTGCCCTATGTCGCAGGACGCTTCCTGCGTCGCCACTATCGCTCGGTCGTTTCGATAACCCTGCTGGTGGCGATCCTGACGACCGGTCTGGTGGCCCGTACGCTCGAAGCGCGGCGAGCCAACATGGAAGCGGAACGCGCCAACCTCGAGGCCCAGCGTGCCCGCATGGCCCTGGTCGAGGCTCAGGAGGTGTCGAATTTCCTGGCGGAGCTGTTCCAGCTCGCCGATCCGGACCAGGCCGGAGACGGGCCGGCCGACGTGCGCGAGCTGCTCGAGCTCGGCGCCGAGCGGCTGCAGAGCGACCTCACCGATCATCCGCTGGCGCGCGCTCGCCTGCTGCAGACCATCGGCAATATCTACACCAACATGGCGCAGCTCGACGAGGCGGAAGCGCTGATCGAGCAATCGCGGGCGATTCGCGAAGCGGAGCTCGGGCCGGACGATCCGCTGCTGCTCGAAAACGCCAACCAGCTCGGCATCATCTACCGCCGGCAGGGCAAGCTCGATGAAGCCGAGGCGCTGCTGCGCAAGGTGTTGACGGCGAGGGAGAATGCCCCGACGCCGGACCCGCTCGCCGTCGCCAACGCCCTCAACAATCTCGGCAATCTGCTGTGGAGTCGGGATCAATTCTCCGAGGCTGAGGAGCTACAGCGCCGGGCGCTGGAGCTGCGCGAGCGGCACCTCGAGCCCAACCACCTCGACATCTCGTTGACGCTCAACAATCTGGGAGTCATGGCGCAGGAGCAGAAGCGCTGGGAGGATGCCCAGCCCATGCTGCTGCGGGCCGCGGAGATCGTCGCCGTCTCGCTCGGCAAAGAGAGTCATCGCTATGCCGCGGCGCTCTACACTCTCTCCTCGGTCGAAGCCGCGCTCGGCCTGTGGGACGCCGCCGAGATGCACAGCCGCGAGGCCTTGAAAATTTGGCAGGAGACCCACGGCCCGATTCACCCCCAAACCCTGAACGCGCGCACCCGCTACGGCTTCTACCTTCAGCGACTCGGCAAGTTTGCCGAGAGTGAGAAGGTTTTTGCCGAGACTTTGCGCGATCTCGAAGCTGGCGGGCAGCCTGCCGATGCTCCGAAGGCCATCAGAAGCCGACGCAGTCTCGCGCTCAGTCAGGTGGAGCTGGGTAAATTCGAAGACGCGGATCGCTATCTACGCCAGAACCTGGAGCTACTGCGGGCAGCGCCCGAGCCCGACCTTCGGCGTATCCTCGATTTGGAAGAGTATCTGGGCTGGCTGCAGTGGCGATGGGGTCGGCTGGCTGAGGCCGAGGCAACGCTTCTAGGGGCGCTCGAGAAGCGCGGCGGAGCCGAGAGAGAAACCGCCCTCGTCGCCTGGGTCTTGCGCCATCTGGCTGCCGTGTATGTCGACCAGGGTCGTCTCGACGAAGCGGATTCCCTGGCGCGACGCGCGCTGGCCGTCAGCGAAGCCACGCTCGCCCCGACCCACCGCTACCTCGGCGATGCGCTGCATCTGGTGAGCGAGATCAGCGTCCTCCGCGGCGAGCTCGACGGGGTCCGCGAGCTCGCGCAGCGGGCCCTCGAGCTGCGCATTCGCGGCTATGGACCGCGACACCCGGCGCGTCGAGCGACGCGGGATCTGCTGGCCAAAATCGACGCTGGCCTCTAATCCAGATCGCATCCCAGAACAGCGTTTGTGAGATGGTAGGCCGTGTTGACGGAGCGAGCAAGGGCGGAGATGTCTGAGCGTGTAGGCCAAATCCCTGTTCGTAAACCTTGGTGGGTTAGAGCTTTACGCAGCTGCATAGCGATCTTGCGAGTTCCGCAGCCCGGCGCAGCCCGTCAAACACGGCCGTCTATCGATCGCTTGTTGGCTGGAATCTAATCTAGCTCGAAGCGACCGCCCAGGGCACGGCGCAGCCAGGCTTTGGCACGCAGCCAGTCGCGGTAGACGGTACGTTCCGAGCTGTTCATCGCCAGCGCCGTCTCTTCGTGGGTCAGGCCGGCGAAGAACCGGCACTCGACGAGCTGACACAGGCGAGGATCAATCGTCTTGAGCTCGGCGAGCGCTTCGTTGACCGCCAGCACGTCGAGGGCGTGGGCGTCGGCGATCGCGACATCGTCACCCAGGGTCGCATCGTCCTGGCCGCCGCCGCGCTTTTGACTCAGCCTGCTGCGCGCCGCGTCGATCAAAATCTGCCGCATGGCGGTCGCCGAGACGGCAAAGAAATGCCCTCGATCCCGCCAGGCATGCTCGGGATGCGAGGAGAGCTTGAGGTAGGCCTCGTGCACCAGCCCGGTGGTGTCGAGCGTCTCGTAACGCGCCCTTCGGTGGCGCTGAGACCGCGCCAGCCTGCGCAGCTGCTCGTAGACTTCCGGCGTCCAGCGATCGTCGAAGTGATCTTCGATGGGAGCCTGGGCGTGGGCCAGTGCAAGATGACTCATTGCTGAACCTCCGTGATGTCTTTGTTTGAGCGTTGCGACAATTACACGCTGTGGGACCAGTGGCACTGCTCGGTGATGGGCCCCACCTGGCCCAATCGCTTCTACCTGCACGCCGGTGATTCGGGCGGTCGCAAGAGCAACAAGCCCAAGTTCTTCATGGACTCGGTCTGGGGCCGCTTGCGCGATGCCGACCTCAAGGGGCTCAACTACTTCAGCGATCTTCCTTGGGCCGCTGCGGCCTTGGGCAAGCTGCGAGGGTTCTCCCGCATGAAGTCGTTTTTCGAGGACTGCGAGAGCGGCGACCTGCCCGAGTTCTCCATCCTCGACCCGGGCTTCTTTAGCTCCAC
>JBCCEE010000437.1:0-7419 GCA_039030415.1 Acidobacteriota bacterium
CGCGGAAGGGCGCACGGCAGTGGCCCGCGGCTACTTCACGGCCTTCACCTTCGACGGCCAGCCGCTCGGCCCCTGGCGGTTCATGATCGCGCTCGAATTCAGTGGGGCGGGTTTGATCCAGCGGCAGGAAGACTTCATCAACTACCCGCCGTCTCTGCTCGATCCTGAACGACCGAGCAGCAACGAGCGGATCTGACGCGCCTAGCCGAGACGCCAGACCAGCTGATGATCCGGGGCGATCGCTCGCAGCAGCTCGTCGAGCTTCTCGACGGTCGGCACCGCCTTCCCTTGCTCGTAGCGCGCATAGGCATTGCGCGATTTCTGCTGTAGCAGGGTGGCGGCATCGGCCAGGCTGATGCCGCGCTTCTCTCGCTGCCTGCGCAGTAGCAGGGCGACCAGTATTTTGACGTCGTTGGCGCCAACCTCGAGTCTTCCGTCGGCGTGGGGATAGACGGTCACTTCGAACGCAGGGACATCTGCCATAGTTTCGATGAGATCTTTCAGCATCTCGTAGGCGTCCTGCTCGCTGCGCCCCTGGGTCATCGCATGCAGCGCGGGCACCTCGATCAACCAATGGTCACCGTCTCGCCAGACTCGGCCTTCGAACCGCATCATTCACTCCTCGGCGTTCTTCAGAATGGCTTTGGCCAGGATCACCGGAATTGTACACAGATGCGTGTACAAACAGCGAGCTTCTAGGGCCGGAGGGCCTTAGCCAAGAGCCCGGGGACGTAGTGCTCGGGGTGGTCGGCTAGGTGGCCTGGCTCGAGTCCGGACCAGGCGACGATGCCCGCGTCGCGACCGGCTCCCGAGGCGTCCCAGCGGCCGTCGGGAGTGAGCACGGCCCAGACGCCTTCGGTAGGCATCAGCACGCGCACGATCTCCCGCTCCTCGGCCAGGCTCCAGAAGCGGAGCCCGCCATCCTGATCGCCCAGGATCACGAAGCGCCCTTCGGGGTGGGGCACGATGGCTGAGATGCTGATGGGCGATGCCTGGTGCTTAGCTTTCAGACGGCCGTCCTGCGTGCTCCACAGGCCGAGCGCTCCTTCGACATCGCCGGTCAGAAACTGGTCGCCGTGGAGATCGACGGCCAGAGCGTGGACGCGATCGGTGAGGCCTTCGAGGGCGAAGAGGGCCTCATCGCTTTCGACACTCCAAACCTGGAGATCTTTCCGGAAACGGTCCATCATGGCAAAACGTCCGGTGGGGGTGGCTGCGACCTTCTCCGGGAAGGTGTGTTGATCGATCTGCTGGATCAGCTGCGGTTGCGAGGGGTTCCAGAGGTAGATATCGCCCTTCCGGAATTGGGCGAGCACCGCACCTGGCGTTGGCAAGGCTTCGAGACGCCAGATCGAGTCGCCTTCCGGGTGCGGCAGCACCGCCGGTGGCTCGCTGGCTCCGAGCTTCCAGACCCGGAGATCGCTGTCGTGGAAACCGACGACGATGGCTTGGTCGGCCTCGGTCAAGACCTCCTCGCTCGAGACCTCCCCGCTCGAGACGCCCCCGCTCGAGACGCCCCCGCTCGAGACGCCCTCGCTCGAGACCTCCTCGCTCGAGACCTCCTCGATCAAGACCATGGAGGTAACGCGTGCCGGGCCTTGGAGCTCCTGCACCAGCCGGCCGGTTCGAGCCTCCCAGATGCGCACGCCCCCGTCTTCCGCGCCGGTGGCCAAGACGTTTCCCGACGGGTCCAGAGCGAAGGAGGTGAGGCCTCCTTCGTGGGCAACCTCCGCGACGATCCTGCGGGTTTCACGCTGCCAGATCCTGACGCTCGGGTCGCTGGTCTCTTGGCGGTCTCTGGTCTCCTGGTGATCGCTGGGGCCGACCGCGACGAGCGAGCCGTCACGACTGGCGATCGAACGGGTGCCCTCGAGGAAGATCGGCGGCCCACCAGACGCCAGATCCCAGAGACTCGTGAACCTGTCGTTCTGGACCACCAGCTGCTCGGCGTCCTGGCTGAGGTGCAAGGCCTGGAGTTTCAAGGGGTCAAATTGCGCCAGCTCCCGGGAGCTGCCGTCTTGCAACCGGAGGATGTCGACCCGACTGCCACCGACGACGGCCAGCTCGGCACCGTCGGGTCGAGGCACGAGCCACTTCGGTTCGACGGAGCTCTGGACGGTGCGGACCGGAGCTCCGGTCTCCAGCGCCACCAGGTCGATCCGGCTACCCGAACGGGCGATCGCAGCCCAATCTCCCCGCGGGTGGAAAGCGATGCCGGAGAATCCTTTGCAGCGGTCGCATTCGGTGACCTGGTAGACCACCTCACCGCTCTCGCGGTGCCACAGCCAAGCCTCGCGACTGGAAGACGCCAACACGTAGGCGCCATCGGAGCTCATCAACCCACGGCCCAGGCTCGGGTCGTCCGTCTCGAACCGATGCCTCAGCTCGCAAGTCTCAGGATCCCACAGTTTGACCACCCCCTTGCCAGCGGCCACGAAAAACTGTTCTCGAGGCGCGAAGCTCTGTCCCGAGACAGCGTACAGCGGTTCGACCAGCCGACAGCGAGCTTGCCCGGTCTCCAGCTCCCAGATCATGGTGACTTCTCGAGATCGCTTCGCCACCCAGGTGCCGAGCGGACTGACGAGGATCTGGCCTCTACCGGGGTCCTCACCCTCGAGGCGACGGAGGAGCTCGACGGTTTCGATGCCCCAGACCTGGAGCATCTGGTCGCTAGCGACGATGAGGCGCGTGCTGTCGGACGTGACGGCAAAGCCTCGCAGCTCGGGAGCGAGCGCTTCCCATCTGAGCTGGCCCGTGGCCACGTCCCAGAGCCAAATCTCTTGGTATTCGCCGGAGAGGTTCCTGCCGGCGGTAGCCACGAACCGGCCGTCCGGAGTCATCGCACCTCGACTGCCCGGCAGCACATGACGCAAGCGCCCATCGAGCCACAGTCGAGTCGTGCCATCGAACGGCCCGTCTGTGGTCATCAACCAGCGGCCGTCCGCGCTATAGCTCAACTCTGCCAAGCTGCCCTTTTGCCCAACCTCGGCCACGACGTCGACCCTCGGCTCGGCCGTGGCCGTGGCCGTGCCGAAGGTGAGGGCGAAGGCTGCGGATACTGCGAGCCAACGGGCTGTGAGTCTTCTGCCTGAGATACCGTCTGAGATGTGGTCTGTGTTTCGGTTACGGTCTTCCATGTTTTTCCTCCTCACGGGCTCCTGAAGGAAGATGGAAGAAACGTTACGCCACCGGCGACCCATTGGCTATCCAAGCTGAGGGGTCACGGCGGCGCCATTCCGCTCAGTCGATCAACGCCATCGGCACCTGCAGGCCACTTGGGCATCTCGGCCCAGTTGTAGGCGAGGCTCCTCTGGGTCTGGATGACGGTTTGTACCTTACCTCTAAAGAGCAGGAGCCATGCCAGGGGCGGGCGCCCTGGAAATCAACGTTCCCGGGAGGTTTGGGGAGCCGGTGCAGCTCGACGGCGGCATGCAGGTGCAGCACCAAGGCTGCACCTAGGAAACGTCCGTCGTTGGCCTGCCAGCCCACGTGCGGACCGGGATCTACTCCAGGTAAGGGCGCAGGGCCTTGGCCAAGAGCCCGGGAACGAAGTGCTCGGGATGTTCGGCGAGGTAACCGGGCTCGAGCCCGGACCAGGCGACGATGCCAGCGTCGCGACCGGCTCCTGAGGCGTCCCACCGGCCGTCGGGCGTGAGCACGGCCCAGACGCCCTCGGCATGCATCAAAACGCGCACGATCTCTCGCTGGTTGGCCAGGCTCCAGAAGCGCACCCCACCATCGTGATCTCCCAGGATCACGAAGCGCCCTTCGGGGTGTGGCACGATGGCTGAAATACCGATGGGCGACACCTGGCGCGAAGATTTTAGACGGCCGTCCTGCGTGCTCCACAGGCTGAGGGCTCCGCCGACATCCCCAGTTAGGAATTGGCCACCGTGGAGGTCGACCGCCAGAGCCTGCACAAGGCCGGTGTGGCCCTGGAACGTAAAGAGGGCCTGGTCGTTCTCGACACTCCAGACCGAGAGATCCCGCCGGAAACGGCCCATCACGGCAAAACGACCGTCGCCCGTGGCCGCAACCGCTTTCACGCTCGAGCGCTCGCCGAGCTGACCGATGAGCCGCTGCTGCGAGTGGTTCCAGAGGTGCGTCACGTCGTACCTGTCTTGGGCGATGACCGCACCCCGCGTCGGCAGGGCCACGAGACGCCAGATGGGTCGTCCCTCCGGGCCGGGAAGCACTGCCCTTGGCTCGCTGGCTCCGAGCTCCCATACCCATAGGCTGCCGTCTTGGAAACCGGCAACGACCGCTTGGCTAGTCTCGCTCGAGACCTCCTCGATCAAGACCTCCTCGATCAAGACCATAGTGTTGACCTTCACCGCGGGGCCCTGGAGCTGCTGCACCAGCCGGCCATTCGTCGGCTCCCAGACCTGCACGCTCCCGTCTTCCGCCCCGGTGGCCAAGGCTTTGCCCGCCGGATCCAGCGCGAAAGTGGTGATTCGGACCGGATGCTCAATCTCAGTGAGGATCCTCTGGGAGGCACGCTGCCAGATCTTGACCCCCAGATCTTCGGCAGCCTGGTGGTCGCTGGGGCCGACGGCGACGATCGAACCGTCGAGGGTGGCGATCGAGCGTGCACCCGGGACGACGATCGGCGGTTGGCCGGATGCCAGATCCCAGATGCGAGCGACCCGGGTATTTTGGATCACCAGCTGCTCGGCGTCCTGGCTGAGGTGCACGGCCGTGATTTTCAGATGACTATTCCCCGCCAGCTTACGGACGCTACCGTCCTTTACCTGGATGAAGTCGACCCTAAATTGGCCGGCGGCCAGCTCGGAACCGTCGGGCCGAGGCACGAGAAGGTTCGGTCCAAACGAGCTCATCAAGGTGTGGACCTGAGCTCCGAGCTCCGGGACCACCAGGTCGATCTGGCCATCCGTGCGGCTGATGGCAGCCCAATCTCCCGAGGGATGAAAGGCGATGGCGGAGAATCCTCGGCAGGGGTCGAGCTCGGTAGCCTCGTAGACCACCTTGCCGCTCTCACGGTGCCAAAGCCAAACCCGCCGAGAAGAAGATGCCAGCACGTAGGCGCCATCAGGACTCACCACCGCACGGCCCAAACGCTCATCGTCCGTCTCGAACCGATGCTGTAGCTCGCAGTTCTCAGGGTTGAACAATTGCACCGCACCGCCGCCAATGGCAACGAGAAAGCGCTCTTGCGGCGCAAAACTCAGCTGCCTGGCTGAGGCTGCCTTTTCGCTCAGCCAACACCGCACTCGCCCAGCTTCCAGCTCCCAGATCATGACGTCCAAAGACCACGTCGCGGCCCAGGTACCGAGCGGACTGATAATGATTCTGCTCAGGGGAGGAACCCGATCCGCGAGGCGCTGGCGAACCTCGCCGGTTTCGGTGTCCCAGACCTGGAGACTCTGGTCCCTGCTGCCGGTAGCGAGGAGGCGCGTGCCGTCGGGGGTGACGGCAAAGTTTCGGACCTCGCGGTCGAGCGCTTCCCACCGGAGTTGGCCCGTGGCGACGTCCCACAGACGAATCGCTGCGAGCTTACCGGAGTTGTCTTCGCTGCCGGTGACCACGAACCGGCCGCTCGGCGGCATCGCGCCTCGACCACCCGGCAGCACGTGACGCAAGCGCCCATCGAGCCAGAGTCGCGTGGTGCCATCGAGCTGCCTACCGCTCGTCATCAGCCAGCGACCGTCCGCGCTGTAGGTCATGCGTTTCAGCGGGCGCTGGTGCCCGACCTCTGCCACGACGTCGACCTGCGCATCGACCGTGGCCGTGGCCGAGCCGAAGGTGAGGACGATGGCAGCGGACATGGCGAGCCGCCGAGCCTGATCGATTCGGTTCGAGATGCGGTAAAGGTCTTCCATGTGTTTCCTCCTCATAGGCTCCTGAAGGAAGACAAAAGAAACGTTACACCGGTGAGCTACTCGGTGATGCTCGGACTGAAGGTCACGGCGACGCCAGGATCATTCCTCTCAATCGATCAACGCCGAGGCGGTGAAGGCGGGGCTCGCTTGCTCGACGATACCCGAACGCTCCAGCGGTTCGAGCCCAGCCGTCCCGCTGGGATCGGGGCGATAGACGATGCGGAAGCGCGTGCCGCGGCGCGCTTCCGCGATGCGATCGATGGTGACGGACTGGCCCTCGTATTCGAGCTGCCAGCGCGGCTGGTTGAGGTCGAGCTCGACGGTGTAGGTGGCGCCGGGCTCGAGGCGGTGGAGATCGGCGGGGGTGGAGGCGGCGCCGCAGCCGGCATGGCTCGAGGGCCAGGGGGCGGCTCCCCAATCGGCGGGGATCACCGCGAAGCTACAGTGATCGCCGGGATCTACCAGGTAGCGCGCGGTGTCCCCCACGTTGTGGAGGGTGAAGCGCACTTTGGGGGCGGGGTGCTCGTCACTGCGCTCGGCCTCGAAGCTGACGCCGATCGGGCTCCACCTATAGTCGCGAATGGCAGCTCGACCGCGCTCGTCGAGGGCGATTTCGACCTCCATCGGCACCTGCAGGCCGTCACGGCTGCCGCGTCGCTCTTCGATCTCCAGGCCTTTGCCTTGCTCCACGAACAGCTTCTCGATGTCGTAGCTCACCGCCACGCCGCCGGCGGGTCGACGCCACCCCCGGCGCAGCTTGCCGGCGACGAAGAGGCCGTCGTCCGGCGGCTGATCGGTGAGGTGGCGCAAGCGGTAGAGGTCTTGCGAGCCCGGGTAGCGCTCTAGGGTGGCGTAGGCGGGTCGGCCCTTGTGGTCTCGGTGGGCGGCGAGGTCGCCGCGCAAGGCGTCGGCGGCGACGGCGTTGAGGTCGTAGCGTAGGGTCACGTAGTCACCGCGGAAGGGATCGCGCGGGTCCACGGGGGCGGTGCGTAAGTGGATGTGGGTTTCGCTGTTCAGAAGGCGCTCGCGGTCGACGGCCAGGGAGCCGAGATAGGCGAGCTGGCCCAAAGCGATGAGGAGGGTCGCGAGGCCGCGGAGATCGAACCTACGGATGTCGATCCTAGACATGATGAACCTCCGTGGTCGGCTCGTAGCGTTTGTAGAGCGCGCTGACCGCCACCAGCCCGGCGCCGAGTAGGACGAACCCCAGGGAGCGCGCCAGCAGGCTTTCGAAGAGATCGAAGTAGCGAATGCCGGCAACGAGCACGACGAGTGAACAGCCCAGCAGGGTCAGCCACCAGGATTGACGCTGGGAGCCCTGGGCGATGACGAGCACGCCGTGGGCGATGAGTATGAGGCTGAAGGCGGTCGTTAGAGCATAGGCGATCGCTTCGCCGGCCAGCGCGGGCAGGGCGGCGACGAGCAACGTCGCGACCAGCGGCATGATCAGCTGCCAACCTTCCACGGTCTGCAGGAAGATCTGCGGGAAGGTCTGCAGGGAGGGTCGGTTCAGCCGCTGGCGGGTGCGCAGAGCAGCGGCCAGCATCGAGGCCACGGCGAGCGCCAGGGTAACCCCGAA
>JBCCEE010000438.1:0-7410 GCA_039030415.1 Acidobacteriota bacterium
GCACGACGCCGTCCCTGGGGGCCGACGATCC
This sequence comes from Acidobacteriota bacterium, assembly GCA_039030415.1. Classification (GTDB taxonomy): domain Bacteria; phylum Acidobacteriota; class Thermoanaerobaculia; order Multivoradales; family J023; genus JAAELT01. The sequence goes on from JBCCEE010000438.1 coordinate 32, forward strand.
TACTGCTCGGCATACTGATCGGCGTGAGTTGGCTGGCGATCGCGCTGCGCCCGGAACGGCCTCGCCCGGTGAGGCCACCGCAGCACGTCGCTGGCCTCGCGCTGCCCGAGCCGGCGCCCGCCCTGAGTCCGCCGACGAGCGTTGCGACCCAGCCGGCGGCGGACGCCGGCTCCGAGCAGCCGACGACTCGAGAGCTGGCCCCGCAAGCCGCTCCAGCTCCGAGCGCGAGCCGAACCGAGGCGGACGCGGGGCAGACGTTACGGGCTCGCGAGACGCCCAGTCCGGCCCGGGCTCTGCTGGCGGCGGTCAAGACCCGCACCCACGCTGAGCAAGCAAGCGCACCAGAACCCCTGGCCGGCCTCGACGAGCTGGCGACCTCGCGGCGGAAGCGCCGGCGGTTGGTGTGGTCGAGACGCTGGATCGTCGCCGGGTCGGGGCTGTCGGGGCGGCGAGGGCGGTCCAGGCCGAGCCATTTCAGCCCGCGCCGCCGGTCGAAACGATCGCTGAGGAGTTGTCGATCAGCGCGGCGACTCCCGAAGCCGAAGCAGCGCGCGCAGGTCAGGAAGCCCCCAGCGCACTGCCGTCGGGCTCTCAGCTCGCGTCCCAGGCTCCTGAGCGGACCCTGCCTCAGCCGACCGCATCCGAGCCCACCGAGTCACGACTGCTGGTCGATTCTCGGCCGGTGGAGGCCCAGCCAAGTGCGCCTGAGCCTTTCAAGGTCGGTGGCGTCGTGAAGCCACCGCGCCGCCTGGTGACGCCGCTGCCCGAATATCCGGACGCGGCGTGGGCGCGCGGCGTCACCGGCGACGTGCTGGTGCGGGCGGTGATCGACGAGCGTGGCAAGGTGGCCGATGTCGAAGTGCTGCGCGGTCTGCCCTACGGCATGACCGAGGCCGCGGTAGCGGCGATTGAGCGCTGGCGGTTTGCGCCGGCCACCCGTCACGGTGAGGCGGTGGCGGTCTACCGCAACCTCAGCGTGCGCTTCGAGAGCTGATCGGCGGCGCTCACGGGGGGCTGTCGTCTGGCAGCTCGCGAAACTCGAACCGGAAAGTGGGCGCGCTGTCGTCCGCTTCGCGTAGCTGCCGCGCCAGCCGTTTGCTGATCTCGAGCACCATCGGCGTCGGCTGCCAGCGAAAGGTCTCGCCGGTGTCGGCGTCGATGACGCCGCCTTCGGCCACCAGCCGGGTCGCCTCCGGTAGTGGCGTGTGCTGAAACAGCTCGCGCAGGGCGGCGAAGCGGGCCCGGGCCACCGGGTCGACGAAGCTCAAGTAACCGTGGCCGTAAGCGGCGACGTGGTACTGCGAAGGTACGAAAACCAGGCCGTCGAGGTGCAGGCGCTCACAGATCACCTGCAGCATGGCGGCGATGTCATTGAGCATACCGAGCCCGGGATGGCTCTGGCCGGGCAGCTGAGGCCGGCGGTTGGGCGCGGCTCGTGCCGCCGATTGCGGGCTAGCGACTTCGTGCTCGGCAGCGAACTGAGCGTGCGGATTCTGCATCAGCAGCCACTCGATCGACAGCAGGTCGAGGCCGGCGAGGGTGCGACGGTCGCGGCGCAGCCGCAGCTCCACCAGCAGCTCGCTGCGGTCCGGGCCGCCAAAGATGCGCAGGGTCTGATCGCTGGGGTCTTCGAGCTGGAGCACAATGGTGGGATGGGCGAAGCCGAGATCGCGCAAGCGGTCGAGGAACCCGGAGCGCTCGAACAGCAGCTCGATGCCGTGCTTGGTGAAAAAGCCGAGGAAGCGCGTCTCGGGCGTTACGCCCCATCCCGGGAGGTAGAGGTCGTCTTCGGTGATGCCGAAATTGTCCTCCGACCCCGAGCCGCTGAGCTCGGCGGGATCCAGATGGCGGAACAGGTAGCGGTAGCGCTTGAGGGTGATCTCCTCGGTGGACGGCGGCTCGATCGGCCGCCCCGGACGATGCACGTCGCTCAGGAAGCGGGCGCTATAGCGCCACGTCGCGGCGCTGTAGCCGCCCGCCAGCAGGATGACGGTGGAAGGCCGGCGGCCACCGCGTCGCAGCTCCCGCATCACCAGCCGATCTCGCTCCAGCATCGCCAGCGGCGAGATCTTCCAGTCGCCGAGCTGATCATCGCGCGCCGGGTCGCAGCCCGCCAGGTAGAACACCAGCCGGGGCTCCACCTCGCGCACCACCGGCGGCAGATGCTCCCGCACCGCCGCCAGGTAAGTGGCGTCGTCGACCCGACTGCCGAGCTCGACCGAGCGCGACGCGACGGCGTCGGTCGAGCCCCAATGCCGGGCGTGAATCGAAAACGTGTAAACGTCGGGATCCTGCCGGAAGATGTCGCGGGTGCCGTCGCCGTCGTGCAGGTCGAGGTCGATCACCAGGATCGGGCCGTCGAAGCCTTTGCGGCGCTCGTCGGCGATCGCGACCGCCACGTCGTTGAAGATGCAGTAGCCGCCGCCCTGGTTGGCCAAGGCGTGGTGCAGGCCGCCGCCCAAGTTGACGCCGATACCGAACTCGCGGGCGCGCCGCGTCGCCATCAGGGTGCCGCCGGTCTGCAGGCGCTGAAAGTCGATCAGCCGGTCGACCTGATCGGCGGTGACCTCGATCCCCATGATCGAAGTCAGCGTGGCGGTGCGGTGAATGCTGTCGAGGTACTCGGTACCGTGGACGCGCTCGAGGGTCTTGAGCCAAACCGGCTCCGGGCGGTTGACGCAGCGCCGCAGCACCAGGCCCTCGGAAGCCAGGAAGGCGAGGATTCTCTCGGCGCGCAGCGGATCATTGGGCACGCCGGGAAACGCTGCGTTGTAGCGCTCGTGGTACACCAGGCGAAAGGCCGGGCGCCGCAGCAGCCGCCAGAACCTTCGATACGTGCGCCGCAGGACGGGGCGCCTGAGCTCGGTACGGCGCGGATCAGCCTGCCGTGGCTTGGCGCGCCACGGGGGCGTTTGCTGCGTTGCGGGTCGTGAGCCGGGCATCGGGGCGACTCCGGCGCCTCATCGGCTGAAGCGCTGCAGCCGCCAGACGTCTGCGCCTGCCTGAAGTGGGTACGGCGTCGAGTGGTGAGGGAAACCTTGAGCGAGATCCAGGGCGTTGAGGAATGGCTGCCCGCTGTGCTGCGGGGTCTGGCAGACGCTGAGCAGGACCTCGTCGACCGCGACCGGCGGCCTGAACAGCGTCGGATCGCCGCCCAGCTCGAGGGCGATGGTTGCGGCTCCGAAGGCGTGGCGTAGGAAATCGACCGCGGCAGAGGGTGATGGCTCGTCAGCTCCCACCACCTCAATGCCGAGATCGACAGCGCGACTTTCGAGCTGCCATTGGGCCTGGCGGCTGGTCAAGATCACCGGGCGGGTCCAATGCTGGAAGACCGGATGCTCGAGCTCGACGCTATCGCCCTCTACGGCGTCATCGGGTGCCAGTACCAGGGTCACCGGCGGCTCGGGCTTGTGCAGCTCATGGTGCCGCCACTCGGCGAGGGCGTCGGCGGACGGTCCGGAGAGTCGATGGTCCAGACCGGGATGCCGGCGCAGGACGGCCGAGGTGGTGAGGATGGCGTCGGCGCGCGCCCGCGCCGCCTGGCTCGCCAAGCGGGCGTGCAGGCAGGCTGGAGCCCCGGCCGGGTCGTCCAAGATGCGGTAGAGGCCGCGCTCTCCCTGCCAGACCTGAACGGCAGCCAGCAGGCCACGACGCGACAGCCGCGAGCCAAAGATGCGCTCGAGTAGCGCTTCCAGCTCGCCGGCGCCGGCGAGATCCGTCGCCGTTCTGTCCTCGGGGCGTAAGGCGGCCATGCATCGATCCTAGCAGTCAGCTCGAAGTCTGCCCACGCGATCGGGCGGTTCTGCTGGGGCCAGCGCGGCCGCGATCCGGTTGGCTCCAGGGGTCCGCGGGTCCCTCGTCCAGGCTCCGGAATAGAGAAAGCGTGAAAATCTTCAGATTCCGCCGGATCCTACGCCTTGGCGCAAGCTCTGGCCTGAGATCCTAGGCCCGAGGCCCTCGACATCGAGCGTCTTTCTGAAATTGCTGGGAATTTTCTTGGACCAGCAATGTGTTTCGTAACACTTCGCCCCTAAGCTATTGAACATTGGGCGAGACGATCGCAGATGGGGTTTGAAGGATAGCGCTCGCAGGCTCGTAGCCGGAATTACGGCGTTACCGTCCGAGCGTTCGAAATCCTTAAGAATCACGGAGACACGAAGCGGCAGGTTCGTAATGTTCACCGTAATCTTGAGTTCCTACTCTACCGACCGTTCGGTTGAAACCTAATCGGTAGGACGTAGGCAAACACGGTTCGAGAGACCAGCAGGGCGAGGCACGACACGATGTTGAAGTTGGCCGACAAGAAAAAGGGCATGAGTCTGGCAACCCGGGGCAATCTGGCTGAGGCAGTCGCCATACCGGAGCCGTCTCCGGAGCTGCAGCCCGAGGTATCTCTGGTCGCGGCATTCGCTCAGCAGCTAGCCGACCTCGGCGTCGAGAAGGCCTTTGGGGTCTCGGGTGGCGCTATTGCGCTGCTGTTCGACGCGCTGGTCGAGAGCGAAGTCGAGCTGAGCCACTTCCGGCACGAGACCGGGGCCGCCTTCGCCGCTGCTGAGGCCTACTTCGCGACCCGCCGGCCGACGATGGTCTTCGCCACCACCGGTCCCGGCGTGCTCAATGCGATCACCGGCATGTCGGCGGCGCGCTGGGACGGCGCCAAGGTGATTCTGGTCTCGGGAGCCACCAGCTCGCCGCAGCGCGGACGCTGGGCCACGCAAGAGACCAGCTCCTACACCATGCCGCAGGACGTGCTTTACACCAAAGGCCCGATCTTCGACTTCGCGATCCGCATGGAGCAGGCTTCCGAGCTGCCTGAGGTGCTGCGCCGGCTGGCCCAGGGGCTGTCGCGCCCCGGCGGTTTCATCGCCCACGTATGTTTGCCAATGGGCCTGCAGTCGAAGCGCCTCGAGGCTTCGCAGGAGAGCCTGCGGCTGACGATGCGCGCCCCGTCGGTCGCGGAAGACGACGTCGCCGAGTGCGCGGCCCTGCTGAAGCGTGGCAAGTTCGCGATCTGGGCAGGCTTCGGAGCGACCGAGTCCGCGTCGCTGGTGCAGGAGCTGGCGGAGCGTGCTGGCGCCCGGGTGATGTGCTCGCCACGAGCCAAGGGCGTCATGCCGGAGTACCACCGGCTCTACCTCGGCGTGACCGGGCTCGGCGGCCACGAGGCGGTTTCTGACTTCATGACGCAAGCGCAGCCGGAGCGGGTGCTGGTGCTCGGCACCAAGCTCGGCGAGGCGACCTCGTTCTGGGACAACGATCTGGTGCCGAGCCACGGGTTCATTCACGTCGACATCGATCCCGAAGTCCCGGGTGCCGCCTATCCGGAGAGTCCGACGGTCGGCGTCCAGGCCGAGATCGGCAACTTCCTCGAGGCGCTGCTGCAGCATTTCCCCGAGAAGGCGTCGCGGGCTTCGTCGACCCTGAGCCGCCGCGAGGAACCGATGCCGCTTCCCACCCAGGGACACGCGCCGGTGCGGCCGCGGGTGCTGATGAACGCCCTGCAGCGGCGAGTGGTCGACGCCACCGAGGCGCTGCTGCTGGCCGAGTGCGGCAACTCGTTCGCCTGGTGCAACCATTATCTGCGCTTCGAGACCGCGGGCCGCTACCGGGTCAGCACCTTGTTCGGCTCGATGGGGCACACCGCGACCGGCGTGGTGGGCGCGGCTCTGGCCAGCGACCAGAAGGCGGTGGCGGTGGTCGGCGACGGCTCGATGCTGATGAATTCCGAATTGTCGACGGCGGCGCAATACCAGGCGCCAGCGGTGTGGGTAGTACTCAACGACGCGGGTTACGGCATGTGCCGCGACGGCCACGGAGCGCTCGGCTTGACCGACGCCGGCGTCGATTTTCCCCGGGTCGACTTTGCGCAGATGGCGCGCGCCGTCGGAGCCGACGGCGTGACGGTAGAGACCGAGGGCGAGATCGATGCCGCCCTCGACGCGGCGATGGCGGCCGACGGGCCGTTCGTGGTCGACGTTCGCATCGATTGCAGCGAGCCCTCGCCGCTCCTGAAGCGGTTCGAGAGTCTGATCAAGCAAGGCAACTCCAAAAACGTCGCGGGCTGGGAGGCCTGAGGCGTCGCGCCTCGCGTGAGGCGCGTTCTCGTCAGTTCCATCGGAGGAGAAGATGACGCAATCAGTAGGTTTGCAGTCAGTAGGAGTGAGTGTGCCCGATCGAGTCCTCACCAACGACTATTGGCACCAGAATCACCCGCAGCTGATCGCCGACGTCGAGAGTCGGATCTGGATGTGGCGCAAGCCGATGGAGTGGACCGAGGGCTCCGAGGCCTTCAACCGCGAGATGGCACCCTACGTTCGCGACCCGTTCCGCGGCTCGCGTCAGCGTCGTCACATCGAGAGCGACGGCAGCGCGCTCGAGCTCGAGCTGACCGCCGCCTGGGACGCGCTCAAGGCCGCCGGCATGGAGCCCGAAGAGGTCGACCTCTTGATCTGCAGCTCCTTCCAGCCCGACACCCACGGCTTGGGCGGCGCGGCGGCCCTAGCGTCGAACCTCGGGTTGATCGGCGCCGCCTGGAACCTCGAATCCGCCTGCTCCTCGGCCCTGGTGTCACTGCAAACCGCCTTTTCCCTGGTCGCCTCCGGCCAGTATCGCAATGCCCTGGTCGTGAGCTCTTGCACCTACTCCCGCGCCACCGTCGAGAGTGATCCGGTGAGCTGGGGGGTTGGCGACGCGGCCTCGGCTTTCGTCGTCGGTCCGACGGCGGAGGGCACCGGCTACCTGGGTGGCCACACGGTGCACAGCGCCGAAACTTGTGAAGCCGTTTCCTACGAATTAAGGCTCGATCCCAACCAGCGGCCGCGTTTGCGTCTCCGGGCTGGCCGGCAGACAGCCCGGATCCTGCGTGAGACCTCAGAGCGTTACCTCAAAGAATGTACGCAGGGCGCACTCGCGGCCGCTGGGATCGAGTTGTCCGACATCGACCACTTCGTCTTCAACACGCCGCTCGCCTGGTACAGGAGCTTCTGTGCTCGTGCGCTCGGCATCGATCCGCAGCGTGCCCTCTCCGTCTATCCGCTGTACGCCAACGTCGGACCAGCGCTGCTCGGCATGAACCTACTGCACGCCGCCCACTGGCAGGGCTACCGGCCGGGGGACCGGGTCTTGCTCTACACCGTGGGCAGCGTTTCAACCTGCAGCGCGGCGGTGATGCGCTGGGGCGACGTCGCACTCGGGCCCCTCCCGGACGACGTCTCACCCGAGCTGCTCGAGAGCCTGGAAGAGGACGCTCGCCAGGCCTCACCCGTCGCCCAGGTGGCTTGAGCCGCGAGGCTGGCGTCTGACGGTTTACGGCAGGAAACCGTCCGCCGGCCGAGCTCTCGGCGGTCTACGGCAGGAGACCGCCCGCAGGTCGAGTCACC
>JBCCEE010000439.1:0-7359 GCA_039030415.1 Acidobacteriota bacterium
CCTCTAGCTCGATGCGGCTGACGCCCGCGAGGAGCCGCGAAAGGTCGGGGCCGTTCTCCAAGTCGAGGGTTTGACGCGGGCCGTCCTGAGCCTGCGTGCCGGCGATCGCGCCGTGGCGCCGCGGCCGCCAGCTGCCCCCCCCGACGCGATAGTCCTCGCCATCGCCAGTGAAGTCGTCTGCCAGGAGAGCTGGAATCAGCCGCGCTTCGTAGTTGGCGTTGGCCGCCAGCACCCGGCCTGGGCTGGCCCGCAGGTGCTGCTGAGGAGCCAGCGGCACCTCGGCACGCACGCAGTCGCTATTTTCGATCAGCTCGAGCCAGCGCGCTTCGCTGGCGTGCGGCCGGGGGCTAGGGCTGCTGCCCCAATGGCGCTGCGGCGCCACGGCGCCGGCCTCACTCCGCACCACGTCACCGCTGGCATCATAGAGATAGAGCTCGAGATCCTGCTTGGCGATGCGGTACATGGCCTCGACGTCGGTGCCGTCCGCAAAGCGCACCGCCAAATCGTAGGCGCGATAGGCCGGCCGCGCTACCCGATCCGGGATGTCGCTCGCCGGCGTCGTGCCGGCGACATAGGGCGTCAGATCGTCGAGCCTACCGGTCAGCACGTTGCGCTCGAGCGGCACACCGGGCGGGCGTAGGCTAGTCCTGTGCAGCGGACGCCCCAGGTCGTCCAGTACGTCGACCGCCACCGGCGCGTCGGCCGCATCACGCAGCAGCTGCTCGTCGGTGGCGGCGGCTCCATCCGGCGGGCTGAGACGGGCCGAGCCCGGCGGCCCCTCGGTGCGGAAGTAGGCGAAGGTCTGGTGGACGCCGGCCTGCGGGAAATCGCTGGCGGCAAACTGCGAGCCGCCGTCGACGGCGACCTCGGTGGTGATCGCCAGCCGGTAGTGGCTCCAGGGAGCGAACAGAAACGCCTCACCGTGCAGCTCCGCGACGCCGCGCTGCAAACGCTCCAGGCGTTCGCGGAAGTCGAGCGCCGCCTGAGTGCGGACGCCGCGAAAGCAGATGCGGTAGATCAGCAGCAGCTCCTTGGCGTTGAGCCGCAGCCAGCGAATCCCACTACCGCGCACCGCCAGGGTGGTGCTCGAGCCGCCGTCGACGCTCATCTCCTGATCGGTGCGGCCGCTAGCGGTAAACGCCTCGGCGGTGAGGCCGTTGCCGCTCGCCAGTGAGACGCGCACCGATGACACCGGGCCGGGGAAGACGATGAGCACGTCGTGACCGGCGACTCGTCCCTGGACATCGCGTGCCGGGAAGCCGAAGGCTCGACGCAGCCCGACCAGCTCGGGCACGGATGAGCGGAACAGCGGATGGTGCGGCGTCGTCCACAGCAGGAAGAGCGCCGCCTCCTCCGGGTGCGCCCAGCTTCGCGCCGGGTTCGAGTCAGGGCCAGTCGCCGGCTCGCTGACCGGCGGGATGTCGGGCGCAAAGCCCTCGAAGTCGACGCACACCGGCTCGGGCTCGGGCGGCGCCGGGCACGGATAGTGCGGCCGATCCTCGACGAACGTGTCGCCCCAGGCGTCGCCGCCATGGCGCAGGTGGTCGAACGGATTACGCGAGCCGATCATCAGCTTGACGGCGGCGTCGCCGGCTTCCCGGCCGCGCTCCGGCAGGTTCGGCATCGGCGCCCAGGAGCCGTAGAGCTCCGCCAGCTCGGCGTCCCCGTCGGCTGCGGGCTCGCCGTCGGCTGCGGGCTCGCCACCGGCGACGGCCACCCGCTGCCAGCGGCCATCCAGGCCCCCGGCCGGGAGCCAGCGTTCGAGGGTCAGCTGACGCAGGCTGTAGCTTACTTCCGGCGGGCCGGCATCCTCGGGATTGCCCAGCCGTTCCGGCTGAGGTGCGTGGCGGGGCGGCGGCTGGCCGATACCGGCCGCGTCCAGCACCGGGCGATTGAACGTCAGCTGCAGGCGACCGTCGAGCGGTATCGTCGGCGCCGCCAGACTCGGTCCCTCGTTGGGATCCGCGGCGATCGCCGTCCGCTGCAGGAAGCCGGGCTGGCCCGGATCCTCGCGGTCGGGGCGCAGGAAGTGCCCGCGAGCCAGGGGCCAGGTCGTGGCCACTAGCGGATGCGCCGCGGCGGCCTCCTGCAAGAGCACCGGCAGATCCGGTGGGGGATGGTGGTCGCCCCAGCTCAGGTCCACCGACACGCCGAAGTTGGGCAGCGGCCAGGGCGTGCGGATGCGGGCCGAGAACGTACCGGCGATTCGGTAGGGCTTGAACACTTCGGCCGACAGGCGGGTGTCGAGCGTGAGGCCGGCCCCGAAGCGGTAGACCCGCAGGCCAACCGCACCGTGCAGTCCCAGGCTGCCGGAGAACTGCGCGGGACGCAGCTGCAGGGCGGCGCCACCCTCGAGCCAGGCTTCGAGCTCGACGCGCAGCGGCCCGAACTTCCAGCGGTCGCCATAGCCGGTGCCGGCCCCCATCTCCAGCCGGCGAGCGTCGAGCATGAGGTAGGCATCGGCTCGCGTGAGCTGGAACACTTCAGCCGATAGCCGCTCGCTGCGCGGCTCGCGGCGCCCCAGGTAGAAGTGCCATGCGTCGGGATTGCCCAGGCTGAAGAAAGCTTCGGCGTCCCCGTCGACGTCGATCAGCTCGCCGCCCAGGTAGTAGCGGTAGGTCGCCGACAGGCCGAAGGTCAAGCTACCGAGACGCCCGTCGAGCAGCGCCAGGGCGCGCAGCGGCGGCTCGTCGTCGAGCCCGGAGCGGCGCGCCAGCATTTGAGCCCGCCCTTCGAGCATCACGACCGGCCCGGGCAGCAGAATGGCGAGCAGCATCCGCCCGGAGAACGCGTACCCCTGGTCCGCCACCGTGCCGACGGTGATGCCGGCACCGAAGGCCCGCTCGCCGGCAGCCGTCCGCCACTTGGCACCCAGGCCCGCGACGCCCGTCGGCTCGCGCAGATACCAGCCCTCGTACCAAGGGTCGCGCGGCCCGCGGTCCGGCGCCATGTGGAGGGCCATCAGCCCCTGCACGCCGTAGAGCGCCAGGCCAGTGCTCCACAGCGGAATGCCTGCCGGCAGCTCGACGCCGAGATAGATCACCATGTGCTCCTGACCATTGCGCTCGCCGATCACCAGCTGGCCATCGAGGCTGAGGTCGAGGGCGGTGAGCTGCAGCCGAATGGCGCCGGTGAAGCGATCGTCACGGTAGGAGACTTGGCCGGCGAAGCGCAGCACCTCGGGCACCTCGAACGCGACGCCGACCCCTTCGAGACTCAGTCGCGGCGCACCGCGCCCCCACAGGATGCGCAGGCCCTCCGCAGAGGCGCCGGCGCTCAGGCCCTCGACCAGCCGGATCGAGCCGTCGAAGCCGATCCAATGCTCACCCGCTTGCGTCGTCCCGAAGCCGATACGCGTGAGCTCCAGCCACGCCACGCCGAGACGCAGCTGGACCTGGCGCGGCAGCTCCAGCCAGCCGCCTTCGACCCGCACCTGGCCCGCGGGGCCGATCGCGATCGCAACCTCGACCTCGGGCCAGTCGAGACCCGGCAGCGTCGGCAGCAGTCGGCCGCCGACCCTGATCCAGGTGCCGCTCGCCTCCTGCTCCACCTGCAGCGCCGTCACCGTCAGGCGGGCGACGCCTTCGACCTCCAGGCGCTGCTCACCCTCCAGCCTCACCAGCACGCGCCCGCTCTGATCGAGGCCCAGGGCGACCGGCAGCTCACCGTCGAAGAACGGCACTAGCAGATCGCCTAGGACCGCCATCTCGGTCAGGCTGTTCTGCTCCAGGCGCAGGCTGAGGGAGCTCAGGCTGAAGCGGAAGCCGAAGAGGTCTACCGCACTACCGCCCGCGGTGACGCCCACCGAGCCGCTCACTCCGGAGGCGCCGAGGCGGGCGTCGCGCAGCCTGAGCCCGCCGCGAGCCAGACCCTCCAGGCCCCCGGGAAGAAACAGCCGCGCCTCCGGGATCTCGAGCGCAAAGTCATGGAAGTTGAGCTCGCCGGCCGCGGGCCGCGCCAGCGACACCGTCGGCGCTTCCAACACCAGGCCGGTGTCACCGATCATCACCGGCCCGTCCAGAGCCAGCTCGGCGGTACCTCCCGAGCGCTCCAGAGCCAGACTCCCGCTGCCGTCGAGACTCAGGGCGACGCTGCCCAGCTCGAGCTCGAAGACCGAGGCCAGACCTTCCGGCGGTCCATCGTCCGGCGGTTCATCGGCCCGCGTTCCATCCTCCAGCGGCTCGAAACGATCCCCCACGCGCTGCACCGGCACCAGCAGATCGCTGGCGAAGCGCAGCCCGAGGTTGACGCCGAAGAAAGTGAAGCGCAGCTCCGGCAGCAGCTGCAGACTCAGGCCCGGCTCCACGTCGGCCTCCTCGGCACGCACGGTGAACGCCAGGCCGGAAAAGCCGGGAAGCCCCAGGACGAGCGGCTCATCCAGCAGCAGATCCACTACCACCTGCAGACTGTCGTCGAGCTCGTGCACCCGCAGATCAGCGACCTCGAGCTCGGCCAGGCGCTCACCGCCGAGCGCCGCCAGATCGAGTCCGGCGAAGGGCAGCGCGTCGCGCAGAGCTATGCGATTCACCGCCATCTACCACGCCTCGATACGGGTGCCGTCGAGCGAAGTGAAGCCGTCTTTCTGTTTCCACAGGTAGACCTCGGCGAAGCCGCGGCCGCCGTCCCGATCCTTGGCAAAGACCTTCTTGTCGAAGAAGTCGCCGAAGGCATTGGGGCCGAAGAAGACGTCTTTTGGCTTGGTTTCACCCCAAGCGTTGTAGCGCTGGATGATGTCGCCCGCAGCCGGTCGCGCGGGCAACGACTGAATCAGAAGCAGGCGGGTCCGACCCTGATCCAGCGGCAAGGAGCCATCGATCATCAGGGTCTTCCCCTGCAGGGCAGCCGTCGAGGTGACGTCATCGAACCGCATCAGCTCTTTGCGGTAATAGTCTTCCACGGCACTCGGCAGATTCACCACGACTTCGTCCTCGGAGCCGATCTCGACGGTGACCGCGTGGGGCGGAAACTGCGACAGAGTCTTCTGGTAGAACAGGGGGCGAACGCCGATGAAGGCGCGCAGGAATTCCAGATAGGCCGGGTTGAACGAGCGCGTCAGCAAGAGATTGGCATCGTGCGCAGGCAGCGAGACTTCGAACTCCTCGTTGTACTTGACGTGCCAATCACTGTCTTTGCGAGCCGCGACGTAGGCCTTGGCATACCGCTCGAAGCGCGCGTTGCCCGCCGGGCCGATCTCGTTCGGCCACTCGAACAGCAGATTGCGCTGGAACATCCAGCAGCCACCGGTATTGATCATGCCGTGGAGGGTGTTGATGCGCTGCTTCTTCAACCAATCGGGGATCCTCCAGCGCGCTCCCACCTGCTCCTCCAGCACAATCCAGGTCGAGTGGGTGAAGTCGAGATCCTGAAAGAAGCCGCGGGTATCGAGCCGCAGCCGAAAATTCTCTGTGTGGCTGCGATCGGTGGGCGTGAAGTGCTTGTGGACGGCTGGGATCAGCTGCATCGCGCGATAGATCTGCTTCTTGAGCGCAGCGCGCGCTATCGGATCCGTGGTGGCATCGTAGCGGTGGCAGTCCCTTCGGTTGAAACCCTGCTCGGCGTAGCTGACGGTGAAGAAACGCGTGTAGTAGACCAGGTGCACGTCTTGCGGCGAGACCCGGTAGAACAGCGCGAAGGAAGCGTTGGGACGCACGTTGTCGGTCTTCAGCTCACTGAAGCCTGCCGACATCGGGTAGTCGAAGTAGCCGTCGCCAAGGGTGATGAAGGCCATCAACTCGTTGTCGACCAGCGTATCGAGCACGCTGAGCTGCGATGCCGACAAACGCTGGACGTAGCTGTCGAGCTGGTCGCCGACGAAATCTTCTTCCCCGGGTAAGTGGAACTCGTTGGTCATCAGGCGCTGCAGCTCGGGGCGATCGGTAGGTGTGACGGTCATCGGCTCAGCTCCTAGATCGCGCGCTGGACGGATCCCAGGTCGAGGACGGGCTCACCGTCCTCGTCGACGGCCTGCAGTCGGCCGGCACGCAGCTCCACAGCGCCGGCTTCGCTCAGTCGCTGCTCGGCGGCCCGCCACAGCGGATGGCTGGTCTCCTCCGGCAGGTTGCCGTGCTCCCGCCAGCGACGGAAGAGGAACAGCGGGTGATAGTGGAAGCCGCTGTCGTCCACCAGCTCGAGCTCGATCCGTTGACCCGCCGAACGGCCCACTGCCTCCCCCGCTACCACGCGCAGCACGTCCTCGCCGGCCATGAAAAGATCGAGCAGCTCCACCGGATCGGCGCCCTCGAGATCGCGCGACGCCAGCAGCGTCGCCATGGCTTCGCGCACCGACGCCGGCTCCACCGGCCCCCAGATCACCCGCGACGGTCCGGCATAGGGCGCCGGCAGAGCCGCCGACAGCGACAGCACCACCGCCGGATCAAAGCGCAGCTGCAGCAGATGCGAATCGGGCAGCGGCTCCTCGACGTCGCGACCCGGCAGAGCTTCCGGAACCAGCAGACGCAGCGCACCGGCCGCCGGCGCCAGAAGATCGATACTCGCTTCGAGCTCCGCCGCGCGCTGCGCGACGATCGACGGCATCGCGGCCGTCGGAGCCGGCGCCAGCTCTCCGACCTGAGCGGGCTGCGCCGGCGGCAGAAACGTGAACGCGAGCTCGTCATCCGCCGACAGCGGTGGCTCAAGAACCACCGGATCGAGCCCGGAGGTGAGGTCGCTGAGGAAATCCAGCGCGGTCATGAATCCTCCTCCCGTGGCACCGCCAGCTCCAGCTCATGAAACTCGAGATTCACCGCGCCGACCCCGTCAGTGCCTCGGAGCCGGTAGCGCCAGCCACGCTCGACGCCAGCGGTGGCGTCGACGAAGCGGGTCGCCTCAGCCGGCAAGGGAGGTGAGGCGGCACGCCAGGCCGTGGAGCCCGCCGGCGCCCGCTGCACCTGCAGGGTCGCGAACGGAAGCGTGCTCTGCCATTCCAGCGCCACCGCCGGCCCGAAACCCGCCTGCCCTGCGGGATCAAACTCACGCTGCCGCTCGCCGTTCCATAGCACCCACTTCACCGATGCCAGCTGCGGCGGGGGCGGAGGCGTGCGAGCGAGCGCCCGCGCCGACCACGACGGGCTGGGACGCGATGGCACCGCGACCTCACCCTCGGCGCTGCCGGTGAGGCGCTCGGCGACCAGCCGATAGTGCCACGTGCGGGGCGCCGGCAGCGGACCGTCGACAAAGCGCAGCGGAACGCCCGCCACCGGGGTCGCCTGCAGCGTGCCGCGCGCGTCACGATAGAGCAGCACGACGGGCTGATCCGCCGGCAGGTCGACGGCGTGGATGCGATCCTCCACCGGCTCTGCCAGATCCGTCACCAGCGGCGCCGCGGGCTGACGGTCCAGCGGCTCGGCTTCGAAGTCGAAG
>JBCCEE010000440.1:0-7352 GCA_039030415.1 Acidobacteriota bacterium
GCCATCGGCTCGGCGAGCTCGCACCCGGTCATCAGCTGGAACTGATCGAGCGCTTGATGCAGCAGCATCTCGCGACCGTCGATTCCGATCCGGCCGTGGGACGAGACCTCGCGCACCAGGCGGGTTGGCTTGCTGCCGTAGACCATATCGATCACAGCCGCGTCGGCGCGCAAGCGCTCGGGAGCGAACGGTAGCGCATCCTCGTCGCGCGCGCCAAGGCTGGTGGCCTGGACCAGGATCTCGAAGTCACCGGGATCGAGCTCGGCCAGCGGCATAAAAGGTAGGCGGAGCTCCATCGATGCCTTGCGACCGCGATCTTGACCGCGATTGACCAGAGTCACCTGTGCCCCGGCCATCTGCAGCCCCACCGCCGCTGCCTTGCCGGCGCCGCCGCAGCCGACCACCGCGGCACGCGCGCCCTGGATCTCGACGCCAGCGTGACGCAGCGCCAGCACGACGCCTTCGGGATCGGTAGACTCCGCCTCCCAAACGCTGCCGCGCAGCACCAGCGTATTGGCGGCTCCGATGTGCTGGGCGCGACCGCTCGAAGTCCCGGCGACCGCCAGCGCCACCTCTTTGTAGGGCGCCGTGACGCTCAAGCCCCACAGCGGAATGCCGAGCGCGTCCAGGGCACCGGATTCCACCAAATCTAGCCAGAAGTCACCAAACGACTCGGCATGAAAGGGGACGTAGAGTCCTGGGACTTCGAGACGGCGGTACGCGCCATTGTGAAGGCGTGGCGACAGCGAATGCATCACCGGTCGACCGACGATGCCGAACAACCCCTCGACATCGTCGAGCTGCGGCAGGCCGTAGTCCTCGATCAGCTTCGTCAGGGTCAGCTGGCCGGGCGCCGCCGGCACGTCGCCGAACGACCCATAGACCAGCGGCGATCCGAGGCGCGGAGCGAGCAGTCGGGTCCAAATGCCGCTTTCGCCCATCGCAAACGCGACGACGTCATCGCGCTGCTGGCTGCGCAGGAAAGTCATCGGATGCAGGGCGTCCGTCGCCTGGCGCGTTTCGCTGATCAGCTTGTAGAAGCGGGCCGGGGTGGCCGCGAGTCGTTCGAAACGCTCCGCCAGATCTTGCGCGGAAGACGCCGCGCCGTGCCAGGAGATCAGTCGCTGATCGGAGGGGATCGCCTCGAGTAACTCCGAATCGAGATCGCGGTCGCCTTCGAGATCGATCAGATCGTAGCGGCCGATCGCCTGCCGAAAGCGCCGTTCCCGCCCGCGCTGCCCGCCGTTGAACGCACCCCCTTCAGCCTGGCTTCTCAGGGTGTAGATCAGCTTGCCGGGGAAGCGATCACGCAACCAATCGGGATCGAGACCCGTAACGAGGTCATCACGCACCTCGAGATAGTCCACTCCCGCGGGAAGATTGCGCAGCTCCTCGCCGTCGGCGGAAGGAGGGGTAGTCAGACAGCCGACCAGCGTTGTGTGCTTCACCGGATTAACCTCGATTGCAGGATCGCATCATAACCGGAATCTACTGTCGAGATCCGAACGAACTAGGGTATGAAAAGCCTTCCAATTAGCACCACAATGCGCTATGGTCCACAATTATCCGCTACGGAATGCGTTCTCTCCGAACGCAACCAGCCAGATCGCCGCAAGCTAGCGTCACGACTCCGTCAGCTCGTTATTCCACATCCTTTAGACTGCCCAGTACCCAAGCGCAATACATCCAAGCGCAACGCTCACTCGAGTCAATGGTCGCCTGAGCCACCGTCGCCTGAGCCACTGTCGCCAAAGACATCGTCCTCGGACGCATCGTTCCTCGAGACAACGTTCCCTGAGACACCGTCCCCCGAGACATCGTCTTTCGAGGCCTCGCACCCTGAGACCCGTCTTCTGAGACTCCAACTCGGCTTCGTCCTCAGAGCAGCTGCTCCCAGCAACTCAGCGCACACGCCATCAAGCGTACGATCGGTCTCATAGCATCGTACTCAGCGTCCATACGCCAGAGCGACCCAAGCCGAAGATCCGCAAAATCAGATCACGGGACCCCAGATCTAGGCCATCGATGTACCCTGCAGATCCGCTTCGAAACCCGACTTCAGACCCCCCTCAACCCACGCAACCCTAGAGCCTGAGGGCTCTAACGTCGTATCAACCAAAGAGATTCAACACTTCATGAAGGACTCAAGACTGCGTCACCTGATCGAGCGTACCGCTCGCAACCGCGGCATTCCTGCCGAGCTCAGCCACGAGATTGTCGATCTTGCCCAACATCGCCTGAGGGCCTCGGCTTCCGACCAGCCTCCCCGTCGCAGCGACATCGTCCAGACCGTCGACGAAGTCCAGCGCGAATGGAGCGGACGGCTCTTGACGGCACTCGATTCGTTCAGCGCCTGATCTCGGGCGTAGGGCCCCAAGCCAGCGTCGACACTCCGATAACGCCGATGGCGTGCGATGAAAGCTTGACGCAAAGAATCCGCGAAGCGCTCGCGGATTGCGACGCGGTGCGCGAACACACCGTGGTCTCCCCCCGCCTAGATCCGTCAGCCTAGATCCGTTCGAGAGCTACCGATCTTCGATCGCGCAATTCGGGCTACGCGGTCCGAGACCCTATCGGACCCGGCCGCTATCGATGTACAAATCCGATCGGCTGGGTTAGGCTGATATTGAGGTATCGGGGGCATGCATCTCTTCGTCTGCAGGCGCTACGTTGATAGGCGCGTTACGTGAAGTGACGTTCTACGTAGGCAGACGTGCAACGTGAGGAGGCTCTCATGGCGGAAGCGACGGCGATCCAAGCATCAGAAGAGCACGCTGCACTATTGACGAATCCCTACCGCAGGAAAGAGATAGAGATCGGCGAGCTGGCGGCGATCGTTGCCGATGCCCTAGCCTTTTCGCCGCCGCTCTTTCCCAACTCGATCCTCGGCCACCCGTGGACATGGATTCCTCCCCATCCCCGCTGGTCGGAGTTCAACATTGTAAGTATTCAACAGATCTTGCGGTCCGTTCAGTATCTGCTCGACGTGACCGTCCCAGCGCTTCCGTTCGCCCTGCCCAAGGGCATCCCCCTCGTTGGAGAGTCGGTCTTCTGGCGCCCGACTACGATCCTCTACGAGCCTGGGATCGACTACAACCCGTACGCTTTCCCCGAAGAGGCGTGGATCTTTATCAACGGAATTGCGACCAACCAGCCGCTCTCCAGGATGAACGCAAAATTCCTGGTGCACCTGTTTCATCGCCCGTTGACCATCGTGCAGAACGCTACCGACTCGGTCGGCATCGATCTCGTCGAAGCGAGCCTCGGAAAGGCCTGGGACGTTCATACCGAGCCGGCGGCAAAAGCTTATCCTTTCATCCACCGGGCGCTACACAACCCTGAGAAGCAACGCGTCGTCGTCATATGTCACTCGCAGGGCACGATCATCATGTCCAACGTGCTGCGAGCTTTACTCACCGAAGAGTACCGCGCCGTACTCGACGAAGCCGGTAAACGCGGTGGCTTCATAGCCGATAACGAAGGCTGCGACCCCCTGGAAGATCTCGAGGTTCTAAAGAAACTCGAGATCTACAACTTTGCCAATGCCGCTTCTCTGATGAGTCACATGCCCGAGGTGACCACCGACCAAGGCAACCCGGTTCCGTGGATCGAAAACTTTGGCAACCAATATGATCTGGTCGCGCGCACCGGCATGCTGGCTCCCAACAAAGAAAAGCACGGCATCCGCATCGATGGTGGCCACTACGTCAAGAAAGGTATGTGGGGACACATCTTGAATGTTCACTACCTCTATGGCATCAACGACCATCTGAAGGCCCCGAACAAACGTCGGAATGATTACATTCTGACCAATGGCGCCACTTCCGGCGCACCTGAACGACCGCGACTCTACGAGTACTTCCAGGGCGCCACTCCCGAGCCGTATTGATCGATCAAAACACCGCTCGTCGGCCCGAGCTTTTCATCACGGCATCCAGCACGACGCCGGCGACGCGGATCGGCGTCGATTCCGCAGATGAGTGCGCGGCGCTTGCTTCTTTACAGAAGCTTGCCCAAAGCCTGACCGACGCCAGCCAGCATCTCGCCCCAGGTCACGCACTCCACTCGATCGATCGTGCCGACGCCATAGGCGAGCAGCAATAGGCCGTTCCAAACGACGAGGATCGCAGCCGCCCCAGCGGTCGCCCAGCCGGCGATCGTCCGGTGCCGCAGACGCTGTAGTCGCGCGCCGGAGAGCAGCACCGCCAGCCCGGCTGCGAGCAGCGGCATGCACTCGGTGAGGTAACGCATGCCGAATGCGTGTCCGCCCGACCAGTTGGTCTCATCGGCGCTTGGAGGCGCGTCCAGGGACACCATCAGCTCCGGCGGTCCGCGCAGGCAGCCGATCAGATAAACATCGGCCAGGAACACCAGCAGGAACAGGCGCGCCCAGCTGCCTCCCCTCACCGCGGCCAGCAGACCGAGCAGCGCGACGGCGATGATCGGCGCCCAGATGATCGCTCCGTGACGACACGAGAACAGCGCATCGAAGAAAAAGGGCGAGCTCAAGTCCATCAGATTGCGGCCCATCGTGAGGTCTTCCGACTGCCAGTGAGCGGCAGCGGCTTCCCGCTCGACCAGGACCACGTGGCTGAGCTGCAGGCTCAGCGGCATGACGAAGGCCAGGCTGGCTATGACTCCGGCAAGGGTCGCCTCGCGCCACGAGCGCGTGTAGATCTCGCGCAGCAGGAGGGCCGCCAGCAGGATGCCGAAGATGGCGTTTTGATAGCGCACGATGACCATCAGGCCAGCCAGCAGTCCCAGCCAGGCAATGGGCACCGACTCGCCATCCCAACGCCGCCACCAGAGCAGAATGAAGACCGCGACCAGGCCGAGTGAAGCGGCGTGAGCCATCGTCGGATGAAAGAAGATGTAGAACACCGCCGGTCCGCCGGCCAACAGCGCCAGCGTAGCTCCCCAAGCGAGCCAGCTACCGGTCAACCGGCGACAGCAGAGATAGGTCGCCCAGATACCGAGCCAGCCATAGAACAGCGAGCCGACGCCATAGGCCCATTGCGGCACGAAGCCGAAGGGGTCGGGCTCACGGCCGGAAACGCTGGCCAGCAGCCACTCACAGCTGTACCCCGCGGCGTAGAACGGCGCCATCACCAGGCCGGGTCCGATCGGCCACGGCAGGATCACATGGTCGGGCACCGGTGGGCGGCGCGTCCGCAGGCCCGACATCGCCGGCGAGCCGGGCGGCACCCGAGCGTTGAGCTGCAGGTAATCGTCGGTGACCTCGGTGTCGAAGTCGGTGACGATCGAGTAGGTGTAGAGGAAATAGCCGGTGCCGTCGTGACGGAAGAGGTAGCCGTCCGATAGCCGCATGACATAGGTGAACGTCGCCGTCCCGATCAGCAGCATCGCGACCGCGCTCGCGATCAGCCACGAGCGCGGTACCGGGCCTGCCGGCGGCGGCGAGCTGGCCGCCGGTGGGCTCGTTGTCGAGGAGCTCACGGTTTCCAGCAGGTGGCGTCAGCCCCAGCTCGAGGTGTCGCCGCTCTCGAAGCCGTCACTGAAGATCGACGTTTCACCCAGCGTGATGCGGACGTTGAAGCCGTCCGTGGTCTCACCGGTGACCTCGATCGAGATCTGGGCGGCGGAGTCGGTGAAGGTCTCGCCGACCCTCCACATGGTGCCTTCGTTGTCGGCATAGTCCGCCGGCGGCACGTCGCTGTCGACCGTCCAAGCGGGCTCACCGCGGGTGGGATCGACCTCGCAGATGATCACCGCGTCACCCGGAACGTTGCCGTCGTAGTTGCCGACGCGCTTGCGGACCTCGACGGTGTACCAGCGGTTGCTGCCCTCGATCGGGATGCGGGCGATGCGGTGGTTGGTGGTCGTGGCCAGCACCATGTTGTCGAGGACGATGTTGAAGCTGCCGTCGCCAGCGGGCTCGAAAATCTGCTCGGCCGGCACCCAGCCCAGCCGATCACTCTTGTGGTAGGCCAGCACGTGCTTGCCGAGCCGCCCGTAGGTCGGATCGAGCACCGCATAGCCGGTGGCGGCGCTCATGACGTCCCACGGCGTGTCATAGGGATTGCCGTCATTGTCGTAGTTGGTGGAGTGCGGAAGCCCGAAACCATGGCCCATCTCGTGCGCGATCACCGCCTCGTTGGCATAGGCCCAAGGCGGATCCCAGGTGACCCGCCAGTTCTGGCTGACGCCGTCGAGCGTCGCGAAGCGACCGCCTCCCCAGGCGCAGCAGTCGAGCAGCGCATTGAACATCATGTTGATGCCGACGAACGGATCGCCGCCGTTGCCATAGTCGACGAACGGATCCGCCGCTGCCGTGCAGTCGTTGAACAGCACCCCGAGGCTGGCGGTGGTGCCGGAACCGGGAGTCGGCACGTAGAAGGTGTGATTGTTGGGCAGCACCACCCAATCGATCGCCGTGCTGCCGACGATGTCGATGGTGTTGTAGGAGACCTCACGCCAGTAGTGGTCGAGCCCACCCGGCGTGTTGGCATACATGTCCTGAAAGAACGTCAAATCCTCGGGCTCATCGCCGATATCCTGGAATTTGCACAGGATCGACACCCAGGGCTGCGAGCCCGTGACTCCGCCGAGCGCCGCCTCTTCCCCCAGGAAGTGGACGGACCGTACCCGCAGCGGGTCTGTGCTCGGTCCCACCGGAGCAACGACGGTCGCTTCGACGCGGCGACCGTCCCAGGCCGCCAGACCGCCGTGCAGCCGCAGCAGCGCCGAGCTGACTTCGAGCTCGACGGTGCGGCCTTCGTCGTTGGTGAGGTGGAAGACCGTCAGCGGCGCCTGCGGCGAACCCGGCGCGGGATCACCCCACACCACGTTGAGATGGCCGGTGAGCTTGTCGAGGGTCTCCGCGGCGAGACTCGGCGCCGCCAGCGCAAGGACAAGCAGCGGTAGGACCAACCGAAGCAGGACCCGGCTGGAGACAGCATGGCCCGTGGTCATCGAGCGAGCTTGGAGCATGTGCGATTCTCCTGATGGAAGCAGCGGCGTGGAGACGCTGAAGCATAGCATTCCGGAAGCGAGCCGGACGGGAATCGAGTCCACCGTCACTGTGCTCTGGTAGCGAGAAAACCGTCACGCCGCGGGCGCTAATTCTGGTACGGTCCGCGGGCCATGATCGACCCGCGCCACAAGGACACGGCAGCCTTCCTGATGCGTCTAGCCAAGGCGCTGCACGCCTATGGCACGCCCTCGCACCGACTGGAAGAAGCGTTGGGGGCGGTCAGCGCGAGTCTCGAGATCGAAGCCCAGTTCCTGGCGACGCCAACCTCGATCGTCGCTTCGCTCGGCCCGGAGCCCGCGCAGGAGACCCTGCTGGTGCGCGTCGAGCCGGGCGAGACCAATCTCGACAAGCTGACCGC
>JBCCEE010000441.1:0-7342 GCA_039030415.1 Acidobacteriota bacterium
CTGCATCCCCAGTCCCGTCTGCTTCAGCCCCGTCCTGGCTCTCTCCCTTCTCCTCCGCGTCGTCACCGGCTTCCTCGACGGTCGCCTCGTCGCTGCGCGGTGGCAGGGGATGGGCGACGTCTTCACGCAGCGCCAGCGCGTAGACCAAGACCTCGCGATCCAGCACGTAGTCAAACTCGAACGAGCCGATCTGAGGACGCCATTCGCGCGGGCTCAAGTAGAACAGGTAGTCGCCGTTCGGTCCCCAGCTCGGCGATCTCTCGGTGAACCGGTCGCTGGTGATCATGCGCGCCCGGCCGCCGACGCTCCAGATGCCGAGCGACCGGTTGCCGTTGGCCTCGCCGACGGAGAACGCGAGGTGGCCGCCGTGGGGGGACCAGGCAAAGGTCAGCCCGAAGACGGCCGGGTCGTCGACGATCTGCTGTGTGTCGCCCGTCGACACCTCGGCGACGTACAGCCGCTGCCCCTGATCGCGATAGGCGATGCGCTCGCCGTCCGGGCTCCAGGCGAGGTCGTGCAGGCGTCCCTGGTGGCCGTCGGTGAGCTGGCGGGGCGGCGTCTTGCCGTCCTGGTCGACCAGCCAAATCTCCTCCTCGCCGTCCTGATCCGATACGAACGCGATCTGGCGACCGTCGGGCGACCAGGCCGGCTCGCGGTCGTGCGCACCGGAGGTGCGGGTGAGGTTGCGCGTCGGCCCATGCTCGATCGGCACCGTGAAGATGTCGCCGCGCGCCGCCACCAGCGCCCGCTCGCCCTGGGGGCTGAGACCGATATCCCGCACCATGCCGGCCACCGACACGCGCGACGGTCGCTTGGCCACGCCGTCGTCGGGCACCCGGATCGACAGCGGACGGCTGGTCTCGGTCGCCAGGTCGAATACCTGCAGCTCACCCGCCAGCTCGTAGACGATGCGGCCGCGAGCCGGGTCGGCACTCGGCCAGCGCACGTCCCACTCTCGATGGCGGGTCAGCTGACGACGGGTGGTGTCCGTGACGTCGTATCGGAAGAGGTTGTTCTTGCCGTCGCGATCCGAGGTGAAGTAAATGGCGTCACCGATCCACATCGGATCGCGGTCGGCGCGCTCATGGTGGGTCACCCGGGTCGTCTCGTGGCTCGCCAGGTCGAAGAGGTAGAGCTCCTGCGCCCAGCCTCCCTGGTAGCGTTTCCAATGCCGAAAGTCACGCGACAGCGGGGAGTAGACCACCCGCTTGCCGTCGGGCGAGAAGTCTCCTGCGCCGGACTCCGGCATCGGTAGCGCGGTCGGCAGCCCGCCGGCGATCGGCACCGTGAACAGCTGGCTGTCACCCATGTCCCAGCCGTCTCTCAGAGAGCGGAACAGCACCCGATCGCCGGCGGGCGACCAGCCGTAGACCTGATTGTCATAGCCCCAGCGCGGCGGCAGCGGACCGGCCGCGGGATAGAACGTCAGCTGCTGTGGGATACCGACTGCCGTCGGCACTACATAAACCTGCTCGTCGCCGTCGTACTGGCCGGTGAAGGCGATATATCGGCCGTCAGGCGAGAACTTGGCGAACAGCTCGACGCCGGGATGGCTGGTGAGACGGACGGCACTGCCACCGTCAGCCGGCGCCAGCCACAGGTCGCCGGCGTAAGTGAAGACGACCCGGTCGTCATGCAGGTCGGGAAAGCGCAGCAGCTTGGTTTGCGCGTCTACCCGCTCGGCGGAAATCCCAAGCATCAGCGCCAGTATCAATATTGTGGCGTGCACCTTCGTCGATCGCAGTTCGTCCATCGCAACGCTCCTCCGTAAGCAGATTTCGGCACCGCCTTGGGGATAGCGGTGCGTCCTGCGCATCAGAGTAGGAGAGGGTCACGTAACCTGGATTGTGCAAATGCAACATTCGGGACGGAAATACTGCACCGGGGACAGAGCACCATCCCCCAGGGGTAAAACACCGCTGAAATCGTCTACCCACTGGCCAGGCAGACATTTTGGAAAAAGTTTGACACCACTAGAATCACCGGGTTAACGTGTCTATAGCTTTAGAAAGCTCACACAGCCGAGACGCCTGAGAGGATTCACTCCTGGGTTCTCGGGTACTTAACGTTATGTGAGCACCTATTTTGGGGTCGGAAACTCGTCGACCCGAGACCTATCTTTTTGAAAGGGGATGAAAATGCTTAGATCTGTTGTGGGATTGTTTTTGATTGGAATGTTGGGAGCCTTTGGCGCCGCATCCTTGGGTGAGTGCGAGCGCTACAACAACTCGCGCATCATCTACATCGGCGCCGACACTTATTGCGGAGGTACTGGCCCGGGCTGCACCGAATGCTGGGCGGACGGCGGCAGCTGCCACACCAACGGAGAGAGCTGCGTGCCTCACCTCGATATGAAGCGCTAACGGATGAACCACTTCATGGGCCGCACCCTTTGGGTAGCGGCCCTTCTCATAGCTGGCCCCCTGGCGGCCGAAAAGCCCGAAGCGAAGCGAAGGGTATTCGAGCAGAGCGCCGAGCTCACGCTGGCTCCGGAGCTCCAAATGGCGACCGACGTCCGCTGGGCCGAGGCCGGCTCCGCCTATCTCGCGGTCATGGGCGTCGGCGGCGTCGCGCTCCCTCTGAGCTCCGACGCAGCCCGCTGGAAGCCGGTGACACCGGACGGCCGCGGCAGCGGCGAGATCTATCAAACCAGCAGAATCGGCGTCTCGAGCGAGTACATCGCGGTCGCTTCCGGTATCTTCACCGTCGGCTGGAAGGCGCGAGCGGGCGACGAGAAGGGCAACGACCCTGGCGAGCTCGACGGCATGGGGCTGTTCGAGATGATCGAAGACCTCGACGTCTCGGGCGACCGGCTGGCGATTCTCGGCACGCGGCGCGGCGATCGCAACCTGATCTCGCCCGACGGAGCGATCGCCTGGACCGCCTCGATGCCCGAAGAGCTAGGCGACCTCGAGCCGGTGCTGTTCTCGCTCGCCGGCAGCGGCGCGCGACCCGTCGACTCCTGCGGCGGCTTCGAGATCGGAGCGCTGCGCTTTCTCCCCGACGGCCACCTCGCCGTGGCCCCCGGGGCCGAGCCCGGGGTCTACCTCTACGACCCTGAGGGCAAGCTCGCCTGGACCTGGGAGACTGAGCCGCTCGGTCTCGATCTGCGGTGTGACTTCGACGACGACCAGCGTGCTCTGCTTTCTGCCAACCCTCTGGCACGGTGGTCCTGGCTGCAGCAGTTCCGCAACATCGACGATATCCTGCCGCTGCCGGACGGTCCGGGCCTCTTGATCCGCACCGTCACGCCGGCCGGCGCCCGCTGGCAGCTGACCGCCCTGCGCCGCGACCGCCCGGCCCAAACCGTTGACCTGCCGCTGACCTCGCCGGCCCCCACCGCCCGCCTGCGGGCTGACCTAGAAGGCGACAGGGCGATCTTTCTGCTGTTCGACCAGGCCCGCTTCCTGCCACCGGGGCCCAAGCGAGACGCCGCGCAACCCGTCCGCCTGATCACAGGAACACTCGATCTATGAACCGTCATGTCGCCCCGCTCGGGGTCCTCTGGCTGCTCGCTAGCATCTGGCTTCCCGCCCTTCCCCTGCAGGCCAAAGACACCGACTCCGGCGGCGACATGAACAGCGTCCCACAGCATGACGTCCCACAGCATGACGCCCCACAGCATGACGCCCACCAATATGGCGTCGTGGTCTATGCCGATGGCTGGGCCGAGGCTATGACGGATCAACCCCTAGGCTCCGACGTCGATCACGTTTGGATCTGGTCGGCACACTCCGCCCCGCGACGCGTCGCGCCGAGCCAAGTCGACCAGGAGGTGTCGCCGTCACCCGCCCGCCTCACCCTAGACCTGCCCAAAACCAACCCGCGCCAGAAGAGGCAAGCCTCCACGCTGATCGCCGCGCCGGCCGAAATGTGGGGCGAGGTTCCCGAAGCTCTGCTGCCAGCCTATGCCGTATCGCAAGACGGCACCTTCGAGCTGCCGCGGGATGCGCGACCCTGGCGAGTGCGGTGGATCGGCCAGCGCGGTGGCTCCTGGTGGCAGGACGTGCCGGCTGGCCAGCAGCACCTGCGAGTGCGCGGCGTACCGGCCGACGATGCTGGAATGGTGGTGCTGGACGCCAACGGCCATGAGCTCGCCGACGTCGCTATCACGGTGCTCGGTGGGCCACAGGGCCGCGGCGGAGTGCTGGCGCAGTACCGCAGCGACTCGCGAGGACTCCTGCAGCTGCCCAAACTGCCGGACGAGGCGCCCCTGAACCTCATCATCAGCCATCCCGGCCACGTTCCGACCCCGCTCTTGAGCTACCCTTCCGGCCTGCCGGAGACCCTCACCCTGAGCCCCGGCTTCGAGCTCGCGGGGCGCTTTGTCGACGCCGAAGGCCAGCCCCTGGCCGGCGTCGAGGTGGTGGCGGACGGCTGGATCGCCCGCTCGGATTCCAGCTTCGGCCGCCAGGCGACCAGCGGAGCCGACGGCACCTGGGCCTTCGCCGCCCTGCCGGCCGGTGAGATCGGCCTCGCCGCCCGCCTCGCCGGCTTCGCGCCGCACGCCACGCGGCTCGAGCTGCACGAGGCCACCGACCTGGGAGACCTCGAGCTGCTGCCGAGCGTCGAGCTGCCCTTGAGAGTGCTCGACGACCTCGGCGGGCCGGTGGCTAGCGCCACCGTCGAGCACGCTGGCGAACCCTATGCCAGCGACCGTCAGGGCCGCGTCCGGCTGCGCCATGTGCCCCCCGGCAGCAGCTTGCGCGTCTCCGCGACCGCCGAAGGCCACCTGCCGGCCGAGCAACGCTTCGAGCCGCCGCATGAAAACGAGCTGACCCTCACTCTCGAGCGCGCTTTCCGCGCCAGCGGTCGCTTCGTCGACGCCGAAGGCCTGCCGGTGAACGCCGGTTCAGTGCGGGTCACCACCGGCACGCGCTACACCACCCACGAGCTCTCGGCCGGCGGACGCTTCGAGCTCGACCTGCAGCCGGACCAGCCGATCGCGCTCGAGCTGCGCTCGCCCTCGGCCCGCGAGCTGGCGGTCAGCGTCGAGCCCGGCGAGGCCGGCGCGTGGCGCGACCTCGGCGATCTGCAGGCGCCGCCCGGCCTGCGCGTGCACGGTACGCTGATCCGCGCCGAGGACGGCACGCCCGTGGCGGGCGGGCGCATCTGGGCTCCCGGCGCCTCCGAGCAGGGCGACCTGGTGGCCTGGGCCGAGCGCAACCTGATCGCGACCACCAGCGGCCCGGACGGCCGATTCACGCTCGACGGCCTGCCGCCCCGCCCCGCTCTGCTGCGGGTCGACGCCGCGGGCCGCGCCCGAGCCCACCTGCGGGTCGACTCCGAGGAAGCCGTGAGCGAGGTCGGCGAGATCGTGCTGTCGGAGGGCTCGCGGCTCGAGATCTTCGCCGATCCGAGCTCGGCCCGAGCCGACGCCCGGGTCGACCTGCGCGGCGACTGGCTCGAGCTCGACATGCTGACCGCCAGCCTGGTCGACGGTCGCGCGATGATCCCGCACGTGCCGCCCGGTCCGGCGACGGTGACCGTGTTGAGCGGTCGCGAGCTGCTGTGCGAAGAGCGCATCGAGGTGCCGGAGAGTCCTGACGTGGTCGAAGTCGACTGCCTGGCGGCCGATTCCCGGGTCTCGGGCATTGTCACCGTCGGTGGTCAGCCGGCGGCCGGCGGCCAACTGATCTGGCACGCTACCGACTCGGCGCAGGTGCACGGCCTGATCGTCCGCCGCTCGACGCCGCTGGGCGCTCGCCAGAACCGCACCTTCGGGGCCGGCCGCCCGCAGGTCGACGTTGAGCTCGACGCCGCCGGCGAATTCTGGACCGAGCAGCTCAGCCCAGGCTCCTGGCAGGTCTCCTGGCTGCCGCCGGGAGGCACGCTGTCCCCGGCGCGCCGCGTCGAGGTACCGGACCAGCCCCACACCGAGCTGCGACTCGAATTCGACGGCCTCGCCGTCACCGGCACAGTCCTCGACGCCGACGGCGAGCCGGTGGCCGAGGCCCGCGTGCGCGACGTCGCTGGCACGGCCTTCGCCTTCACCCAGAGCGACGGCAGCTTCTCTCTGCTCGGCCTGCCGCCAGGCTCGCACGAGATTTATGCGCGGCACGCTTCGGCCACTAGCTCAGTGATAGAGGTCATCGCCGAACAGCAGCAGGGGCCGGTGACCCTAACGCTCGAAGAGCAGCCGGAGCAGCACATCGAGATCCGCATGGTCGGCGTGGACGGTGAGGCCGCGGCCGGCGCCTTCGTCTTCTTGGAGCGCAGCGACAACATCCACCGCATGCTCACCACCGGCGCCAAAGGTAGCGTCACCGTCTCCCTGCGTCCGCCCTTCCCCCGCTGGGTGCGCGCCGCCGGCGTCGATCAGGGCAGCTGGCAGCTTGGCCCGTGGGTAGAGCTGTCCGAGGCCCAGCAGGACGGCCTGGCCTTGGCCAATCGAGACACCGGCTCCGTCCGCATCGCCTCCGAGACCACCCAGAGCTGGGCCGGCCTCATGTCCGCCGACGGCTGGGACCTCTCCCGCCTGATGACCCGCCTCGGCATGCGCCCCACCGTCAGCCCCGACCGCCCGCTAGAGATCCAGCACCTGCCCACCGGCAACTACTTCCTGGCCGTCGACGACTTCAGCACCCAGATCGACATCCGGCGGGACGACGTGACCACGCTGGAGCTGCCCTGACGATTCGCTCGCGTCCTTCATCCTTCCGAGGAGATACCCTCAACGCATGTCTTCCGGCGACAGGTCTGGCTGGTGAGCCCCTAGCCAGTGAGCTCCTAGCCGGCAGCGGCGACCTCAGATGCCAGCGCTTCGAGCGCTTCGATTGATCCCGCCACTTCGGCCCGCAGTACGCGATGCTCGGAATCCAAGGCGAAGACGAAGGGTGTCGCGGGGACTTGGTAAGCGCGGGCGACGGGATCTTGCCAGCCGGCGACGTCGAAGCGGAAACCCTGGGCGTCTACCAATGCCTGGTTCTCCTCTATGCTGCCGCGCGACACCATCAGCAAGTGTAGCTCTGGGTGCTCGTCGCCGAGCTGCTTCAGCGCGGGATACATCCGCTGGCAGGCTGGACAGTCGGTGGATGAGAACATCAGGAGCAGCGGCTGGCCGTCAAAATCTCCGAGCGAGACGGTGCGGCCGCGGACGGTGTCGAGCGCGAAGTCTGGAGCCGGTGTGCCGGCGTCGAGTGAGGTGAGCCGCGGTCTCTCCGTGCCGGCGTCGAACCGACTCGCGACGGTGGCCTGGAGCTGGTTCATACGCAGAAACAGGCCAACGTTGGTAATCAATAGGACCAAGACGGAGGCCAGGGTCAGTTTCATCCACCACGCTTCAGTCAACAGAGTTTTGCTGCTCATGTCGAACCTCTCAGGAGGGGGCGCCGGAAACTCC
>JBCCEE010000442.1:0-7335 GCA_039030415.1 Acidobacteriota bacterium
ATCCTCGATCTCCTCGCGGCGCAGCTCGACGGCCGGTAATTCGTCCCCCGGCAATCCGATCAGGGCGATGTGGCGGCGATCGGTGTGCTCACGGGCACCGGCCTGCGACAGCGCCAGGTCGGCGAGGACCCGCAGCCACGGATCCCCCAGGCTGAAGCCGACGATCACCAGCCGCTCGCGGATCCACAGCTGCTCGAACAGCCGGCGATAGCGCGGGGCGTCACCGTAGGCTCGGCGATAGTCGTCGATATCGAGCACCAGGCTGGAGGGATCGTCGTAGCGCCCGTGGGCGTGGAGAATCTGCAGCTCGTTTCCGTCGTCGGTTGCGCTTCCCGTCGCGCTGCCCTGTAGCCACCGAGCCACCCCGGGATCTCGCCAGTCGAGCTCGCGAATGCTGCGCCGCTGATGCTCGCAGGCGAAGGTCAAACAGCGATCGTAGTTGGTGGTGACGAACGCACCAAAGCCGAGGCGCATGAGGGCTGCATGCACCGCGGTGAAGCGCTCGTCGCCAGCCCCGGTGGCAGGGCGGAAGATCCGGCGGATCTCTTCCGCGAACGGTCCATCGCCGAGCCGCTTGCGGATCTGCCGGGCGGCCTGCAGGGCGTCCATCTGCTGGCACCAAACGCTCTTGAAGGCGGCGTCGGCCAGGCCGCGCTCGATAGCGGCATCGGACAGCGCCTCGATCAGCCCGCCCCACAGCGGATAGAGCCCGGCCGAGGCCCCGGCGCCAACAAAGGCGATCGCATCGCCGGACGCCAGGAGCGCTTCGAGCTCGTTGAAAGCGTGCGGGTTACCCGGGATCTCGCGCCATTGGCTCATGAGCTGGTCCACCACAGCGGCATTGTAAGATGCCGCGTGCCCCATGTTGAACTATCTGACTAGCAACAGATCTCGTTCCTGCGATCAAAGGCCCGGTTGTTTGGCAGCTAGCGAAGGCCAGAATTACCTTCCCATCAATCGACCAGGGCCAGACGCAGAGAATCCCCCTCCAACTCCCCCTTTTACAAAGGGGGAGGGCCAGAAGCGTCCTGCCATTTGCCTCCCCCCTTTGAAAAAGGGGGGACCGAGGGGGGATTTTCTCCCCCGATGCGAGCCAGGGATTGAAGGCCCCCGCTCAGTTGTGACCTCCTCTCGGAACAACGGCTCGCATCTCTCACGACTTGGCTGGATCCGGATCGAGACGTCTACCGATCCGGGCTCGCGCTCGGCCGCCGAACCGGATCGATGATCAAAGCTCCTACCGTCACCCTGACGATCTACCTCGCCAAGAAGAGCGTGCGGCACTCAGGCGAGCTGCTGCTCTCCCCCAGCCCTCCCTCGCTGGCCTACCGCGAGCACGTATTGAGGCTGCCGGTAGATGGCGAAGCGACGGAAGCCGACCCGGAGGGCGTGGACGCGGTCGACGACTCGATCGACCCGCAGGAAGAGCTCGGAAGGCTCTACGTCGCTCCCGGGATTCCCAAAGCGCCGGGCTGGGCCAGCTTCCTCGCCGGCGGTCTGGACGATCTCAGCGTCATCGGCACGGCGCAGTCGCCGAGCGCCCTGCTGATGATGGCAGCCCAGGGCCGAATCTTCGCGGTGACCTTCGGCAACGGCAGGTTTCTGCTCGATCGCTCGCAATGCGAGAGCCGCTTCGGACTGCTGGTGACCCTCAATTCCATCGACGCATCCCGCGTCCGCAGCCTCGACACCCAGCATATCGACGCGATCGCCAAGAAATCCCGCGAGCAGGCGATTCGAGACGCCGAGCCGTGGGAGTTCGGCATCGACTTCGCCCAGGCCGTGCTGCGCGGCGTGACGGGCACACCCCTGGATGTCGGCCTGGGAAGACGGCTGTCGGGGCGAGACGCGCTCAGCGCCACGCTGAATCTCCACCTGGCCGACCTGCCGGATCAGCTGGCCCGCTACCTGGAGCGCTTTACCGCCGATACCTACAAAGAGAGCTTTCGCTGGATCGACCTGATCGAGGTCGTGTCCGATCCGGCCGAAGAAGAACGCCTGGACGACGCCCTGCTGGCGCTGATGCAGCGCCAGCAGACCGACCGCATCCACCTCACCGCGCCGGGCATGATCGAATGGGAAGACGTCCTGGGCTTTCGCTATCCCGGCCAGCGCGAAGTCGCCATCGAGCTGAGCTTCCCGGCCCTGATGAGCCTCGAGATGTTCCAGGGTTCCTTGACGATGGAGCTGCTCAGGGGCAGCCGGATCCGCCTCCTCAGTTTCGACGATGAGATGCTAGCGAGCTGGAGCGTCTATCAATGCCTGCACGCCGAGCTGGTGCGAGACGATCGACGCTACCTGCTCTCGGAGGGCATCTGGTACCGCATCGATCTCGATCTGGTGCTGCTGGTCGATCGGGCCATCGCCGGTCTGGACGACTGCGACCTCGCCCTGCCGGAATACCGAGACCGCAGCGAAGAGGCCTACAACCTGCAGGTCAGTCACAAGGCCAATCCGAACGGCTATTTCGCGCTGATGGACCGCAAGCTCTTGTCCTACGGCGGCGGCTACAGTCGCATCGAGCTTTGCGACCTCTACACGACGGATCGCCACATGGTGCACGTCAAACGGTACCGTGGCTCGAGCTCCCTCAGCCATCTGTTCGCCCAGGGTTTGGTGGCGGGGCAAGCCTTCGCGGTCGACCCCGACTTCAGAGAAGAGGCCGATCGCCACCTGCCCGAGACCCACCGGCTCGATCCCCAGGCTCTGCAGAAAAACGCGTATCACGTGGTCTTCGCGGTGGTCGGCGGACCGGAGAAGCTCGGCGATCTGCCCTTCTTCTCCCGGCTGGCCATGATTCACGCGGCGCGACAGCTCGCCGGCCTGAGGTACCGAGTCTCCGTCGTGCGAGTAGCCACCCGCGAGCCGGCACGGCCAAAGTCCTCCGAGACGCCAAAGCACAGCCCGTCGACGAGCGCGCAAAAGCCAGCGACCGATGACTCGCCCGTCGACCCACCGCCTCGTCCGCGGGTCGAGATCCATCCGCGGCGCTGGCAGAAGGAAGCGCTCGAGCGGTGGACCCAAACCCAGCGCGGGATCGTCGAAGTGGTGACCGGAGCCGGCAAGACGATTTTCGCCCTGCTGTGCGTCGAGAAGTTTCTGGAACGCTACCCGAACGGCAGGATCGTCATCATCGTGCCGACCCTCGCCCTGCTCGACCAGTGGATGCTGGACGTGGCCGACGTGACCGGCTTCCCCGAGCGTGAGATCGGCTGCTTCTCCGGACAGGGACAGCCCGACGCTCCGCGTCGAGCCAACATTCTCGTGCTCAACACCGCGCGCCGTTTGACCCAGACAATTGCCGACGGCGAGCTGCCGACCCTGCTCATCGTCGACGAGTGTCACCATGCCGGCTCGCCGCACAACGCCCGCGCTCTGCAAGGCGAGTTTCAAGCCACCCTCGGCCTCTCCGCGACTCCGGATCGCGACGACCAGGGGCACGAGCGCAACGTCGTGCCGGTGCTGGGAGAGATCTTCTACCGCTACGGCTACGCCGAGGCCAAGGACGACGGCGTGATCGTCGATTTCCTGCTCGTCAACATCGGCATCGAAGACCTCGACGCGAGGCCCGACCTCAGCCAGCACACCGAGGCCGGCATGCCCCACAAACACGAGCTGATGGCGCTGCTCCGCAATCAGGTCGCGGTCAAGCTCGCCCTCGACCACCGCGATCAGCGTCTGATCATCTTTCACGAGCGGATCGAGGAGCTGGAAGTGCTCGACGGCCTGCTCGAGCAGCACGGGCTGCGCTCCATCACCTACCACTCGGACATGGAGACGTCGCACCGGCGCGACAACCTGCGGCGGTTTCGCCGCGGGCTGGTCGGGATTCTTCTGACCTGCAGGGCGCTCGATGAAGGCGCCAACATTCCGGAGGCGAACGTCGCGATCGTGGCACGCTCGACGCGCAGCACCCGCCAGCGCATCCAGCGCCTGGGCCGGGTCTTGCGCCCCGCGCCGGGCAAACGCGAGGCCACGGTTTACACCCTATACTCCGGCCACGCGGAAGAGCAGCTGCTGGCTCGGGAGGAGAGTGAGCTGGAGGGGGTGGTCGAAACCCAGTGGAAACGGATCGCAGCCGCGGCCGCGAGCTCAACCTAGCTGCCGCAACCGGGTCTCAAAGTCATATCTATCTCATTCATTGCTGGAGTCGCCTATGAGTCGGGTTGAGATCAGGATCGGACATCAGAGCTTCGCGAGCTACAAGCGGCTGTCTTACGAATGGTGGTACGCCCTCGCCGAATTCGTCGACAACTCGTCACAGTCCTACTTCGACCACCGAGACGCGCTCGATGAAGCCTTCGAGCGCGAGCAAGACCGCTTCAAGGTCGAGATCACCCGCGGCAAAGACTTCATCCGCATCCACGACAACGCGATGGGGATGAACCTCGAGGAGCTGCGACTCGCCATGGTGGTCGGCGATCCGGTGGTCCGCCCCAAAGGGCGATGCCGCTACGGTCTCGGCATGAAGACCGCCGCCTGCTGGATTGGTGATCGCTGGCGGATCACCACGACCAAGCTGGGCAGCGACGAAGAGCTGTCGGTCGATATCGAGGTCGACAAGATCGTCCAGGGCGAGCTCAGCTGGCCGACCCAGAGCCGGCGCGTCAGCCCGGACCAGCACTACACCACCCTCGAGATCGGGAAGCACCACCGAGCCTTCGCCGGCTCGACGGTCCACAAGACCAAGCGGTACCTGGCGAGCATCTTTCGGCGCGATCTCGAACACGGCGACATGGCGCTCAGCTACAACGACGAGCCGATCAGCTGGCCGAGCTACACCGATGATCATTTCCTCTCCAGGATCGACGGCACGCCGATCCGAGAGGATTTCATCTTCGAGATTCTCACCAATCCGCCCAAGGTCGTGGAAGGTTGGATCGGCACCTTGAAGACGGGTGGATACTCGAAGGCCGGCTTCTCCATTCTGCACAACCAGCGAGTCATCACCGACAGCTGGCGCCCCAGCAAGATCTTCAGCAAGGGCACGACCTCCTTCGTCAACCAGCGCTTGATCGCCGAGATCAATCTGGAAGACTTCGAGGTCTCGCACACCAAGGACGCGATGGCCTGGGAGGGAGACGAGGAAGAGCTGGTGATCGACGAGCTGGTCAAGCTCAGCAAACCCTACAAGCAGGCCGCCTACCCGACTAAAGGGGCTCCTCCCAGCGGCCCTGCCGAAGTGCACGTCGCCGGCTCGATCGAGGCGGTCAAGAGCGAAATGAGCTCCCCGGAGTTCACCCAAACGCTCTCCCTCGAAGACGCGATCCCACCCTCTCACGATATCGAGGCCACCAACGCTTCGGTGGCCCAAACCGCCGCCAGCAACGAGCCCAGGTTTACCGTTTCCCTAGGCGACCGGCTCGCCATCAAGGTCTACATGGATCGCAACGGATCGCCCAACGACCCCTACTTCATCGCCCAGGAGAAAGGGCGCGACGAGCTGCTGGTGATCATCAACGAGCTGCACCCGCATTGGAGCATGCTCGAAGGCCCCAACGCGGTGGCGAACCATCTGCGGCACTGCATTTATGACAGCGTCGCGGAGTTCCGGGCGGCCGAGTTGGAGCGAGTGGATCCGATGACCATCAAGATGCTCAAAGACAAATACCTGCGCGTCGCCTTCGAGATCGCCGAGCACTCCGACTGACTTGGGCGCGGTAACACCGCTACGGATGGCCCTGATCACCCACCAACGCCCGCACCGTCTCGATGCGGTCCGCGTCCTCGGGACGTTTGTCTCGGCGCCAGCGTAGGATGCGCGGGAAGCGGACGGCGAGGCCGGATTTGTGGCGCTTGGAGGGCTGGATGCCTTCGAAGGCGACCTCGAAGACCTGATGTGGCTCGACGGAGCGTACCGGGCCGAAACGCTCGCGGGTGTGGCGGCGGATCCAGCGATCGAGCTCGCGGATCTCGGCGTTGTCGAGGCCGGAGTAGGCTTTGGCGAAGGGCACTAGGGCGTCGCCGTCCCAGACCGCAAAGGTGTAGTCGGTGAACAGGCTGGCGCGTCGACCGTGGCCGGCCTGGGCGTAGATCATCACCGCGTCGGCGGTCAGTGGATCGACCTTCCATTTCCACCAGTCGCCGCGCCGGCGACCGCTGCGGTAGGGCGAGTCGAGACGCTTGAGGATGAAACCCTCGACGCCGCGGCTACGCGACTCGCCGCGCAGCGCTTCGAGCGCCACCCAATCCGGGGATTCGACCCGCGGCGAGAGCTGCAGCAGGCCGTCGGAGGCGGTGGCCAAGTCCTCGAGCCGAGACCGACGTTCGGCGAGCGGACGCTGACGCAGGTCGACGCCGTCCGCTTCGAGCAGGTCGTAGGCCAGCAGCTCGACCGGAGCCTCGGCCAATACTTTAGCGCTCAGCTTGCGGCGGCCGATGCGGGTCTGCAGAGCTGCGAACGGCAGGGGGCGACCGTCGCGCCAGGCCAGGATCTCGCCGTCGAGCACGGTGCCGTTGGGCAGAGATTCGGAGAGATCGGTGAGCTCGGGGAAGCGATCGGTCAGAAGATCTTCCCCGCGCGACCAGATGAACGTCTCACCTCCGCGACGCAGCAGCTGGGCGCGGATGCCGTCCCACTTCCACTCGGCCTGCCAGTCGTCGATCGCGCCCAGCTCCTCTACCGCGTCACCCAGCGGCGAAGCGAGAAAGAACGGATAGGGTCGCCCCAGCTCTTCGGCGGGCTCTTCCGCCGACACCAGCTGGCGGTAGAAGTCGGCGCTGGGCTTCCACGGACCCATCAGGCGCTGGGCGACGACCGCGTTGTCGAGCCCGGAGACTGCCGCCACGGCTCGCGTCGTGAGGCCGCGAGCTACCCCCACCCGCAACGCGCCGGTCAGCATCTTGTTGATCAGGAAGATGCGCCGACTGTCGAAGCGTCGCCACCAGGCGTGCACGGCCTGCTCCTGCACTTCCTCCTCGGCACCGGCGAGAGGCAGCAGCTCGTCTTCGATGAAGCCTGCGAGCCGCAGGTCGGCGCCGTCCGGGTCGCCCCCCTCCACCAGCAGCGCGACGGTCTCGGCGAGGTCGCCCACCGTGTGGTAGCAGGTCTCGAACAGCCATTCGGGCAGGCCGCTGGCCGCGCTCCCCCAGATACGCAGGCGGGATGGCGGGATGGTGCGCTTGAGGCGCTTGCCGGAGAGGAAATAGACCGCCCAGGCGGCGTCGGCGGGTGGCGCACTGCTCAAGTAGGCGGCGATGGCCTCGACCTTGGCGAGTGTCGAGTGGGTGGCGTCAAGACGCTCGTAGAGCTCGGCGAAGGCCTTCACTCGGCATCCCCCGTCGAGTCGTCGACGTCGCCTCGGCGGGTCTCGATGGCGTAGGACTCGAGGCCGG
>JBCCEE010000443.1:0-7321 GCA_039030415.1 Acidobacteriota bacterium
CAAGGAGATGGGCAGCCGCTACCTCTTCATCTGCCTCTATGTCTGGCTCGAGAAGTACTTCAGCCGCGGCGATTACCAGAAGGCACGGGACTAGACGGTAGCGTCGCCAGCACACTCATAAAGCAAGCAACGGGTACGGCCAAGGCCGTACCCGTCATCCCAAGCAGAACCGAAGACTACTCGTCGTCGGGAGCGCCGAGGTCGCCGAGGATCAGCGGATTGGCGCTCGAGCAAGCGCTGGTCAACTGAGTCGCGGCGAAGCCGACGCTGAACTCGCCGGCGTCGGAGTCGAGCTCGGTCACCACCCAGCTCTGGGCGATATCGCCGAACAGGCCGTCCGTCGAGCACGGGGTGGGCGAGCCGGAGGTATCTCCGAGCAGGAAGTTGGTGTTGAGGTACATCCAGCCGAAGTCGTACGGCAGGTTGAAGTCCCCCTCACCCACGCGGTAGCGCCCGGTCTCGAGCGGGAAGCAGACGATCGGATCGACGGTACCCGGAATCGGCGGCGAAACGCCGGTCGAACCGGGCGTCACCAGGTCATCGCAGATCTGGAACGCGTCTTCCTGAACGTCGAACGACACCACCTGGGTCTCGTCGAGCGGCCACCACGGCGGCGTGCCGATGTCGGGCACGCAGCCGTTGCCGAAGCCCGAGACGGTGGTCTGGCACTTCGAGTCACGCCACACCAGCAGCGAGGTACCGCCGCTGAACGCGGCACCCGGCGTGAAGTAGCGCGTCGCCCAGGTGCTGCCCAACGGCTCGCGCTGGTCGGTAGCCAGGCCATCGACGTAGCGACCGTAGAACGTGTAGTCCCCAGGGCTGAACGCCATGCCTTCGGGATCGGCCTCGATCGACACCATGTTGTCACCCACCGCGCGGCCGTCCTGCACGATGAAGTAGTCACCCCACAGCTGGTTGACCTCGCTGGTGAGTCCGGACCCGAAGTAGCCCGCCTGGTTCGGGAACAGCAGGTTACAGTCCGTCACGTTGTCGATCGTGATGTAGCCGCGGGCGATGAAATCGTTGCCGCCGCCAGGTCCTTCATGGATCTGGCCGATGCACGACTCCTGCTCGCAAGACAGACCGCGTCCCGTATGGCCGCAGCGCACGCGATCGATGAACGAGCCGGTCAGCACTGGGTTGGTGCCGAGCGGTAGGTTTGTATCACAGCCCGGGAACAGCGGGTTGCCAGCACCGTCCGGCGCCGAGTCCCACTGCGGGTTCTCGGAGTTGCCGGGAAACGGACCGCTGGCATTGGCCGGATCGTTCTCCTCGCGACCGTGCGGACTGATCAGATCGTCCGGATCGTTGGTGGCGTGGGCGGTGATCGGCAGGTTGCCGTTGTTGAATAGATCACCGAGATTGACGGTCTCGACGTCGTAGCCGGTGAGAAAGATGTCGAAGTCGATCGACGGCAGTGACCAATCGCCCCACAGCACGACGTGGGCGACGGTGGGAGCCGCCGAAGCGTTGTTGACCGAGAAGAACGTATTGACGTCCCTCTCGGCCTGCACCTCGTCGACTCCCTCGATCGGCTCGAGGCTGACCTCGAAGTACGGCAGCAGCAGCGTCGCTGCCGGTACCGCGTCGATGGTGCAGAGCTCGGCGAACGACTGACCACCCAAGGCCAGCAGGCTCGCCAGAGCTAGGATCAAGCAGACTCTTCGCATGGGTAAAACTCTCCCATTCCTCTGAATTCGGTCGGATTCGTTGGGACCACCGGGGTCGACGCCAAGGTCTCGCGCGGACGGATCCCGCGCGGAGCAATCCGCGTCGCCGCGATGACTCAGGCAGGCACAGCTGTCCCAGCGGCCTGAGCTTGCGGGCTCGGCTATCACCTCCAGTTGAAGAAATTCAGGATGGGTCGAGCCGAGAAGAAGTCCTGTTGCGTCAGGGCTCCGCTACTGAGGTCTCGATCGCGTCCTGTTGTATATGTTATTGGAACATATTTGTGTTGTCAACACGCGATAGCGCCTCCGTCACCGGCTCGCTAGAGCTAGCCAGCCTAGTCCGTATCCCGAATCAGCATTCGTGAGGTAGTAGGTCGCGCTGGTGGAACGAGCACGGCCGAGGACTGGTTGAGCTTGTAGAGTGTCTGAAGCCCATAAGCGCCCTGAGGATCAAAGGTTTATGCAGTTCGCAGCTGATACTGCGAGTTTGCGAGGTCAAGGGGGCCGCCCAGGCCGCAGTCCACCGAGCGCGACCGTCCATAGATCGTTCTTGGACGGGATCTAGCCCGAGCCGCAGTCGGACTGCTGGATCATCTCCAGCACTTCCGGCACCGGCGTTCTATCGCCGCGGCTCAGGTTGAGCACCATGCGATTGTGGCCTTGCCCCGGGATGACGATCAGGCGACTGTCGGCGCCTGCGGTTTCGAGCGCGGCGTGCAGCAGGCGATTCTGGTGCTGCAGGCTTTCCCACTCGTTGGTGACATGGACGAGCAGGAAGGGCGGGGCGTCGGCTCGCACGTAGCTGATGGCTGATGCCTCGCGCAGCCAGTCGTCACCCGGGTCGCCAGCCCGGAAGCGCTCCTCGTACCACGAGCGCTCGGCACCCAGCTCGTCGTAGGTCTCGTCATCGGCCAGGTCGTAGCCGGCGCCGCTCACCGGAATCACGCCGCACAGCGCTGAGGTCGACGATCCAGCGGCGCTCAACGGACGCTCGTCGAGGGCGACGAAGGCGGCGAGCTGGGCGCCGGCGGAGTGGCCCATCACGAACAGCGCGTCGGCGTCGCCGCCCTCCTGCGTCGCCCGCTCGCGCACCCAAGCGATGGCCTGGGCCACGTCGTCCACCTGCTCGCGCCAAGTCACCTTTGGCTGCAGGCGGTAGTTGATCACCGCCGTACCAATGCCCTGGGAGGCGTAGAACCGCCCGATGTTGCGGTAGACGTCGGCGCCGCCGGCGCGCAGCGCCTTGTCACCGGCCGTCCAGCCGCCGCCGTGGACGAAAATCAGCACCGGCCAGCCCTGGCCGTCCGGCAGGAAGAGATCGAGGCGGTGCTTTACGGGATCGGCGCCTTCGTCTTCGCGGTAGGGCAGGTCGAGCCACACGCGCTCGCTGGCCGCCGCTTCTTCGTACAGCAGCCGCACGCCGAGCCATTCGACGGGGTTGCTGCAGCCGCCGAGCAGCAGGGCGAGCAGAATGATCGACCAGCATCGCATGCTCATGGCTGGCGATGATAGCGTAAGCCTGGGCGACCAGCCCGCGGCGGGTGATCTAGCCAGCAGAGTCAGCGACCTGGCTCGAGCTCTTCCCCTGCTGGCGCAGGGCGTCGACGAGCGCGGTGATGGCCGGTCGGCGGCCAGCGTCTTCTCGCCACACGGCGAAGACCTGGCGCTCCAGGGCCGGGACGACGGAGACGATGCTCACCCCTTCTGGCACGGGGCCGCGGCCGAGGCGGGGAAGCACGGCGGCGCCCAGGCCAGCCTCGACGAGCGCGACTTGGGTCGCGTGCTCCAGGGCCGTGTGGGCGATCTGGGGTTCGATACCCAGGCCGCGCAGGGTCAAAACCAGCCAGTCGTGGCAGATGGAGCCCCGAGGCCAGCTGATCCAGACTTGATCTTGGAGCTCTTCCAAGCGCACGGTGTCCCGCTCCGCCAAGGGGTGATCCCTGGGCAGGGCGAGGTCCGCGGAATCCGTGAGCAGCACCTCACGATCCAGATGATCCGAGATCTCGAGCGGCGCGTTGGCCCAGGCAACGACAACGGAGAGATCTAGCGTGCCCCGGGTGACGCCGGCCAGGGCCTGCTCCGGCTCCATTTCCTGCAGGTTGACGGAGAGGCCTGGATGGACGTCCTCGAGCTGGCGCAGGACCCTCGGAACCAGGCTGCGGGCGGCGGTGGCAAACGTCCCGAGGGTCAGGTTGCCGACCACGGCACCTTTGTTTTCTTCGAGATCTGCCTCGGCCTGCTCCACCAGGGAAAGGATGCGATCGGCATGGCTCACCAGCAGGCAGGCGGCGTCCGTGAGGCGAACGCCTCGGCCCTGACGTTCCAGCAGTTTCTGGCCGGTTTCCGTTTCCAGCTTGCCCAGCTGCTGGGATACCGCGGAAGCGGTCAGGTAGAGGGCGTCGGCGGCTCCCCTGAGGGAACCGTAACGAGAGACGGCTTGAAGCGTTCGGAGTCGCTGTAGGTCCAACACATTAGCAATTCTACATTAAATCGATAAGAAAGTTTCGCTTGTCTTAATACACGTTTGCCGTCACTCTGTGCCGAGATTCCTCTGTACCGACATTCGAGGAGAAGAGATGAACGGTGAAAGCGTACCGCTAGAAGCAAGCATGGGAAGCCGTCGATCCCTGGGGAAAGCCGCCTGCAAGAGTGATGCATCGAGGCCGACCAGGCCGGCTCGGCGTCGCTT
Organism: Acidobacteriota bacterium; assembly: GCA_039030415.1. Taxonomy (GTDB): domain Bacteria; phylum Acidobacteriota; class Thermoanaerobaculia; order Multivoradales; family J023; genus JAAELT01. The sequence goes on from JBCCEE010000443.1 coordinate 4,360, forward strand.
TCTGGCCACGGCCGAGGGCACCTCCTCGAAAGCGTTCGGTGGGATTGAATGGGCGCTTCTGGTGAGCGTCGCGCTGATCTGGGGATCGTCGTTCCTGTGGATCGAAATCGCTCTCGAAGGTCTTCGCCCGGGAGTCATCGCCGCGAGTCGGGTGCTGCTCGGCGCTGCCGTGATTGCGTGCTTCCCCAGAGCCCGGAAACCCGTCCTCCGTTCGGACCTCGGCCGCATCGCTTTGATGGGCATTCTGTGGATGGGCATTCCCCTGGTGCTGTTCCCGATGGCGCAGCAATGGGTCGACTCCTCCGTCGCGGGAATGATCAACGGCGCGGTGCCGCTGAGCACCGCCGCCTGGGCCACGCTCTTGCTCGGGCGCTTGCCAGGTCCCAGTCAAAGGCTGGGTCTGATCGTCGGGTTTGGCGGCGTGGTCGCCATTGCCCTGCCGCAGCTCACCGCTTCGAGCTCCACCGCCCTTGGGGCCTGCATGATCGCCTTCTCGGTCGTCCTCTACGGCCTGGCCGCCAACCTTGCCGTGCCGCTTCAGCAGCGCTACGGAGCGCTGCCGGTTCTGCTCCGCGCTCAGCTCGCCTCACTGGTTGTCGTGGTGCCATTCGGCTTGGCCGACTTGGCGGACTGCCGGTGGAACACCAGCTCGCTGCTGGCGATGATCCCCTTGGGGGCCCTCGGTACGGGCTTCGCTTTCGTGATGATGATCGCCCTGGTCGGCCGGGTAGGGAGCACCCGTGGGTCCGTGCCGATCTACCTGGGAGCCCCCGTCGCCGTGACCCTTGGTGTGCTGGTCCTTGGAGAGACCGTGCACCCTGCGGCGATCCTCGGAACGGCTCTGGTTATTCTGGGGGCGTGGTTGACGTCGCGCAGTGAGGCGAATCGCGGCCCAACATCGCACTAGTCCTAGCGCCACCGCTGGATAAAATCCCAGCATGGTGAAACCAGCGCCGCGACGGACGGCCTCTCGTGATCTTCCAGGCCGGTACCGGAGCCCATTCGCGTGGACGCTCGTGCTAGCCGTGGCAACGGCAGGCTGCGGCAGCCCGCCTCCTTCGGATTCGACGCCAGCTGCCGAAGCGCCAGCCGCGCCGGCCTCCGGTGGGTCGACCGCGCCGACCGTCTGGTTTGAAGACGTCACCGAGGGTACCGGCCTCGACTTCCGCCACCGCCACGGCGGCAGCGGTCGTCGCTACATGGTGGAGACGATGGGCTTTGGCGGTGGCTTGGTAGACCTCAACGGCGACAGCAAGCTCGACATCGTCCTACTGCAGGGCCAACCGTTGCCGGGTCACAGCGACGCCAGGCCTCAGCGCGACAGCATTTGGCGCGACAGTGTTTGGCTTAATGTGGGCGACGGTAAGTTTCGAGACGTTACCGACGAAGTTTTGCACGCCGAGCCCGGCTACAGCATGGGAATGTGCGCCGGCGATTTCGACGAGGACGGCGATTCCGACCTGGTGATCACCCGCTTCGGCGAGGATCGCCTGCTGCTCAACACCGACGGCCGTCTCGAAGACGCCACCGCCGGCAGCGGTCTCGACAACCCGGCCTGGGCCACCAGCTGCGCCCTAGCCGACTTCAACCGCGACGGCTGCCTCGATCTGGCGGTAGTCAACTACGTCGACTTCACGCTCGCCACGCACCGCGAGTGCAGTGAAGCGGGGCTGGTCGCCTACTGCCATCCCGACGCCTATGGCGGCGTGCCCGACAAGCTCTACGCCGGGCGCTGCGACGGTACGTTCGAAGACGTCTCGCGGCAGGCCGGCATCGCGGTGCAAGACAGCAGCGAGTCCAAGGGACTGGGCGTGCTGTGGACCGATTTCGACGATGACGGCTGGATCGACCTCTACGTCTCCAACGATTCGACTCGCAACTTCCTGTGGCGCAACCGGGGTGACGGTACGTTCGAAGACGTCGGCGTTGGCGTTGGTGCGGCGTTCAACGAGGCCGGGGTGACCGAGGCCGGCATGGGGGTCGACGCCGGCGACGTCGACCGCGACGGCCGACTCGACCTCTACGTCGCCAACCTCGACCTCGAGACCAACACCCTCTACCGTCAGTTCGACGCCGGCATCTTCGAAGACGCTACCCGGCCGAGCGGCCTGGCGGCGCCGAGCCACGAGAAGGTCGGCTTCGGCGTCGAGCTGTTCGACGCCGATCTCGACGGCGACCTCGATCTCTATGTCGCCAACGGTCACATCATCGACAACGTGGCCGAGATGCGAGCCACCGCCTCCTTCGCGCAGACCGATCAGCTGTTCGTGAATCATCGCGGCAGCTTCAAGCCGGTCTCGAACCCGGGGCCCTGGTTCGACCAGCTGCGGGTCAGCCGCTCGGTGGCGGCTGGAGATCTCGACGGCGACGGCGATCAGGATCTGCTGATCACCACCTGCAACGAGCAGCCCGCGGTGCTGTTCAACCGCATCGCCGACGGTCGGCCGGCCGTCGTGCTCGATCTGAGTCTGCCGTCCGGGCGGGTGGCGGTCGGCGCCCGCGCCACGCTGGTCGATGATCGTGGCGTCCGCCACGTCGAAGAAGCGCGGGCCGGCAGCGGCTACCTGTCCCAGGGGGGACCCCAGCTGCACTTCGGCCTGCCGGACGGCGTCGGCGTCCAGGAGCTGATCGTGCGCTGGCCGGACGGCACAGAGGAAACCGTTCCTGGCGTCCAGCCCGCTTCGGGCTGGGTGACCCTAATCAAGCCCAAGTCAATCAAGCCCACGCCATGAAGATCCGGCCGCGTTTCTCTGGGTTCCTGGGCCTGCTGCTGGTCCCGGTGCTGTGCCTTGGCTGTGGCGCAGAAACACCGCCTAGCTTAGAGTCTCCACGTAAGCAGTCCTCACGTGAGCAGCCGCCGAGTGGACCATCAGCTCCGCCGAGCCCGCTAGTCGATGAAGCGTTGGCTGCGAAGATCGCGGGAATCGAGGCGCTCTACGACGCCGGCAGCTATGCGGAGGGC
>JBCCEE010000444.1:0-7315 GCA_039030415.1 Acidobacteriota bacterium
CCTGCTTGTCGACCACGACGACCTCGACGTTGACCACGCGTACGTCGATAACGTCGGAGAAGACCGCGTCGGAGCCCCCGTTACCCTGAGCGTCGAGCCGCCCGGCAGTCGAAAACAGCGCGATGGCAAAGGAAACTGCGGTAGCAACGAACTTGGAGCGATGCATGGATACCTCCTGGGTCGTCCTCAGAAGCGCCGCCCAGAGGGCGCTTCCATGGGAGGGTTGCAAGGCGTTTGGGATCAACGCTTCCTAGCCTCGCGCCCGCTTCTTCTTTCGTTTCTTCCTGCCCTTCTTGGACTTGTCGCTGCTGCCGGTGTCGAAGTCCAGCTTGAGCACCGAAGAGGTCTGGCCGACGTGGTCGCGTATGCCGATGGCGACGCGCTGGTCGCCTTTCTTGAGCTGCAGCTCCAGCGGGTAGCCGGCGGCCTGTCCACGGGCCTCGGCGACCCGGGCGCTCGGGATCGAGATGGGCAGATCGAAGCGCCGGGGATCCGAAAAGCCGCCCTGGTCGTTGCGCACTACCACCAGCAAGGAAAGCTTGGCGTCGGCTTTTTCGCCGTCGTCGATCAGGGCGACGTTGTGGAACGGGATCTGCACCATGACCGGTACCTGGAAGCGCCCTCCGCCCTGCTGAGCCAGCTCCCCAGCCTGCAGCTGGATGCCGAGGGGGTTGGCTTCGAGGTCGTAGAGGGCGGCGGCGACGGTCATGTCGCCGAGGCGGTCGCGCCAGTGCTTGTCCTGGTAGCCCTTGATGTGGCGAGCTTGGGCACCTTCACGTCGAACTTTGACTCGAATCTTGTGAAATTTGTTGTCGAGCTCGCGCTCCGGGGGGGTGTAGCCGAGCGAGTAGAAACTACCGAAATCTTGGCTCGCTCGACGGATCAGCTCGCCGATGTTGGCGTTACCGGTGATCGCCCGGCCGCCGGTGTCGTCCGCCATCTGCAGCACCGAAGCGTCGCGGCTCATGCGGTCGGCGATCATCGCGCTGCGCATCATCTGGGTCGAGGAGCCGTCGGCGCCGGCGGGATTGGCGGCGGAGACGAAGGACAGGCTACGCCCGCCGTAAGAGATCGGATAGAACGCGACCCGGTTGTCGCTAGCCTTTTCGGTCAAGCGGTTGAAGTCGGTGTGGAGATCGAAGTTGGAGGAGCTCGAGCCCGTCAGAGCGCGCTGCAGATCGCCTATCGCCTCGGGAAACCGCGAGCAGTTGCGAATGGCGTTCTCGTTCTGCTGATACCAGAGGTCGAATTTGGCGATCCACGCCTCGGAGAACGAATCGGCCGGTCGCATGGGAATGCCGTCCGACAAGTAGACCAGCGCTTTACGGCCGGGTAGGCCTCCCAACGTGTCGGTGAAGGCCGACAGCGCACGCACCGAAGAGCGCGACACCTGGAAGCGCTGCTCGGCGATGTTGCGAATGTTGATCGCCAGGCTCTGGGCTTCGCGCACCGTGGCGTCGAAATTCGGATTAGTCGGGGCGGTGCCACCCCCGGGGCTGCCCGGCGGGCGGGTGCGGTTGCAGTTGATGCCGTAGGTGCTGGCGCGGCCGAGATCGCTCATGAACATGCGGCGATCGCCGTCTAGCAGGGCGCTCAGGCTGGCCTGTTTTTCGACCGCGTCGAGGGCGGCGAAGACCTTGTCGACGTCGGCGGTGAACGGCTGCAGCACCTCTACCCGGCGGTTCATCGCCGCCAGCATGATCCGGCTGCCCGAGAACTTCGACTGCCGCAGCTGCTCGCGCAGGTTCTCGAACAGCAGCTTGCGGTTCTCCGGACGAATGTGCACGTTGTCGATGAAGATCACCATGTTGAGGCGCTGGGTGCCACCGGGCGGCACCTCGGAAGCAGCGCCCGCATCATCGGTGACCTGGCTCTCAGGAGCCGCTGCGCCGGCGTCGAGCCGTTCGGTCACGGCGTAGAAGTTGACCAGCTCCACGGGCTCGCCATCTTCGAAGACCTCGAAGTCGTCGCGGGTGAGGTCGGTGATCGGTTCGCCCTGTTTGTCGGTCACCACGACCTCGACGTTGATCACCCGGACATCGACGGTGTCGGAAAAAACCGCGTTGCCGTCCTGCCCCATCAGCGGTGCAGCGAGGGCCGCGACGGCGCAGGCCAAGAGTAACCGGATCTGCAAAGACCGGTTCGAGGCGGCGGGAAACAGAAGGGAAGGCGGGAGTTTCATGATGCCTCCGATCGGATCGAGCCGGCGCGGCTCGACGGTTCCATAGCCTGGGATGTAACGGTGGCTCCTCGCGAGACCACCGGGAGTGGGCTCAGCCCTTGGCGCGACGGTTCTTCCGGCTTTTCCTGTCTTTCTTCTTCTTGCCGCCGCCACCGAAGTCGAAATCTAGTTTGAGGGTCGAGGCCGTCTGGCCGATGTGATCGCGTACCGCAACGGCGACCCGGCGGTCGCCTTTCTTGAGCTCGAGCTCGATCGGATAGGCGGCCATCTGCTGTAGGGCGTTGAGGATCTGTGCGTTGGGGATCTCGATCGGCAGGTCGAAGCGGCGCGGCTTCGAGAAGCCTCCCTTGTTGTCGCGCACCACCACCAGAATCGAAAGACTGGCGCTGTACTTGCCGCCGTCCGAGACCATCTGGATCTGGTTGAAGGGGATCTGCACCAGCACCGGTACCTTGAAGCGACCGCCGAGTCGTTCGGTGTCTCCGGTCTGCAGCTGGATACCGAGCGGGTTGGCCTCGAGATCGTAGAGGGCGCTGGCAACCGTCATATCCGCCAGGCGGTCGCGCCAGGTCTTGGCGTGATAACCCTTGATGTGACGCGTTTTCACGTCTTCCCGCTTCACCTTGACTTTGATCTCGTGAAAGCTGACGTCGTCCTTACTGCGCTTGGGTGGGGTGTAGCCCAGGGAGTAGAACGAGGTGAAGTCGCGGTTCGCCTGGTCGAGCAGCTTGCCGACGTTGGCGTTGCCGGTCAGGGCGCGGCCACCGGTGTCCTCTGCCATCTGCAGCATCGAGCCGTCACGGCTCATCGACTCGGCGATCATGGCGCTGCGCATCACCTGGCTGGAGCCGCCGTCCGAACTACCGGTGTTGGCAGCTGAGATCATCGCAGCGTTGCGACCGCTGTTGGAGATCGGGTAAAAGGCGACGCGATTGTCGCTGGCGCGCACCGTCAGGCGATCGAATTCCGACTCCAGGTTGAAGCTCGAGGTGTTGGAGCCGGTCCGCGCGCGGGTGAGGTCGGCGACCGCTTCCGGGTAGCGCGAACAGTTGCGAATGGCGTTCTCGTTCTGCTGGAACCACTGATCGTACTTGGCGATCCAGGCTTCGCCGAGCGATTCGGCGGGGCGCGTCGGAATGCCGTCGGAAAGGTAGAGCAGCGCTTTGCGTCCCGGCAGGCCGCCGAGCGTGTCGCTGAACGCCGCCAGCGAGCCGATGGTGCCGCGCGCCGCCTGGTAGCGCTGTTCGCCGAGGGTGCGCACCGTCTGGGCGAGATCTTGCGCCTCGCGCACCGCGTTGTCGAAGGTGGGATCCGTGCCGAGACCCCCTCCTCCTCCGCCGCCACCGCCCGAACCCGAGCCCGGTGGCCGGGTGCGATTGCAACGCATGCCGCGGGTGCTGGCGCGCGCGACGCGGCTCATGAAGTTGCGACGCTCACCGTCGATCAGAGCGCCGATGCTGGTCTGGCGTTCGAGCTCGTCGAGCGCGGCAAGAATCTTGGTCGCGTCGTCGGTGAAGGGATGCATGACCTCGATGCGGTTGTTCATGGCAGCCAGCATGACCTGGGTGCCGGGGACCATGACCTGCCCGAGATCGCTGCGCAGGTTCTCGAACATCAGCTTGCGGTTTTCAGGCCGGATGTTGATGTTGTCCACGAACACGACCAGGCTGAGGGTGCGGGTGGCGCCCGCCGGCCGATCGGTGACCTCGGCGGCATCCTCGGTCGGCGGCGCCATACGCTCGACCGCGTAGAAGTTGGTCAGCTCCACCGGCTGGCCGTCTTCGAACACCTCGAAGTCGTCGCGCGTCAGGCCGCTGATCGGCTCGCCCTGCTTGTCGGTCACCACCACCTCGAGGTTGTAGACCTCGACGTCGATCACCTCGGAGAACACGGGGTTGTCCGCTTGGGCCACCAGCAGCGCCGGGCAGGTGAGGCAGAAGAAGAAAAGGGCGGCGAGCGGCCGGCGGCTCGAGGCAGCAATGCGGGTCATGATGTCTCCTAGATGTGGCACGGAACGGGCTCAACTCGGGTCGGTGGGTGGGGGCTCGCCCTGCGCCGTCGTATCAGCGGCTGCGGCATCGCCAGGTGACGCGTCACTGGCCGATGTGTCGGAATCGACGACTAGATCGTACTTGAGCGTGGCATCGGTGCGGGCCAGATGATCGTGGATGCCGATCGCGACGCGGTGCGGCCCTTGCGGCATCAGCAGCTCGAGCGGATAGGCCGCGACCTGCGGCAGCACCTCGAGCACCCGGCTGTCCGGGATCTTGATCGGCAGATCGAAGCGACGGGGCCGCGACAGCCCGTCCTGATCGCCTCGCACCTGCACCAGCACGGTCAGCTGAGCGTTGAAGAATTCGTCTTGATGGACCAGCCGAATCTGCTGGAACGGAATCTTGATCATGACCGGCACGCGATAGCTCTCGCCATCGGAAGTGAGCTCGCCCGGGGCGAGGCGCACCATCAAGGGATTTTTCTCCACCGCGAAGAGCGCTGCGGCCGCGGTTTTCTCACCCAGGCGCTGGCGCCAGCTCTTGGTGCGATGGGCTTTGATGTGCCGCACCTGCGCTCCCGGGACCGACACGGTGACGTCGAGCTTGCGGGGACGAAACTCCGCCTCGCGACTCTGCGGGCGGTAGCCCAGAGAATAGAATTGCGTGAGGTCGCGCATCACGTGCTCGAGCAATTTCCCCAGATTGGCGTTGCGCAGCACCGCTAGACCGCCGGTATCCTCCGCCATGCGCAGTAGCGCACTGTCGCCGGTGAAGTTCTCCATCACCTGCGCGTCGCGCCGCATCGAGCCGGTGTCGTTGACCGCACCCAGGTTGTGCTCAGCGGAAATGAAGTCGCTGGTGCGACCGCCGTTGGAGATCGGGTAGAACGTGACCTGGTTGTCAGTGGCGCGAATCGTCAGCCGGTTGAATTCGGACTGCAGGTCGAACTCCGCCGAGCCAAGAGCGGTCATCAGGCGGTTGAACTTCGCCACCGCCCCGGGAAAGCGTGAGAAGTTGCGGATCGGCTCGGTGCTCTGGGTCACCCAGTTCTGATACTTGCCGTTCCAGGCTTCGATCAGCGGATCCGCCGGACGAATCGGCAGGCCATCGCTCAGGTAGATCAGCGCTTTGCGCCCGGGGATGCCACCCAGACTGTCACACATACCCCCCAAGGCTTCGAGGGTCGACTCCACCTTCTGATAGCGCTCTTCGGCCAGCGCCCGGGCGTTCTCCGACAGATCGAGCGCGACGCGCACGGCGTCGTCGAACTCGGGGTCGCTCTCGGCGCCGGATCGTGGCGTGTAGAAGCGCAGGCTAGCCCGCTCCAGGCGCGACATGTAGACCCGGCGAGCGCCATCGAACAGCGCGTGCAGGCTGCCCTGGGTCTCGATGGTGTCGAGCGCGGCGAAGATCTTCTCGACGTCGCGGGTGAATGGCTGCACGACCTCGAACCGCCGGCTCATCGTCACCAGCATGATCCGATAGCCGGAGTGCTCTCTCAGGTGGCTGCGCAGGCTCTCGAACAACAGCTTGCGGCTTTGCGGCCGAAGGTTGAGGTTGTCGACGAAAATCACCAGGTGCAGCTCGTCGGTGTGGGAGTCCGGTGAGATCCGTTCGGTGGCAGAAGCGGAGTCTGTGAAGGCATAGAAGTTCGAGAGGTCGATCCGCCGCCCGTCTTCATAGAGCGTGAAGTCTTCGCGGCTCAGTCCGTCGATCGTCCGGCCGTCGCGATCGGTCACTACCACTTCGACGTTGACGACCTGCACGTCGATGACGTCGGAGGCGATGTCTCGCGGGGGCTCCTCCACCTCGCCGTCGTCGGTGAAGTCGATCGTGCTCTCCTCACCCAGGAGCAAGATGCCGTCTTCACCGGCGGTCACCTGGCCGTTGATCATGAAAGGGGCGTCCGCGGTCGCTTCGCTTCGCGTCGCGGAGCTGGCCGACTCCTGCTCGGCGGCGCGAAAGGGACTGGCGGCGAGCAGCAGACCGCAGGCTAGGATCGCGTGGACTCCCGGTCTGACGACGGCACCCGGTCTGACGACAAGACCCTGTCTGACGACGTTACCCGGCCTAACGAGGCCCAGCCTGACGAGGCCGGCTCTGCAGTAGGTGGCAAGTCTGCGTAGGACGGGGTCGGGAGTCATCGGAGGCGTCCTTTCTGCGCAGTCGACGCCGGAAACAGGCCAGCCCAAACGCTAGACGCCATTGACGTGGCCTGCTCTCGGCTTCTCCCCCGTATGCGGTCAGGAGCGCGAAACGCACGGCTTCGCTCTATGTTGCAACTTCTGGCGTCAAGTCTACCCTTTACGAGCGCCGTTTGGCCCCATTCTCGTCCCTGTAAACCTTCTGTTCAGCCCTCGGGGGTACGCCCCAAGCTCTCCGCAGCCGCCGGCTGACGGAATTGCATCTGGCTTGCGGTATGATCAGAGCGCGAGACGTAGCTTTGCCTGCTCGTGATCGCAAGTCGTTTGTTTTCCAGCACCTTGTCTCCCAGCACGTCGATACACGGCCAGCACGTCGATACACGGCGCTCGTTCACCGATAAAGCATAGGATCTTGTCATGTCATATCCACCACGGTTTCCCCGCCACGTGCAGATCGCCCTTGGACTGAGTGTTGTCTTGATTCTCGCCGCATCGCCGGCAGCCCTCGCCGACTTGCTGGTCACTCGTGATGGGCAGACGATCGAGACCAACGGCCCCTGGATCGTCAACGGCAAGACTCTGACCTACATCGATGCCGACGGGGCGCGCCACACCTTGCAGGTGTCGGAGGTCGACCTCGAGGCCAGCGAGAAAAAGACGGCTCTCGAGCAGGGACGTCCCTACGTGCCGAAGGCCAACCGGGCGTCTCAGCCGGCCGCCCACCAGACCAAGGGTGCGACCGCGGAAGAAGACAGCAAGATCACGCTCTACATGACCAGCTGGTGCGGGTACTGCCGCAAGGCCGACAAGCTGCTCAAATCTCTCGACGCCGACTTCGTGGCCAAAGACATCGAGAAGGACGCCAAGGCAGCGCGTGAGTATCGTTCCAAGGCCGGTGGCCGTAGCGGCGTGCCGCTGCTCGATATCGACGGCTCGGTAGTGCGCGGCTACAACGAGCGCGCCATCCGCCAACTGGTCGCCAAGCTCAAGCAAGA
>JBCCEE010000445.1:0-7305 GCA_039030415.1 Acidobacteriota bacterium
CTGGCATATACTAAAGTACGTAACCACAACTACAAGATAGACAGTTTGCAACAGAATTATACCAGAAGCAGCACCAATTAACACACTTTGCAGGTCCAGGAGTCATGCAAATGCGTTTAATAATATCTTTGAAGAATGTACCTACACTTGAACACTTGAACACTAAAATGCTATGAAGATAGTTGCTTTCCGGGTGACATGCCAGTTTTTGAGACTGGAGCCTGAATTATGTTCCTCTTTGCATCGTTATGCTAAAAATACAGCCTAGCACACCACAAACAACGACAGCAGAAGAAGACGACAGCTTCACCTGCTTCTCTAGGCTCATTGCACGTCGAGCATACCCGAGTGTCTCATTCACGTATTGCTATGTGCTTCCCAGACATGCTGTCAAGTCACCAAAATGTGTAACTGCGGCGGCTCAACTTCGAAGCGATCTTTTATGATTGGAAATGGAAGACTTCGGGAAGTATCCGAAGGTCTCATTTCGTGCTGGCGCGATGTCGCCGGCCGTTAGTCCAGCAACGGTCAGATCTCATCAAGGGAATCTTCTGGATGCGCACAACCGGTCTTCGCTGGCGTCGCCCGATCCTGACGGGCCGTTTCGTCGCGCTGGTGGCCGCCCTCGCGTTCACGGCTACCGCCGTCGACGCGCTGCCGCGTGCCAAAGACCGCTGGCTGCGGCTCGAGACCGAGCACTTCACCCTGATCAGCAACGCCAACGAGCGCAGCACTCGGCAAGTGGCGACCGAGCTCGAGACCTTCCTCGCCGCGCTCGGTGGACTGCTCGGTCGTGCTCCAGCGTCGCCGCTGCCGAGCACGGTCTACGTGTTCAAGAACGACAGCGCGTTCAAGCCCTACAAACTGCTGTGGGAAGGCAAGCCGGCCAACGTCGCGGGCTTCTATCTCGAGCGCACCGATGGCAATCTGATCGCGGTCAACGGCGACCGCCGGCTGGAGGCCAGCGGCATCCTCTACCACGAGCTCATGCACTATGTGATGAGCAGCAACTTCAGTCCGGTGCCGGTGTGGGTGGGCGAAGGGCTGGCCGAGCTCTACAGCACCTTCGAAGTCGACGACGACAGGGTCTACATCGGCAAGCCGGTGGAGGGGCACGTGTTCTGGCTGCGCGACCACGCTTTGATCCCGCTCGCCGAGCTGTTCGCCATCGACACCGACTCGCCGAGCTACAACGAAGGCACCCGGCAAGGCTCGTTCTATGCGCAGTCATGGCTGCTCATTCACTACATGCTGCTCTCGGACGACGAGCAACGGCGCGATCGGTTCATGCGGTTCCTTGGTCGGCTGGGGCACGGCGCGAACACCGAGCAGGCGTTCCGCGAAGTCTTCGCCAGAGACTACGAGGCGCTCGAGACTGAGCTGCGGCGCTACGCCCGGCAGTCCAAGTTTTACTACCAGACGTTGCCGGCTCCTTCCGACGCCGGCAAGATCGGCGACACCCATGAGCTGACGCGCACCGAGGCGCTGTGCTGGCTCGGCGATCTGCTGATCTCGCAGCCCGGCCGTGAAGCGGAAGCCGAGGAGCACTTTCGGCTGGGGATCCAGCGCAATCCCAAGGCCGGTGACTGTCATATCGGTATGGGAAGGGTAATGGAGCAGCGCGGCGACGCGCGGGCCGCTGAAGCGCACTTCCAGCGCGCCACCGAGCTCGAGCCGGAGAGTTTTGTCGCCTGGTATCAGTGGGGGGTGCTGCGCATTCAAGCGGAGCAAGCGAGCGGCGTCGCCCCGGCCACTCGTGCCGCCCTCGAGCGCAGCGTCGAGCTGCAGCCCAGCTTCGGGCCGGCATGGGCGGCTCTGAGCTATGCCTACACCTTTGAAGACACCGTCGGCACTGCGGCGATCCGCGCTGGCGAGCGCGCCCATGCCCTGCTGCCGGCCGAGGCAGAAGTGGCGCAGAATCTGCTGCTGCACTACGCTCGCGGCAGCCAGCCGGCAGCAGCGCAACAGCTTTTCGCGCGCTTCTTCGCCGGCCATCCCGATCCCGACGTCACGCGTTCCGCACAGATCGTGCTGTGGCATCTCGAAGCGCAGGAGGCCGAAGCGTTGATCCCGCAGACGGTGGCCTCGGCAGAGCACATCTCAGCGGCTCTAGCGGAATTCGAGCGTATCCGCGCGGCGTCGGCGGGTGCGCCGGAGATGGCGTGGCTCGACGAGCGCATCCAGGGTCTGCGCCAGTTCCTCGACGAGCAGCGCTTGATCGACCGCTACAACCAAGCGGTCGAGCTGCTCAACGCCTGTAGCTTGGCAGAGGGACGTCGACTGCTCGAAGAGATCGTCGCCGCAGATCCACAGGGGGAGTTTGGCAACACGGTGCGCTCTACCTTGAAGCAGGTACAGGCGATCCCGACGCCCTAACTCGCCGGCGATCCTGCGCGACTGGCGAGCTCCACGGCTCAGCACCCTATTCAGCAAGCCCGCCACGATCCGCCAGGCAGGGCCTGAACGATGCAAAGGGGGCAGGCGACTGATGAAGTCAAGGCGAACGCACAGCGGCTCGTTGCATCATGCAGCGAGCCGTTTGCTGTCTTGGGAGTGGCCTCGATCTCCATACAACCTCCACACAGCTCGAAGACACTTCGGCCTATCACTGCGGCTGAGCCGCAGCTGGTAGGAACGGTGTAAGGTAAGGATCCACCCGAGATGACGAGTGAGCTATCCGGCAGCCTGGTGCTGATCGCCGAAGACGATCCCGACATCCGTCGGATCCTGAGACAGTATGCCGAGCGTGAGGGCATGCGTGGGGTCGAAGCGCGCGACGGCGAGGAAGCGCTGTGGCAGTTCCGCAGCGCGCGGCCGGATCTCGTGCTGCTCGACATCAACATGCCGAAACGCGATGGCTTCGACGTGCTGGCCCGGATCCGCGCCGCCTCCGCGACACCGGTGATCGTGGTCAGTGCCCGCGTCGAAGACGAGGACAAGCTCGAGGGTTTGGGCCTGGGGGCCGATGACTACGTCGTCAAGCCCTTCAATCCCAAGGAGGTCGTGGCCCGCATGGCGGCCGTGCTGCGCCGCACCCGAGGTACGCAGGCACCGGAGCTGCTGCGCTTCGAGAGGGTCGAAGTCGACACCGCAGAGCGTCGCGCCGTCGTTCACACAGACGAAGCTCGGCGCGAGCTCGAGCTGACGCCGAGCGAATTCGCCCTGCTGGCCCACATGATCGCCGCGCCGCGCAAGGCTTTCTCACGGCTCGAGCTGCTGGAGACTTGCTCACCCGACAGCGAGGCGCTCGAGCGTACCGTCGATAGCCACATCAGTCACCTCCGTCGCAAGCTGAACGCGGCCGGCGCCCCTGGCATGCTGCCGGTGGTGCGCGGTGTCGGTTATCGGTTGGGGAGCTAGGCGATTGGCCGCGCCACGCGACTCCCTGCGTCTGCAGCTGTCTCTGGCGATCGCTGGGGTGGTAGCGGCGAGTCTGCTGCTGGTCTCGGGCGGAACCTATATCTTTGTGGCGAGAGGCGAGCATCGGTTTCTGAGCTCACTGTCGCCCGAGGCACGGGCGGCCTATCAGCTCACCTGGGCGGAGACTGGCATGCCGGCCGACCACCTGGTGGAGGAGATCTCCTTCGCCGAAGAGCAGATCCTCGGACCGCTCTATGAGTCGGAGCTTCAGGTCGTCGTGGTGCTGTCGGTGGTCGCTTTGCTGCTGGGCTTCGCGTTCAGCGTGCTGCTCGCTCGACGCCTGACTTCGCCCCTGGAGCTGGCGACGGCGTCGGCCCGCACCATCGCCGATGGTGCTTTCGACCATCGCCCCGAAGTCCCCGCAAGAGCGCCGCGTGAAGTCGTCTCGCTGGTAGCGAGCTTTACCCACCTGGCGGAATCGCTCGATCGCATGGAGCGCGACCTGCAGTTCCAATCGGCCTCGATCGCGCACGAGATCCGCACCCCGCTGACCGTAATCCAGGGCTACCTGCAAGGCATTCGCGATGGCGTCTTCGAAGCGGACGACGATCAGCTCGACCGCATGCTGCAGCGGATGGGCGCCCTCGGCCGGCTGATCAACGACCTCGAAATGCTGTCCCTGGCCGGCTCCGGCCGGCTGCGGCTCGAGCGTTCGCCGACCCGGCTACGCCAGCGCCTGCGTCAGCTTGTGGCTTGGCGGCAGCGCGATCTCGATGGGCAAGACCTTGCTTTCGTTGACCCAGAGTCTTCTGGTGACCCAGAGTCTTCTGGTGACCCAGAGTCTTCTGGTGACCCAGAGTCTTCTGCTGACCCAGAGTCTTCGGCAGACCCTGAGATCGACATCGACACCGAGCGTATCGAGCAGGTCGTGCTCGCCTTGATCCACAACGGCCTGAGCTACGGCGGCGAAGCGGCCCGCATCACCGTCCGCTACACCGTGGCTGAGGACGAGACGACGATCACCGTCGAGGACGACGGCCCCGGGTTTTCCGCCGAGGCCCTCGAGCGGGCCGGTGAGCGCTTCTGGCGCGACGAATCGTCACGGTCGCGCGATACCGGTGGCTCCGGACTCGGCCTGGCGGTAGCCAACGCCATCGCCACGGCCCACGGTGGCCGTCTGACGTGGGGCAATCGCGGGCGTCATCGTGAGGGCGGCCAAAAAGGCACGACTGATGGCGCCTGGGTCGCCGTGCACCTGCCGCGATAGGGCCTCGCCACCCCACCGTTTTCGAATCCACTTCTGAGGAGAAGTCATGAACGTCACCCGTAGAGAAGCCTCGAGACTAGTGCTGACCTCGCTCGCGGTGGCCTGGGGCCGGGCACTCGGTCTGCCGGCTGCCGCCTCGACTCGTACCGCTCCAGGTTCCAAGGTCGTGGTCATCGGCGCCGGTATGGCCGGCGTGTGTGCGGCGCGCCAGCTCCATGATGCTGGCTTCCAGGTGGTCGTGCTCGAAGCCCGCCAGCGCGTCGGCGGCCGCACCTGGACCGACCGCTCGCTCGGCGTGCCGCTAGATCTCGGCGCCAGCTGGATCCACGGCTTGCGTCGCAATCCCATGACCCGACTGGCCAAGCGGCAGGGGGTCGAGCTGTTCCATTGGGATTATGAGCAGCAGGCGGTTTTCGACACCACGGGTGCCGAGGCGGATGCGGACGATGTGAGCTGGGCGAGTGAGCGCTTGGAGTGGATGTTCTTTCGCCGGGCCGGTCGCGTCATCCGTCGCAACCCCCAGGCTTCGGTGCAGGACATTGTCGACGCCGCGGTCGCGAACGGCGACTTCGACGATTTGACCTCCGTTCAGCTCGAGTTCCTGGTCAACTCAGCCGTCGAGGCGAGCTTCGCCGCCGATGCCGATCGCATCTCAGCCGCGTCGCTGCTCGAAGGCAGTGAGTACCGCGGTGGTGACGCGGTGTTTCCCGGCGGCTATGACGTTCTGGCTCGCGGCTTGGCGCAAGGGCTCGACGTGCGGCTCGGCGAGCAGGTGAAGCGTATCGCGCTCGAAGAGGGCGGCGTCAGCGTCGAGACGTCCCAGGGCCGCCACCGTGCGGACGCCACCGTCGTCACAGTGCCGCTCGGCGTGCTCAAGGCGGGGGGAATCGCCTTCGAGCCCATGCTGCCGGCCGCCAAGCAGCGGGCGATCCGTGCGATGGAGATGGGCGTCCTCAACAAGACCTACCTGCGCTTCCCACGCGCCTTCTGGGATCGCGACCGCATGAACCTAGTCCGCATCGCCCAGCCCAAGGGCGCCTGGGCCTACTGGATCAACGTCGCCAGTTACACCGGCGAGCCTGTGCTCTGCTGCCTCAACCCTGCTGGATTCGGGACCCGTCTCGAGGCGCTGTCGGACGACGCCATCGTCGACGACGCCATGGCCGTCCTGCGCTCGATGTACGGCAACAATCTGCCAGCCCCGACCGGCTCCCTGATCACCCGCTGGCGTCGCGACCCGTTCGCCTACGGCTCCTATTCCTTCATCCCTACCGGCGCGTCCCACGGCATGCGTCGCGACCTGGCTGAGCCGGTCGCAGGCCGCCTTTTCTTCGCCGGCGAAGCCACCGAGAGCGATCACCCGTCCACCGTCCACGGCGCCTACCTCTCGGGTCAGCGGGCGGCGGAAGAAGTGATCGACGCCAGCTTCAGACGATCTCGCCGATGAGCCGGTCCTCGATCAGCGCCAATCGCCGACCAGCTCAAAGCCGGCCCAGTGGAAGGGGTGGGAGTATTCGGCGCCGTGCAGTAGCTCGAGCTGAGCGCGGCGTAGGGCTTCGGCCTTGGGTTCGCCCTGCTCGAGGGAGCGGTAGAAACGCTGCATGAGCTCGGCGGTGGAGTGATCGCCTACGCCCCACAGCGAGGCCAGGACGGAGCGGGCGCCGGCGTATTGGAAGGCGCGGGTGAGCCCAATCAGTCCCTCACCGCCCAACACTTTGCCACGGCCAGTGTCGCAGGCCGACAGGGTCACCAGATCCGCGTCGATCCGTACTTGTTCGAAGATCTCCCAAGCCTGCAGCAGACCATTGTCGTCGCCTTCACGCCAGCTCGACGGAATAGTGAGCGCCAAGGCGGAGTCGAGGGGGAAGCGGTCGTCGAGCAGGCCGTGGGAGGCAATGTGGAGGTGAGTCGTCTCGCGGCCGACCGTTTTCGCCCGGCCCTCGGTGGCCTCGGCGCCGAGGTAGACCTGCGCCGTTTGGGGATAGAGCTGCGCGAGAGCGAGGATCTCGCTGCGGGTCGCCGGCAGCGGCTTCAGGTCGAGCCCACCGCGCAGGGCGGCCTGCAGCGGAGGCGAGGGCGGCGCCGCCTGACCGTTCGGCGCTAGGCTCGTGGGGTAGTGTGGATCGCCGAAGGCGGCCAACCGGGTGGCTCGTCGCTCGTCTCGCTCCTGCTTGAGACGGGCGAAAACGGTCGCCGACGCGGCGCGGTGAAGCGGCATGGACTCGATCAGAAAGCGCCTTCGGTTCGCCGTTGTGGGGTCGGTGAGGGCCGCGAACGGCAAGGAGTGCAGGGGAC
The DNA here is from genome assembly GCA_039030415.1 of Acidobacteriota bacterium. GTDB lineage: Bacteria > Acidobacteriota > Thermoanaerobaculia > Multivoradales > J023 > JAAELT01. The sequence continues at coordinate 6,923 of JBCCEE010000445.1, forward strand.
CGTCGGCCAGGATCAGCAGGCGATCGGCACGCGCCAGCTGATCGGCCACCGGGGCGAGCAGCCGCTCGCTCAGCCGTCGCGCCGGCAGCAGGGCCTTCTCTAGTCGCCGATCGATGCGGCCGCGCTCGAGGTCGGTCCGAAAGCGCTCGATCTCGGCTTGCAGGGCCGCTTTACCGACGTCCAACGCCACGACGTTGGCCTCGACACGGTCTGGCTCGACGGCAAAGAGATAGCTTTGCTCCTCGCCCACCGAGTAGTAACCCATTAGCCAACTAAAAAACCAAGGCAACCCAAAGACTGGCAAACTAAACCAAACAATGGTATTGAGGCATCGCCAGATCGCGATACCGATCTTGGCATTGTCCCCCCCGCCATGTGCTCGC
>JBCCEE010000446.1:0-7304 GCA_039030415.1 Acidobacteriota bacterium
CTGCCGTACTCCACCAATCCGGCGGTCAACAACTGGACCTACGAGTCGATCAGCGGCGCCTCGATCCCGCACGGCGTCGGCTCGCGCTGGGCGCAGGCCGCTTGGGAGGTCTACTGGGTGCTGGTGGACGAGTATGGCTTCGAGCCCGACCTCCACAACTTCGACATCAATGACGCCAACGAGGCGGGCAACAAGCGCGCCAAGTTCTACATCAACGAGGGTCTCAAGAACACGGCGTGCTCGCCGACCTTCGTCGACGCCCGCGACGGCATCATCCAGGCGGCGACCGACAACTTCGGCGGCGCTGACGTCTGCCGCATGTGGGAGGCGTTCGCGGCCTTCGGCCTCGGCACCGACGCGGTGTCCGGCGGCTCCAACTCCACCAGCCCGACCAACGGCTTCTCGATTCCGGCGGCCTGTCAGTGTCAGCCGCAGCCGATCGCCGACGCCGGTGGTGACCAGACGATCTGTCTCGGCGACTCGACCACCGTCGGTACGCCGGCGCAGCCCGACAACACCTACAGCTGGTCGCCGGGCGGCCAGACCACGGCCCAGATCACGGTCTCGCCGGCCGTCGACACCACCTACACGGTGACCGCGACTACCGCCGCGTGCGGTAGCGGCAGCGATTCCGCGACGGTATTCGTCGACGACGGCACCCAGGCCCCGGGTCTGTCGGACGACTTCGAGGGCGACAACAGCGACTGGTCGGCTACTGGCCTGTGGCACGAGGTCGCCAACTCCGGTTGCGCCGCGCCCGAGAACGGCTACGACTCGCCGGTGACCGCCTTCTACTACGGTCAGGACGCGAGCTGTGACTACGCCACTGGCGCGGCCACCACCGGCACTCTGACGTCGCCGACCATCAGCGGCGTCACCGCCAGCTCGACCCTGACGTTCGACTACTTCCGGGTGGTGGAGAGCTTCTCCGGTGCCTTCGATCAAACCGAGGTCGATATCGTCACTTCGAGCGGCGCGACCACCGTCTTTGCCCTCGACTCGTCCACCGCCTCGACGGCGGCCTGGGTGAGCAGCGGCGCGATCAGCCTGTCGGCTTTCGCCGGCCAGCAGATCCAGGTCGTCTTCCGCTTCAACAGCGGTGATGGCGTGGCCAACAACTTCGCCGGCTGGTTCATCGACGACGTGGTGGTCACCGGTGAGTCGCAGTGCGCTCCGGTCGGCTGCACCAGCGATCTCGAGTGCGACGACGGCGCCTTCTGCAACGGCTCCGAGACCTGCAACCTCGGCACCGGCGTCTGCGAAGCCGGCACCCCGCCGGTGTGTGGCGACGGCGTCAGCTGCACGGTCGACTCCTGCAACGAGTCGACGGATTCCTGCGACAACGTCACCAACGACTCGCTGTGCGACGACGGCGCCTTCTGCAACGGCTCCGAGACCTGTGACGCGGTCAACGACTGCCAGCCGGGTACGACGGTGGACTGTGACGACGGCGTCAGCTGCACCGCCGATGCCTGCAACGAGGGCACCGACTCGTGCGACAACGCGCCGAACGATTCGCTGTGCGATGACGGCCAGTTCTGCAACGGCTCCGAGGTCTGCGACGTCGTCAACGACTGCCAGCCGGGCAGCGATCCGTGCGCCGGCGGCGCCTGCGACGAAGCCGCCGACATCTGCGTCGGCTGCCTGGTGGACGCCGACTGCAGCGACGGCCAGTTCTGCAACGGCGTCGAGGTCTGTAACGCCGGGGTCTGCGAAGCCGGTCCGGCAGTGAGCTGCGACGACGGCGTCAGCTGCACGGTCGACTCCTGTAACGAGGGCACCGACTCGTGCGACAACACGGCCGATGATTCGCTGTGCAGCGACGGCCTGTTCTGCAACGGCGTCGAGACCTGCGACGCGGTCAACGACTGTCAGGCTGGCGTCGACCCGTGCGCGGGTGATGAGACCTGCAACGAGACCGCCGACATCTGCGAAGGCACCGGCGCCAACCCGACGCTGTGGATGTCCTTCCGCAGCCCGACGGCGGTACCGGGTGTCGGCACCGTGGACGATGAAGACGTCGTCTCCTACGACGAGATCACCGGTGTCTGGAGCCTCGAATTCGACGGCTCGGACGTTGGCCTCGGCGGCTTCGAGATCGACGGTCTGGCCTTGTTGGCAGGCGGCGATCTGCTGCTGTCCTTCCGCCAGGCGGGCACCGTCGGCGGGCTGTCGGTGGACGACTCGGACATCGTCCGCTTCACCCCGACCTCCCTCGGCAGCAACACCGCGGGCTCGTTCAGCATCTACTTCGACGGCTCGGACGTCGCGCTGACCTCCAACGGTGAAGACGTCGACGGTATCGCGCTGGCGGCCGACGGTCGTTTGATCGTCTCGACCCAGGGCGGCTTCAGCGGCACCGGCGCCTCGGGTGCGGATGAGGACCTCTTCATCTTCACCGGCACCTTGGGCACCAACACCTCCGGGTCGTTCGCCCAGCTGTTCGACGGCTCCGATGTCGGCCTTGGCGGCGTTGGCGCCGAAGACATCGACGCGGCGGCGTTGACCGCCGCCGGTAACCTGCTGTTCTCGACCATCGGCAACTTCGACGTCGGCACCCTCACCGGTCCCGACGAAGACGTCGTCGAGTTCTCGGGCACCTTCGGCAGCAGCACCTCCGGTACCTTCTCGACCCGCCAGGACCTCACCGGTCTCGGTATCGCGGCGGGCGAGGACATCGGCGGTCTGTGGATCGAAGAGTAGGTGAGCTCTGAAAAGGTGGTGCCGGCCGTCGGCACCGCCTGAAGCTCAAAGCAAAAGGCCGGCGAGTCGTCTCGCCGGCCTGGCTTCGTCTGGATATTTGTACCGGTCTAGGCGGCCGGTGGGTGAGCCTCGACGGCAGATGCTTTTGCCGTCAAGGCTGCGACCTCTTGCTGCACTTGCTCAGCCCAGCGGGTGATGCGCTCATCGGTGAGATGACACTGGGCGTGCTCGTCGATCGCCAGGCCCAGAAAATGCTGACCGTCTGGAGTCAGCCCCTGGGATTCGAGGAAGTCGTAGCCCTCGACCGAACAAAGGCCGACTAGCGTTGCGCCACGCGGCTCGAGCTCCCGCCACAAGATGCCCAGTGCATCCTGAAAGTTGTCCGGATAACCGTTTGCATCGCCACAGCCGAATAGCGCTACGGTCTTGCCCGTCAAATCGGTGTTCGCGATCTCTTCGAGCCGATCGTCCCAGTCGTCTTGGAGCTCGCCAATATGCCACGTCGGCGCTCCCAGGATCAGGACGTCATGAGACGCGACATGCTCGAACGGTGTCTCGGCGATATCCACCACCTCATCGACCCAGGAGCCGAGCTTACGGTGAAGCGCTACGGCCGCCTCTTCGGTATAGCCGGTGCTGCTACCCCAGGCGATGACTACGGATAGATCTTGCCATCTCTCGTCGATGCGCGTTGAGTCAATCATGATTGGCTTGCCTCAACGCGAGTAGAACTCCACCACTCGGGCAACGTCACAGATCACCGGCACCTCTTCCCGGATCGGCATGCGCTCGAGTCGACCGATCATTTCATCCTTGTCGACGGTCAGATATTCCGGCGGATTCTGGCTTCCTTCCAAAGCCTCTCGGAAGCAGAGCATCTTGCGGCTCTTCTGCCTGATCGTGACCTGATCGCCGACGCGCAGCCGTTGCCCTGGCCGGTTGACGCGCTGACCGTTGACCTGGATGTGGCCGTGAACGACGTACTGACGGGCCGCATAGATCGAGCGTGCGAATCCCATGCGCAGAACCATGGCGTCGAGACGCGTCTCGAGCAAGACCACCAGGCCTTCGCCGGTGTTGCCTCGAGATCGCTCGGCACGCCGAAAGTAGCCTCTCATCTGGCGCTCATGCACGTTGTACTGCGCTCGCAGGCGCTGTTTCTCGAGCAGCTGCAGCTTGTAGCCGCTGACGCGACGGCGGCGCCCGGGGTTGGTTCCATGTTGACCGGGCGGGTAGGGCTTGTTCTCCATGATTCGCGCTGCCTTGGCCGTCAGCGGAATGCCCAGAGCGCGGGAGAGGCGTACTTTGGGACCGGTGTAATTCATGGCTGCCTCCGCTGGAGCGGAGAACTGTTGAAGCTTGCGGTCAAACCACCGCTACGTGGATGCAGCTCTTGAGTAGAGCTCAGCTTGGATATGAGCATTGAGATGCCTTTCGTGGTAGCGCTCTCGAGTATCGAGGCGTAGTCCATGGTGAGCGGCGACCCGCGCTTTGCCAAGATCGTAGGGTCGTCGCGTGTTTGCACTTCGGAGTCATTCGGTCGCTATTATGGGTCATTTGTTGAGATTGGGTCTCAGGAGACTCGTCGATTTTTGAGCGCTCGGGCAGAACTGAAGAATACTCAACCCTGGCTCTCGGCCATATCGCCAGCGACGATGGGAGGACGGGAAATTTTTGCGCCAGGCGCCTGTTTTGGACTCAAAGCGGCTGCCGAGGCCATCAGCAGGCCAAGTGCCATCAAGACCAGGTTGACCTGAACCGTGGTTTCGGTGCGCGTTGAGCCCATGAGGTCACCCAAGGCTATCGCGCCGAGGATGGCCGCAGTAGCGAACCCGCCTACCCGGGCATAGGCGAAGGCGTTGCGCACCCCGTAGGCAATGATCAGTAGCGCAAGCCACGATAGCCAGAACACCGGCTCCACCTTCGACGGTTGAAATCGCCCCGCGGCCAACGCCAGGGCCGAAGCCACCACCAGGCCCAGACAGACTCCCAGATGTAGCCTGCCGAGCCAGAAGTACTGCCCCTTGAGCTGAGGCTCCACGGTCCGTGACGGCTTGCGACGCTCGAGCCAGATCATCGAGCCGGTGACGATACCGAGGGACAGGGCGATGCCCAGAGCGAAGTACAGCAGCTTGAGGCCGAGGCCGCCGAACAGGCCATAGTGCAGGGGCTGCACTGCTCCGAAGAGTCTCGTGCCGACGCCGCGCTCCGTGAACGCACTGACGTGTAGCGTAGTTCCGTCAACCAGACTGACGCGGTGGGTCTCGCCGGCGGTGAGCTGCCGATAAGGCTCGCGGTCGAGGTTCAGCGCAACTTCGGCGCTCTCGTCACCCCAGTGGCGTACGAATACGCTCTGGACCACGAAGTCCGGATGCTGCTGCTCTGCCCGATCGATCAAAGAGCCGATCGATAGCATCTCGGCTGCTGTTCCGGTGGGTTTGGAGTTGGGACCCGAGAACGCTTCAGTCGCCTTGCCAACATCGCCGCCAAAGGCACTCAGCACCATCACCGGCGCAAAGAGCCCGAGCAGCCCGATCACCGCGCCGGTAAAGGCCATCACCAGGCCGAAAGCCAGCCCCCAGATCCCGAGCTGCTTGTGCAAATCGCTCAGGGTCAGGCGCATCCTCGGGCGCCAGCGCAACAGGAACAGCTGCTGCAAAGCCTTGGGATGCGCCATGACCCCTGAGATCAATGACATCAACATGAAAATGCCCAGAAAACCGACGAGGTAGCGCCCGAAGGGGCGCGGCAGGTGGAGATCGGTGTGCAGGTGAGTCAGGAATTCGAAGGCGGTCCCGCCCGAGCCCTCGACCACCACACCGGTGTAGGGATCGAGGAAGATCTTCTCGACATGACCGTCTTCAAAAACGCGGGCCTGCAGGCCGCGCATGTGCTCGTTCGGAAGCATCACGAACATGTCTTTGTCGGTCCCGAGACGCTCTTGAGCGCGCTCGAACAGCTGGTCGAACCCCAGCATCTCGCCGGTAGCGGCAAAACGAATCTGCGGTTTCTCCCAGTCGAACAGCTCATGCTCGAAGAGCGCTAGGGTGCCGCTGAAGCAGCAGATGAAGAGCACCATCCCGCCGAGGATTCCAAGCCACGAATGAATGTCGTAAAACAGGCGAACGCCGCGCCGGTTCAGCTTGAAGGGGCCGTGACGTTTTTCGGGCTTGTTTGGACTCATGGGAGCATCCCGCTCAGAGAAGCAATCCTGCGATGTCGAGGGCGATGAAGAGTGTGAAGGGTACCAAAGCTCGACGCCAGGCTTTCCAGCCAGTGCGGGCGAATAGGATCCAGAGCATGGCCATTGGCCAGATCAAGACCAGGGCCAAACCGCCGAGGAAGGCTTGGTCGAGCCCGTCGAAACCCGGCACATAGATCGTGATACTGACGGCGGCTGCAAAGGCCAGCAGCGAGCCGCCGATCAGCGCCGCGGTGATGCGACCCCGCCAGCCGGTCTCGGTCTGATCGCGGCCCGACGGCAGATCCTGGAAGTCCGATGGAGTCTGGCTCACCTGGCTATACCTCTAGGCTAGGCGATCCAAGTGATGAAGGCAGCCGCAGATAGCGCACCGGCAATCCAGGGCACGAAGCGCGGCCGCACGCTCAGCAGGGCGGTCGCCAGCAGAGTCGCGGCGAACAGCCAGAGAATGGCCCAGGCCAGACCCACTTCCCAGCCGAAGTGCGAGCCGAAACCCGCGGCTGAAAACGCCAGCAGAGCCCAACCGATCGCGCCAACCCCTTTGCGGGTCACTTCGCTTCCCAGCCCGAGTGCCTTCCAATGGCGCGAAGTCGCAACGGCGAGCACGCAGCACGCCGCGAAAAGACAGAGCAGGCTCGAGAGTAGTCCGGGCATCTCAGGACCTCAGAAACGCAGGATCAGCTAGAAGCCGGCCTGCTGCGGCGATTCGCCTTACCAAGGATACGGCCGTCGATGTTGCGGAAAGCGGTAACGGCGTAGGCTTCATCGGTAACGTTATCGACGTAGCCGGGTATCGAATAGGTGTTCCACGCCAGCATCTCTTGGTGGCAGCCGCTCGGCGGTCGGGCGCTGATCGGTAAGGAGTCGTTTGCCTTGGATGGGTCGATACAGAGCCGAACGCCCCTCGCGGACGCGCTGTACTGTGCCTGACTAAGCTCAGGTATATTTGGCATAGCTCTGCTCGCTGTCCTTCAGTCAGCCGAGTCGTGGGCGTCGGTCTGAGCTCCAGAGTGCAAACTGTTGCGGGACGTCGACTCCCTAAACCCTTGGCTCAATTGAGACCCTGTCTCAACTATTGCCTATTATTCTGGACTGTCTCGGTCTTCTTTGTCAATCCGCCGGGTTTATCGAAATCTTGATTGTCAGACGCAGGAAGGCCGGTGAGATGACTCGCTGAACGGTCAATGGGCGCACCTCAGTGAGTGCTTTTCCAGAGTCTCTGCTCAAAGCGAGCTGACTTCGGGAGAGCGAGCAGGCAGCTTCGAGGCTCGATCGTGCGTTCTGCAGCGTCAACATACCGGGTGCGAGCTTCGCACCGGGTATGTTTTGCTCTGGGATACCGGGTGCGAGCCTCGCACCGGGTATGTTTGTGCTTGGGATACCGGGTGTGAGCTTCGCA
>JBCCEE010000447.1:0-7295 GCA_039030415.1 Acidobacteriota bacterium
AGTCGAACCGGCCGACCAGCGCAAAATCAGGATTGGCGGCGTCGGTTTCGTAGATCTGCCCCTCCAGCGCCAGCATCCGGATGCGGTGCTTCCACGGCGAGGCGTCGCGTTGCCCGAGGGCTGCGAACGCAAACTCCTCAGGCGGGTCGTAGGTGAGATGAAACGTGTAGTAGGCCGCACTCCCCCAGGCGTCGCGATGGGCTTCCGTGGTGACGGCCCGCTCGATCTCGTCCGCAGCCTTCAGGCGTTCGATCGTGTCGCGCTGCGCAGCGATCTCCATGAGGCCGAAGACCACGGCGAGGCTCGCCGCGGCGAAGCCGATGAGAAGCCAGACCTTCGCCGCCCGGTCGCGCCACAGGAACCAGAGCTCGCGCCTGAGCCCGCTCATGGTTTCAGCCTCCCGCTGGCGAAAACGCCGGCCGCAACGAGAGCCGCAAGCCAAAGCGTGAGCATGAAAATGGGAGCCGTTGCCGCGCCAAACCGTTCGTCAGGGCTGGCGGGCTGGAACCGGAAGTCGTCGAGTACCTTCCAATTCTCTGGCGAAATGCGAGCCCGGCGTGACGCCTCAGCGCTCTGGTTTCGATTGATGTCGTCGGCGTAAGACAACTCTTCGACGTGGCTCTTGTTGAGGCCTTGGACGAAGTCGAAACGCACCGCCTCGGCCTCCCGCAGAAACCTGTGATGAGTCTCGAGATCGACGCCGGCCAGATGGCGCGAAGCCGCTGCCACGGCGAGCACAGGCGACAGCCAGCCGAACCCGTTGGCATGGCGAGATTGGCGGACCTCCAGCGCCATGCGACGATCCGCGTACTCGTTCATGACCCGCGTGAGATCCGCCTCCGAGGCCTGTGCGACAGCCCCCCGGAAGTTGATGGGCAGCTCTTCGACAGTTTCCACGTCGTACTCTGCTAAAAGGTTGGCTCGTAAAGCGTTGAATGCCGGATCGCCAGCGTTGTGCCCATCACCGAGCTCGCGAAGGTCAGCGTAGAGCTGGTAGTCCGTTTCGAGCTTGCCAGGTGAGGGCGCGGCGGCGCTGGCGGAGGCTACGGCGAGGCGCGGCATGACGAGCGACCATGCGAGCCAGATGAAGACCAGACTGCCGAGGACGACCCCGCGCGTGCCCACGACGGCAGACGCCAGGACAATCAGCGCCGACCACACGAGCTAGTAGGCGCCGTACGCGGCGACCACCGCCAGCGAGACACCGACGGCTTCGCCCGAGGTCACTCCGATGAGCGACATGATCAGCATCGGCGTGAGCAGTGCGGCGCTCAAGGCTGCCAAAGCCAAGGTCTTCCCCGCGTAGAGCGTCACGCCCGAAACGCCCTGCGCCAGCAGAGGCGCCAGCGTTCTCGCTTCACGCTCTCGGACGAATACGGCGTGGCCGAGCGCGATCAACAGCAGCGGGATCAAGATCTGGTAAACGGAGGCCGGCGACAGGGTTTTGAAACCCCCGACGTTGGCGCTGGCCCGCGTGTCCGCGAACATGGCCGTATTCTGGCGGTGCCCTTCGAGGAAAATGGACTGCCCCGTCACCGTGTCGACGCCTGGGTCGATGATGGCGAGGGGTGGGGGCGTACGGAAGACGTAGTGTCCGTAGTGGACCATGCGATGCGGATGGCGGGCCGGCTGCGACAGGAAGGTCTCTTCGGCGACCTCTTGCTGGTGTGCCCGTTCGTGACGCTCTTCGGTGAAGCGGACAGCGGTCAGAACGCTCGTCGCGGCAATGATGAGCACCACGGCGAGAAGCGCTGCGAGCGCGGACTTCGAGCGCATCCACAGCCGCCATTCCGCAGCGGCGATCGTAAACACCGTGCTCAAGCCACAGCCCTCCCGGCGAAGGCCGCATGCACCGCCTCCGTATCGATCCGTCCTTCCGCGGGCCGGTCAAAGCCCCCGACCAGCTCGCCCTTGCGAAGCAGTCCGATGCGATCGGCGACCTGGCAGGCGCCATAGACATCGTGGGTCACCATCAGGATCGCTCGATCATCGTCCGCGAGCGACCTGACGAGGGTGTTGAACTCATCAATGGCGATCGGATCGAGCCCCGACGTCGGCTCGTCGAGCAACAGGATGGGCGTGTCGCGCAACAGCGCCAGGGCAATCGCCACCTTCTGACGCATGCCTTTAGAGTACGAGCCGAGCCGCTTGTCTCGCGCCTCCGGCTGGAGGCCAACGCGGTCGAGCGCTCGATCCACCGCCGCCCTGTCGGCTGCCGCTTGGGCGAGCGAGAGAAAGTAGACGAGGTTCTCATGGGCGCTCAGGTGCTCATAGAGCGTCGCGGCCTCAGGGAGATACGCGGTGACGCGACGAGCCGCCGTCAGGTCATCGCTCACCGATCGACCCTGGACCCGAACGGAGCCAGACTTCGGTGTCAGGAGTCCAAGAAAGGTCAGCAGCGCCGTTGACTTGCCCGCGCCGTTGCCGCCGAGCAAGGCGTAGACCTCGCCTGGCGCGACGCTGAACGAGACGTCTCTCAAGACGGTCTGCTTTGATCGTTCAACGCTCAGTTCTACCGCTTCCAGCGCTGCAGTCATTCTGGTCTCCTATGCGTCATCGGTCGGACTCCACGAGAACTTCATGTTGGGTTGGCCCCGGCCGAGAGATCGGTCGAGGTCGATGCTTCCCAAGCCGTCGTTTGGCTGAGAAGGGGGGGCTGCTTGCGGGCGTCTCTCGAGCCGCCAGGCCAGGGCTACCGGGCCGCCAGGCCAGGGCTGCCGTGCCGCGGAGTCAGACCGTCGGGGGCCCGCGCGAAGCGGGTGGCAGGGCGTCGAAACCGGAGATCACGAGGTCGTCCGCTTCGCGAACAGTCCGCGTCACTATCACCGGCGATTGCGAGGTCGGCTGCGAGGCGCCCAGGGCGTCTTGGCGCCGCCCGGCAGCGCAGGCTGGACACAGCTCGACGTCGACTGATGTCGACGGTTCGACGCGTTTGGTCGCGTTGGCAAGATCGTCTCCGCCGTTGAGAGCGACCGAGCTGAGCTCCTCACAGGTGAGCCCGTCGTGGCTGTGCGTCGCGATCAGCCCTCCACCGAGGACGAATGCGGCCAGCATCAGCCATGCGGCCGGGGCACTCAAATACCTGAAACTCTGCATTGGCGCGGGACACTAGCAGACCCATCAACGTCTTAACAATACTCAACCCGTCTGCCGCTGGAGCGTAGGGTTGCCGGATGTTGAGACCTGAGTTTGCCGACACTCTCGGTTGGATGGCGTCAGTACTGTCGGCTGTGCGACCTTGGTTCACGGGTAGCTCGGGCCAGCGCCGACGCGACGTTTGAACCGTGCTAGCATCCCGATGAGATCTCCTGTGACAAGGCCTCTGGTTATAAACTTCTCGCAACCGGTCTACCGCATGAGCTTTGCGCAAGGCGCTCGAAGGCTCTTGTAAACCCCGCACTCCGTAAGTCTTCCATCCTGTCGATCGATCGCGTACCGAGCCGGCCCGCATGGAACCCAGGACCGAAACGCTGCGCGACGAGTACCGGATGCGGTTCGGGCAGGCCGAGCATTATCGGGATCGCGTTTGGAAGATCCTGTGCACAGAGTACTTTCGGCAGTTTGTCGATCCGTCGGCGTGCGTGCTCGATCTCGGCGCCGGCTGGGGCGAGTTCATCAACAACGTCTCGGCGGCCAAGAAGTTCGCGATGGACCTGAATCCGGATACCGGGCTTCGATTGTCGCCGGGGACGCAATTCCTGCAGCAGGATTGCTCTCAACCCTGGGAGCTGCCGCCCGATTCGCTCGACGTCGTGTTCACCAGCAACTTTCTCGAGCACCTGCCGGACAAGGCCCACGTCGAGCGCACGATGGCGGAAGCCCGGCGCTGTCTGAAGGAGGACGGCCTGCTGATCTGCCTCGGTCCCAACGTCAAATACATTCCTGGTGCCTACTGGGATTTCTGGGACCACTATGTGCCGCTGACCGAGCGCTCTCTGGCGGAGCTTCTGCAGCTCGAGGGCTTCCGCGTCGAGCGTAGCCTCGGGCGCTTCTTGCCGTATACCATGTCGACCGGCAGGACCCCGCCGCTGATCTTCTTGCGGCTTTACCTCAGGCTACCGATCGTGTGGCCTCTCTTCGGCAAGCAGTTCCTGGTCATCGGTCGCAAGCGGGCGAGCAACAATCCCGAGAGACCGAGCCCGAGAGATCGTAGCTGAGAGCACGAGGCTGAGACCGATGAACGACACCGTGATCATCACAGGCTCGAGTGGCCTGATCGGATCCGAGGTGGCGCGCTTCTTCCATCAGCGCGGCCTGCGGGTCGTCGGCGTCGACAACAATCAGCGGGCCGAATTCTTCGGGCCGCAGGGCGATACGCGCTGGGTGCAGCGGCAGCTGACCCAGACGCTGGCACGCTTCAGCCACCGCGAGCTCGACATTCGGGATCGCGAGGGGATTCTGGCGCTCTTCGAAGAGGTGCGTCCCGCCTGCATCGTGCACGCCGCGGCACAGCCGTCCCACGATCGCGCCGCGACGATTCCGTTCGAAGATTTCGAGATCAACGCCAACGGCACGTTGAACCTGCTCGAAGCCGCCCGCCGTTTCTGCCCGGAGTCGCCCTTCATCCACATGTCGACCAACAAGGTCTATGGCGACCGGCCCAACACCATCGCGCTGCGGGAGCTGCCGACGCGCTGGGACTATGCTGACCCGGAGTTTGAGAACGGCATCCCTGAGTCGTTTCCGATCGATCAGTCGACCCATTCGCTGTTCGGCGCTTCCAAACTGGCCGCCGACGTCCTGGTGCAGGAGTACGGCCGCTACTTCGACATGCCGACGTGCTGCCTGAGGGGCGGGTGCTTGACCGGGCCCAATCACGCCGGGGTCGAACTGCACGGTTTCTTGAGCTACCTGGTGAAGTGCAACGTCGAGGGGCGCGAGTACAAGATCTTCGGCTACCAGGGCAAGCAGGTGCGCGACAACATCCACTCCGAGGACGTCGCGCGTTTCATGTTCGAGTTCTATCAGCAGCCGCGGCGTGGCGAGGTTTACAACCTGGGGGGAGGCAAGGAGAACACCTGCTCGATCCTAGAGGCCTTCGCGGTGGTCGAAGCGCTGACCGGTAAGCCGCAGGTGTCGACGTACGACCCGACGCATCGCGTCGGAGACCACATCTGCTACTACAGTGATCTGAGCCGCCTGCAGGATCACTATCCGAATTGGCGCATCACCAAGACGCTGCAGGACACCCTCGAGGAGATCGTCGACGCCTGGCAGCGTCGCCTGTCGGCATCGGCTGGCGTGAGCGTTTCCGAGGTTAGCACTGTAGCCCAATGAGCGGCTCGATGAAGGTACTGATCGTCGGCATCTGTGGCTTCGTCGGCAGCACCTTGGCCCGTGGCCTGGTGGAGCACGTCGAGGGTATCGAGCTGCTGGGCTTGGACAACCTCGTGCGGCCGGGCAGCGAGCGCAACCGGGCGCAGCTGCGGCAGCTCGGTATCCGGTTTTTCCATGGCGATATCCGCTGCGCGTCGGACTTCGACGCGCTGCCGGCCGTCGAATGGGTGATCGACGCGGCGGCCAACCCGAGCGTGCTGGCCGGGGTCGATGGCCAGGTCAGCAGTCGCCAGCTGGTCGAGCACAATCTGCTGGGGACGGTGAACCTCCTGGAGTACTGCAAGGCGCGTCATTCGGGCTTCCTGCTGCTCAGCACCAGTCGCGTCTACTCGATCGAGGCGCTCACCCGGCTGGAGCTCGAGGTGGTCGCCGAGGCCTACCGCCCCAAAGCGACGTCGACCGTTCCGGGGCTCAGCGAGCGCGGCATCTCGGAGGCGTTCTCTACCACGCCTCCCATCTCGCTGTACGGCAGCACGAAGCTAGCTTCTGAGACCCTAGCGCTCGAATATGGCAGCACCTTCGAGCTGCCAATATGGATCAATCGCTGCGGGGTGTTGGCGGGCGGAGGGCAGTTCGGGCGGCCCGATCAGGGCATCTTCAGCTTCTGGGTCCACGCCTACCGCCAGCGCCGCAGCCTGAAGTACTTCGGCTTCGACGGTCGGGGCTTTCAGGTGCGGGACTGCCTGCATCCCAGGGATCTGGTGGGTCTGGTGGCTCAGCAGATGCGGACGGAAGGGAGCTCGCGTCCCCGAATCGTCAACCTTGGCGGCGGGGTGGACCGGGCGATGTCGCTGGCGCAGCTGAGCGGCTGGTGTGCCGACCGTTTCGGCCCCCACGACATAGCGGCGGCCGCGGTCGATCGGCCCTTCGACATCCCCTGGATGGTGATGTGCAGCGACCTCGCTCAACAGGCGTGGGGCTGGCGGCCCACCACGTCCCTGGACGAGATCCTGGACGAGATTGCCGAGCACGCGGAGCAGCATCCCGAGTGGCTGGACATCTCCACGCCGACATGACGGAGCCTGAAGTTGCCCTTGAGGCTATGGCCGAGTCCGAGCTGCAGCTGCTGTCGATCGTGATTCCGGCGCGCGATGAGGAGGGGTGCATCGTCTCGACCGTCGAGCCGCTGCACCAGGAGCTCGCGGAGCAGGGGATCCCGCACGAGATCGTGGTGGTCGACGACGGCAGCACCGACCGCACCTGGAAGCTGCTGGCGGAGCTCGCAGAGCGCGTCGACACCCTGCGGCCGGTCCAGAATCCCGGGCCGCACGGGTTCGGTCGGGCGGTGATCTACGGGCTTGATCACATGCGGGGCGACGCGGTGGCCATCGTCATGGCCGACGCCTCCGACGACCGTAGGGACGTCGTGCGCTACTGGCAGGCCCTCAACAACGGCTACGACTGCGTCTTCGGCAGCCGCTTCATCCGGGGTGGCGGCACGGTCGACTATCCGCGGTTCAAGCTGGTGATGAACCGCCTTGCCAACACCTTCATCCGGATCTTCTTCGGGCTCAAGCTGAACGACGTCACCAACGCCTTCAAGGCCTATCGCAAGACCGCCATCGACGGCTGCCGCCCGCTGATCGCGCCGCACTTCAACCTCACCGTCGAGCTGCCCCTGAAGGCGATCGTGCGGGGCTACAGCTACACCGTCCTGCCGATCACCTGGCGCAACCGCCAGACCGGTGAAGCCAAGCTGAAGATCGAAGAGATGGGCAGCCGCTACCTCTTCATCTGCCTCTATGTCTGGCTCGAGAAGTATTTCAGCCGCGGCGATTACCAGAAGGCACGGGACTAGACGGTAATGTCGCCAGCGCATCCATAAAGCAAGAAGACGGGTACGGCCAAGGCCGTACCCGCCATCCCAAGCAGAACCGAAGACTATTCGTCGTCGGGAGCGCCGAGGTCGCCGAGGATCAGCGGATTGGCGCTCGAGCAAGCGCTGGTCAGCTGAGTCG
>JBCCEE010000448.1:0-7269 GCA_039030415.1 Acidobacteriota bacterium
GAGCCCGCCACCGCTCGGTGGGCAACCGTCGGGCCGGGCAGATCAGCCCAGCGGGGAGATCATCAGCAGGAGCCGGGGCCGGCCACCAGGGTCCAGGCGCCGCTGAAGCACACGCACAGGGCCTGGGTGGAGTTGTGGTAGAGGCTGCCGTCGGAGCAGCTTGCAGGAGCGGTGGCGAGCGCCGGCAGGGTCATCGCACCGCCCGTCGTGAAGGTGACGTTGTTGGCCGTGGCCAGGTTGCGGATCGCGAAATCACCGGCGTTGGTCACCCGCATGCTGTAGTTGCCGACCGCGTTCTTCATGTCCACACCTACCGTCTCGGCACCGGCGTTGGCGTTCTCGATCAGGATCTTGGTCGAGGTGTCATCAGTGCGGCGGATGTGCAGCTCGTCTGAAGGGCTGTCCGTGCCCAGACCAACGTTGCCGCCGTCTGCGATGTAGATCGAGTCGGTCGGAGCGCCGGGCTTGATGCGGAAGGGGAGCTTCGAGCCGTTGGTGACGTCGCGGATGAAGAAGTTGGTCTCGTTACCGGCGAGGTCCCAGGCCTGCGGGGTGAAGCCATCGGAGCCGTCCTGATCGAGGCGCAGGGTCGGAGTGTTGCCGTCCGTGTGGTGGATGCCGACCGCCGGGTTGGCCTGCTGGACGCCGATGCGGCCTGTGCTCGCCACGAGGAGGGTGTTGTTCGGCGCGCCAGCCTCGACCTTGAAGGGGGTCTTGCTGCCGGTCACGTCGTCGATGGAGAAGAATTCGGCGCCGCCGTTGCTCGTGTCGTTGGCCGTCAGGCGCCAGTCGTTGCTCGGGAAGCTGGCCGAACCAGAGGTGTCTTCGAAGTGAATGCGGACGTTGTTTTCTTTGATGCGCACCGTGTCGAAGCCGAAGCTCTCGCTGGAATCGCAGTCGAAGCCGATGCAGGCTGAGCCCTGGGTGATGAGGTCGGTGGCGAATACCTGGGCCTTGTCGAGGTTTTCGATCAGGTTGGGGTTGGCGATGGAGCCTCCCGCCTCGATGGTGAAGGCGCCGGACTGGCGCTGGGCGTCGCGTTTGACGGCGATCTCGCGGTCTTCGCCAGCTTCCGGATTGTGAGTCAGGGTCCAGGTGTAGCTGCCGGCGGCGAGCACCTGACCGGCTTTGTCGAAGGTGCTGAAGTACGGGGCCTCACCGGCCGCGAAGTCTTGCTGTGAGCGGTAGTCGCCGGGGCCGGAAACCGTGAGCGTGTAGGAGCCGCCGAAGTTTTGGGTGATCTGGAAGTCGACGCCGGCGGAGGAGATGTTGACGTAGGCGAGGGGGCTCGCCATGACCGGTGCGGTCACGAACAGGGCGGTGAGGATAGCGGTCACGATCAAAAGTTGCTTTTTCATGATGTTCTCTCAGTGTCGCGGACAATTAAGTGATGGAGTTATCGGGCACGTAATCGAAAGTTGCAGGTACACGGGTATCGAATGTCGCGCTGAAGGCGAGCAGTCGAACGCTGATGAAGGCACGGAGGCGAGCGTCGCGCTGTAGGCGTGCAATCCGTCGCGCTGTAGGCGCAATCCGTCGCGCATTAAGCGCGCAAACCGTCACGCTGGGGGCACAGAATCAAACGCCGCAAGAGGCACGCTGTCCGTCGCAAAAAAGGGTACGTAGTCAAAAAGACACGTAATCGAGCGTCGCAGAAGTCAGTTCATTGAACGTCGTATCTAACGTCGTATCGAACGTCGCAAAGGGCACACAATCCGTTACAAAGGGCACGTAATAGAAGGTCGCAGAAGTTAATCAAGGGAGAAGCGCGTTGAGCCCTGTGGCTGCCGCCTTCAACAAGTTAATGCGCAGGTTTTGTCGGCTTTGCATCAAAGCTTCCGAAAAAAACTTTGATCCGGGTTGCTGGGGGGCGAGGAGACCTTCGCGCAAGCCGCCGGGAAAGCCGGCATCTGCGGGCTGAGACCAGCGCGCCGAATACCAGCGCAGCCGGTACCAACCGCAAGAAGGCCCGGACAGAGTCCGGGCCTTCGCGTACTGCGGTGCGCCGTTGCCGGCGCGCTGGTTTGCGAGCTACTCGCTGAGGGCTACTCTACGAGAGCCACTCTTTGAGAGCCACTCGTCATCTCTTACTCGCCAGCTTCGAGCTTCTCGATGCGCTCCTGAAGCTGCTTGATGGTGTCGTTGAGCTGACCGATGAAGAGGTGAGCGGTCTCGAGCTCTTCGAGGATGCCCATCTGATGACCCACCAGGTTGACCGGGCCCTTGAGGCCTTCAGGGGCCTTGGGGAGACCGGGGAGGTGCTTGTTCTCCATCGCGAAGGCGATGTGCTCGTCGATGGTGTTGAGGGCGTAGTCCGGCTCGAAGACGTAGTCGGCGTGGACCGTGGTGCCGTCGACGACGATGGAGCCCTGGACCGAGAGGATCGCGTCGCCGCTGGTGGTGGAACCGATCGCGACGGTGTCGGCGGCGGCGGTACCGGCAGTGTCGGTGCCGATGCGCAGCAGGTTGTTGTTGGCGCCGGCGTCGAACTTGAAGGGGATGTTGGAATTGCCGAGGTCAGCAATGTTCAGGCGGCCGGTGTTGCCGTTGACCGCGAGGGTCCAGCCGCCACCGCCGGAGCCGGTGTTGGTGAGGCGCAGATCCGGGCTGTCGTCCTCGATGTCGAGCGTCGAGTCTGGGCTCTCGGTGCCGAAGCCGACGCTGCCGCTGGTTTGGATGTAGATGGAATTCTCGGGCGCGCCAGCTCGGGCGCGGAAAACCAGCGCCGAGCCGTTGTTGACGTCGCGAAGGAAGAAGTTGGTCTCGTTACCGCCGAGATCCCAGGACCGTGACGCGAAGCCATCCGAGCCGTCCTGCTCGAGGCGCAGGGTCGGGGTGTTGCCTTCGACGACATGCAGGTCGACTATCGGGTTGGCGGTCTTGATGCCAACGTCGCCGTCGGACTCGACGTAGAGGTTGTTGGCCTGCGCGCCAGTCTCGATGCGGAACGGGATCCTGTTGTTGGTGTCGTCTTCGATGGCGAAGTATTCAGCACCGCCGTTGGAGGAATCGTTGACCGTGAGGCGCCAGTCGGCGCTCGGGAAGCTGCCAGTGCTCGAGGTGTCCTGGAAGTGGAGACGGACGTTGTTCTCTTTGATGCGCAGGGTGTCGAAGCTGAAGCCCTCGCCGTTGGCGCAGTCCGTGCCGATGCAAGCCGAGCCGTCGACGATCAGGTCGTCGTTGAAGACCTGGTCCTTGAGCAGGCTACCCTCGATCAGGTTCGGGTTGACCAGACTGCCGTCCTCGGCGATCGAGAAGGAGCCGTCCTGCTGGCGACCTTCGATCTTAGCGGCGACGGCGCGGTCGCCAGAAGCGGTCGGGTTCTCGACCAGGGACCACTTGTAGAGGCCGGCGGTTAGGTTCTGGCCGGCCTTGTTGAAAAGGCTGAAGTACGGCGCGGAGCCGCCGTCGAAAGTCTTGCGCACGTGGAAATCGCCGGGGCCCGAGACCGTCAGGGTTACGGAAGCGGCCGCGCCGGCTTTGAGAGTGAAATCGATACCGGTGGCGCCGGGGTTGGCGTCGGCGAGCGGGGCGGCGAAGGCGGGAGTGGTGAGGAGGAGAATCGGGAGCATCACAGACAGGACAGACTTCTTGGACATGCAAGCACCTCTCTTGGTTGGTTCCCGGCCGGTTGAGCGGCTGGGGTCCGGTTGTTGTCTTCACCCCTAAGCGCGCACGATCCGTCGATCAGCTGTCATCTTTTTTGAAACTTTTTTAAGTCGATTGTTTTCAGCGCTTTGGTGAGGGTGCTCCGAGGCTTCAACGCTGTTTGACGGTGCGATGGGCTGCCTACTGAGACGGTGCCAGGCTCCGGTCTGCCACGGCCAGGACGCTGCCAGGCGGTGTGATACCCTGGGACATCCGAGAGTTTCCGCAACTCTCTCCCCCCGACAACTCAATGATGTGCCGGCGCTCGGGTCGGCTGAGGAGGATTAGGTGTGAGCACCTCAGGTGAGTTCTACAAACCCGCCGCCGACGGTCAGGAGATCGACTTCGTCGACGGTCAGCTCGTGGTTCCGGATCGGCCGATCGTGCCGTTCATCGAAGGCGACGGCATCGGCCCCGATATCTGGCGGGCCACCCAGCGGGTGCTAGACGCCGGTGTCGAGTCCGCCTACGGCGGCTCCAAGTCGATCGCGTGGATGGAGATCCTGGCCGGTGAGAAGGCCCAGGAGAACACCAACGAGTGGCTGCCGTCCGATACCTACGATGCGATCCGCCACTACCACGGCGCCATCAAGGGCCCGCTGACGACGCCGGTCGGCGGCGGCTTCCGCAGCCTCAACGTCACCCTGCGCCAGGTGCTCGACCTCTACGCCTGCGTGCGACCGGTGAAGCATTACGCCGGCGTGCCGTCGCCGGTGTCGGCGCCCGAGAAGGTCGACATGGTGCTGTTCCGCGAGAACACTGAAGACGTCTACTCCGGCGTCGAGTGGGAATCGGGGACGGACGAGGTCGCCAAGCTGGTCGAGTTCCTGGCCGGCATGGGCAAGACCGTCCGCCCGGACAGCGGCATTGGCATCAAGCCGGTCTCGCCCTTCGGCTCCAAGCGGCTGGTGCGCAAGGCGGTGCAGTACGCTATCGACCAGGGCCGCTCTAGCGTTACCCTGGTGCACAAAGGCAACATCATGAAGTTCACCGAGGGTGCCTTCAAAGAATGGGGCTACGAGCTGGCGCGCGACGAGTTCGGCGACCAGACCATCAGCGAGCAGGAGCTGTGGGACAAGCATGACGGCAAGGTGCCGGAAGGTCGCGTGGTGATCAAAGATCGCATCGCCGACGCCATGTTCCAGCAGGTGCTGCTGCGCCCCGCCGAGTACGACGTGATCGCCACCACCAACTTGAACGGCGACTACCTGTCCGACGCCCTCGCCGCCCAGGTCGGCGGCCTCGGCATGGCGCCGGGCTCGAACGAGGCCGACGGCACGGCGCTGTTCGAAGCCACCCACGGCACCGCCCCCAAGTATGCGGGGTTGGACAAGGTCAACCCCGGCTCGCTGATCCTCTCCGGCGTCATGCTGCTGCGCTGGCTGGGCTGGGGCGAAGCGGCCGACAAGGTCGAGACGGCGCTCGGCGCCACCATCACCCAGAAGCGGGTGACCTACGACCTCGAGCGCCAGATGGACGGCGCCACCCTGCTCAAGACCTCAGAGTTCGGCGAAGCCATCGTCTCGAATCTGTAGGGCGGGAACAGCAGGGCTCTTCGAAAGCCCCTGAAACCACCGGGTCGAGCCTGTGGCTCGACCCGGGGTGGAATCCGCTTGGGGTAGCCAGTCCGGGTTCCCCAGCTCGGAGTGCGGCCGACCCCGCGCGAAAGCACTACTCGCCGTCTTGCTGAGCAACCTGAGCCGCCAGGTCGCGCACCGTCTGCTTCAGCGCTTCGAGCTCACGGTGCAACTGCTCGATATAGATGTGAGCCGTCTCGAGCTCCTCGAGCATGCCCTGGCGGTGGGCACCAACCTCGAGTACCTCCAGCCCGTTCTCGTCGACGCGCCGCGGCGGCACGGCGGGTAGGTGCTTGTTGGCCCACATGAACGCAGCGTGGTCTGCGATCGACTCGAGCTCGTAGTCGGGCTCGAAGACGTAGTCGGCGTGCAGTTGGGCGCCGCGCTGGTAGATGGCGCCAAAGACGTCGAGGGCGCCACTGGGGTGGGCGGTATTGATGCCGATACCGTGGGCGTCGACGACTAGGGCATTGCTGGGAGCGTCCGGCTGGACCTTGAACGGGTTGGTGTTGCTCGTAATGTTCTTGATTGTAAAAACAGAGTTGACACCATTGGAGCGAAGGTCCCATATTTGGCCGCCGGCTTCGAGATAGAGATCAGCGTGATCGGTGCCCGTCGTCTGAACGTGAAGCTCGGCAGCTGGACTGATGGTGCCAATCCCGACGCTGCTGTCGATCAACGCGGAGCCCTGCACCTGCAGGTTGGCGTCACCGGTCGTCGTGCTGCCGATCGAGACGGTGTCGGTGGCCATAGCGCCCAAGGTGTCGATGCCGACGCGCAGCAGATTGTCGACAGCTCCCATTCCGACCTTGATGGGATTGCGCGCTCCAGTGAGATCGTCACTCAAAACCAAACGGCCAGTGTTGCCGTTCATGATCATGCGCCAGCCGCCACCAGCCGGGCCGGTGTTGGTGAAGCGCAGGCCCGGCCCATCTCCTTCGATATCGAGCTCTTCGTCCGGGGTTTCGGTTCCAATCCCTACGTTGGCGGTAGCTCCCTCGACAAAGAACGCCGGATTCGAGGTCACTGATTTGATTCGGAAGTCGATATCCATCATCGAGTCGTTGACCGTGAACTCTCCGCCGGAGATTTGAAACACTCGAACCCCGCCGTCTTCTCCTCCGTCCATCGGTTCGGCTCTCTCGAGATCCGCAACGATGAAACGCATCTGTGAGGAGAGAGCGTTCTCGGCCGCAGGGTTCGGATCATTGCCCGTGATTGTCGTCTTGATCTCCGAGTAACGTTGTCGTTCGCCATTCGAATTGAGACCCGCAAAGGCAAGATTGATTCCCCCGGTCAGCTCGCCGGGTTCGTTCTCTTCGCCGTCGACGGCCTTGAAGACCCCGGTGGTGTCATTCGGAAATGGGCAGATCGACGCGGTATCGGCGCCATCTTGAATCATCAGGCAGCCGTCTGGCGATTGCGGAGCGATACTCACGTCGAGGCTGTCGCAAGAAATGCCACAGGTCTGCAGCACCGATGTGGAGAGGTCCGCGCCGTTGATACATCCGCTGTCCAGCAGCGCCGGATTGAGCTGAATCTCATCGTCGCTCTCCAGCGTCAGCTCGGTGACGCCGAGACAGCGATCCTGGGTCCAGCTTGGGCCAGCGGTGCAGAGTCCGATGGCGAGGACCAAAGCCGAAGTTCTTTTCACTTCGAACCTCTCTCGAGTCTAGTTGTCCGTATTCTGATCGACCTCAGCCGCCAGCTCGCGCACCGTTTGTTTGAGCTGCTCCAGCTCACGGTGCAGCTGACCGATGTAGAGGTGCGCCGTCTCGAGCTCTTCGAGGATGCCCATCTGGTGAGAGACCAAGTCGACGGGGCCTTTCAAGCCTTCGGGAGCCTTGGGTAGCGCAGGCAGATGCTTGTGCTCCATCGCGAAGGCGAGGTGCTCGTCGATGGTGTCGAGCTCGTAGTCGGGCTCAAAGACGTAGTCGGCGTGGACCGTAACGCCGTCCACGACGATGGAGCCTTGAACCTGGAGCACGGCATCACCCGAATGAGTGCTGCCGATAGCGACGGTGTCGGAGGTACTGACGCCCGA
>JBCCEE010000449.1:0-7182 GCA_039030415.1 Acidobacteriota bacterium
CGGAGGCGTGCAGCGTCGCGTTTCTGCTCTTCGGCGGACCCAGGTCCTGCGATGAAAGGCCCTGTGATGAGAGTTCTCGAGATAAGAGGTCTCGAGATGAGAAGGAGTAGCTTATGTTTCGAAACGGCCGTTTTCGCTCCAAGATTCCTACGACCGCCGTCCTCACCGCCAGCTGGCTGCTGGTGATCAGCTCCCCGCTCGCCGCCAATCCGACCGGCGCACCGCCGCCGGGGCAGCCGCAGCAAATCCAGCCCTTGGCACTCGAACCGATCACCGAGGCGCCCGTGGTCCTCGAGATCGGCGGTGGCTCGCTCGTCGGCGGTCACTTCGGGGGCCAGACCAACGGCTGCGGCAGCGGCACCCAGGCCTTCTTGCAGAAGCTGGCGCCAAACGGCGCCGAGGAGTGGACCTTGTGCCATCACTCCTCGCCGACCGGACAGTGCGAGCAGACCACCGGCCAGCCCTTCTTCGCCGGCTTCACCAGCCTGGATCCCGCCCACATCGTCGCCAGCAAGGTGCTGGCAGCCGACACCGACGCCACGACCGGTGAGATCGCCACCACCGGCGAGATCCTGATGGCCTGCGCCGGCCCTGAACCCGAAGTTCGCACCGGCGCCTTCGTCGCGGTGTGGGATGCGGACGGCAACCTGCTCGCCGACAGCGTGCTGGGAGAGATTCCGAACTGCGATCCCCCGGACGAGCCGATGTGCTGCGAGAGCCTATGCGAGGACCTAAACAATTCTGGCCCGCTCGACTGCGACATCAGCGGCTGCGGCGGCTATGGCATCGCCTTCGGTGCTTCCAAGGTCGTGATCGGCGGCTGGTGCGGCATCCCGGGCTCGCCCAGCGGCCGCGACGTGATGATCCAGAGCCTGACTCGCAACCTCGTCCCCAACTGGACGTTCCTAGCCGGCTACGATCAGCGCGACATGGCTCTGGACGTGGCGATCGATGCCGCGGGAAACGTTCTCGCCACCGGCTACACCACCCATCCCAGCCAACGCCGCAACGTCTTCCTCACCCGCCACAGCAACGCCGACGGTAGCTTGATCGACGCCTTCATCGACGGTGGCGCGCTGGATGACGAAGGCCGGAGCGTCAGGATCGACGGCGGCGACGTCGTGGTCGCAGGCTACGTGACGGATGAAGCGTCCCTCGGCACGCTCGACGTTGGCGAGGCGGGCGAGGGACATCAGCCGTTCGATGCTGTCTTCGACTCCGCTACGCTACAGCCCGTGCAGGTACAAGCCGCTCCAATCCTGGCACCGCTGCCGTTGGGGACCCTGCGCCCTGGGCTCGGCTCACGGCTCGACGCCCCGGCGCAGCTCGCCGCAGGAGCTCGCAAGAACGCTCCCCAACCGCAGCAGCAAACGCCGCGGAATGAGATCGGACCGGATGGGCGACCGGGACTCGAGATCATCTCGTACGAAGTCACGATCGGCTATTCCGGCGGCGGCGGCACCCACGTCCTGGAAGAGGACGACAACGCCACGCTGAATCTGATGGAAGGCATTGACCCCGAGGATGAGCTGCACTTCCTGAGCGAGATCGTGGTGAAGCTGCAGCCGTCACAAGAGCCGTTCGTGCTGCAGGCCATCAGCCTCAAGATGGCGGCGGACGCCTGCTTCCTCGCCACGGTCTCTCTCATGGGTCCCGCCGACAGCGAGTTCAAGGTGATCGGCGAGAGCCAGGTCTGCACCGCCGAGCAGCCCAGGATCGTCGCCGAGCTGACTCCGGAGCAGTCCGCGCTGTTCGGATTCGACGGCGTCAACCCGGCGCCGCCCGGCACGCTCAAGGCCAAGTTCCGATTCGACTACGGCACCTACACCTGCCCCAACTTCGACACCCAGGCAGAAGAAGCCAGCCTCGACGAGCTCGACACCGATATTGGGTTCTAGCTCGAACCTGTCCCGAAACAGCGTTCGTGAGGTGGTAGGCCGTCTTGACGAAGCGAGCAAGGGCGAGGATGTCTGAGCGTGTACACCAAGTGGCTACTCGTAGAGCCCTGGTGAGCTAGTGCTTTATGCAGCTGCGTGTCGACCCTGCGAGTCCCGCAGGCCGGCGCAGCCCGATCAACACGGCCGTCTATCGATCGGCGCGGTATGGCGTCTAACTCTTCAAGAGTTGACGATAACGCGCCTCGAGCTCGGGGCGCTGCCAGTCGCGATACAGCGCAACGACCCGCCGCAGGGCTCGCTGGGTAATCGGGTGCTCGGGACCCTGGCGCTGCTCGAAGCTCATGTAGCTCTCGAGCAATAGCTCTTCGGCCTCTTCGAACCGCTCGAGGCTCGCCAGGCAGTTGCCGAGCAGACTCTTGGTGCCGCCGAGCATCAGCCATTCCTCGGTCGGCCAGCGTCGCCAGATGTCGAGCGCCTGGCGGAAGACCGGCTCGGCGGTCTCGGCGCGGCCGCTGGCCATCAACGCTCGGGCCAAGCCGAGCTGAGCTCGCGCCAGATCTTGCGCCGCTTGATCTTCTCCGCTCGCTTCCGCCACCTGGAGCCGGGCAGCGACCTCGGCCCGAAACTGCCCCTCGGCCTGCTCCATTTTGCCAACGTTGAGCAGGAAGTTCGCCAGTCGATGGCGACGCTCGAGCACCGTGGGATGATCCTCGTCGAGCAGCCGACGACTGATCGCCAAAGCCTCGCGAAACATCGGCTCCGCCGCCGCCATATCCCGCCGCTTTTCGAGCACCCGCGCCAGATTGGCCAGGTTGGTGGCTACCGCCTGATGCTCCTCGCCATGGGCTTTGCGATGCAAGCTCAGGGCTTGACGGTAGAAGTCTTCAGCCACCTCGTACTGCTGGCGCTCGTAAAAGATCCGAGCCACGTTGTTGAGGCTGGCGGCGACCGCCGGATTCTCGGGCCCAAGCGTCTCCCGGCGCAGGTCCATCGACGTCCGAAAATACTCCTCCGCCTCTTCGTAGCGACCGAGGTCGACCAGGCAGCCCGCCAGGTTGTTCTGAGTCGTCGCCAGGCCGGGGTGTCGGCCTCCCAGCACCTTGGTCCGCTGGTCGATGATCCACTCGAACAACGCGATCGCCTCCTCGCACTTCTCTTGCACGCGCAAGATCTCAGCCAGGTTGTTGAGGTTGACCGCCAGATCGGGATGGCCTTCGGCCAGCAGCCTCTGATTCATGACCAGCGCGCGGCGGGCCATCTCTTCGGCCTCGTCGTACTTCTGCTCCTCTTTGAGCACCAGGGCCAGGTTGTTGAGTGCGTAGGCGACCTTGGTGTGCTCGGCCCCGAGCTCACGCTGACGCAGCTCGAGCGAGCGTCGCAGCAGCGGTTCCGCTTCGCTGTGCTTGCCCTGTTGGTGGAGCGCCACCGCCAGGTTGTTGAGGCTCTCGGCGACCAGCCCATGCGATTCTCCCAACAGCCCGAGACGGATCTCGAGGGCCTTCCCATGCAGCTTGGCGGAATCCTTGAAGCGGCCTTGCGCCAGCCACAGCTCGCCCAGGTTGTTCTTGCTCTCGGCGACCGCGAGATGCTGCTCGCCAAAGGTCTGCTGACGTAGCTCGAGCGCCTCTTCGAGACGCGGCAACGCCTCCGGGTAGAGTCCGAGCTTGAAGTAGGCCTGACCGATGCTGTCCATCAGCTCGGCACGGGTCTCCGGCTGATCCCGGAGCTCGCGACTTATCCGGTGTGCCCCCTGATCGAGCAGCTCGCGTGCCGTGATGGTCTCGCCCAGCGAACGATCGGGCCAGGAGCTCTCGAACAGGCTGATCAGCAGGTTCGAAACTTCTTCGGCGGTGACTCGCGCGCGGTCGGCCACGCGATACTGCCAGGCGGTGGCCACGATCCCTGCCACCAGCGAGAGCATGATCAACAGCGCCGCGGCAACGCCCCAGCGGTGGCGCCCGACAAACTTCGAGACCCGGTAGGTCAGCACGTCCGGCCGGGCGATGACCGGCATGCCGGCGAGGTGGCGGCGAATGTCTTCGGAAAGCTGCTCGACCGACCCATAGCGCCGCTCCGGCGTCTTCTGCATCGCCATCAGGATGATGTTGTCGAGATCGCCGCTGAGCTTGCGGCGCAGCGCTGTGGGTGACAATCCCCGACTGCGACTCACCTGCTCGGCGGGCGTCCGAGCGTCTCCCGCTTCAGTGTCGGGCGACGCTTCGAGAGCCGTGCTGGGCCTGACCGGCTCGCGCTCGCAAACCGCCTGCTCGATCTCCGCCGGCGTCCGACTGCGCAGTCGATACGGGCGCTGGCCGGTGAGCAGGATGTAGAGCAGCACGCCGAGCGCGTAGGTATCGCTGGAAGTGGTGACCGGCTGGTTGCGGATCTGCTCCGGACTGGCGTATTCGGGAGTCATCGGCCGCATGCCGTCGACCGTCACCGGCGGCGCCGGCCGGTCGGACGCCAGCAGCTTGGCGATGCCGAAGTCGAGCAGCTTGGGCGCTCCACTATGGTCGACCAGGATGTTCGACGGCTTGAGGTCGCGGTGAACCACCAGATTCTGGTGGGCGAAATGCACCGCCGCGCACACCGTACGAAACAGTTCGAGTCGAGCCTCGGTCGACAGCCGATGGTGGTCACAGTAGCGGTCGATGGGCTCCCCCTCGACATACTCCATCACCAGGTAGGGCAAGCCGTCTTCGGTCATGCCGCCATCGAGCAGGCGCGCGATGTTGGGATGCTCGAGGTTGGCGAGGATCTGCCGTTCTTTGAGGAAACGAGCGACAATGGTGTCGGTGTCCATGCCGCGCTTGATCAGCTTGATGGCGACCTGCTTGCGGTACTGATCGTCATCGCGCACCGCGGCATAAACCACCGCCATGCCGCCGCGCCCGACCTCACGGACGGTCCGGTACGGCCCGAAATGCCGGCCGGTGGTCGGTCCTTCCGGCAGCATCTCGCTGAGGATCTCGCCCACCGGACGCTCGAGCAGCGTGGCGTCGGGATCATCGGCCGCCAGCAGCGACTCGACTTCGGCGCGCAGCTCCGGATCGTCGCTGATCGAAGCCAGGAACCCGCTGCGCTTGTCGGGTTCGATGGCGGCCGCTTCGTCGAACAGAGCCTTGACGCGCTCCCAGCGCTCTGGAGTCATGACGTGCCGTCGCCCCGTCCCGGACGCATCCGCCGGCTCAACCTACGGCCCTCGCCTCCATCGGTTGTCGGCGGGTCAGCTCGCGCTGCAGCCAGGCACGGGCGATGCGCGTCTCGCGCTTGACCGTGGCGGTCGAGAGAGCGAGACAAGACGAGACTTCTTCGACGGTCAGGCCGCCGAAGTAGCGTAGCTCCATGATCTGGCCCTGGCGCGGGTCGAGCTCCGCCAAGCGGGTCAGGGCCTCGTCGAGCGCAAACAGATCTGAGACCGTGCGCTCGCTCGCCGCCATGCCGTCGTTGAGCGGCACGCGAATAGCCTGACCCCAGCGCTTGTCGGCGTGCTGGCGACGCGCGTACTTGAGCACCACCCGTCGCATCAGCTGCGCCGCGACCCCGAAGAATTGGGCGCGATTCTGCCACTGCACGCGGTTCTGGTCGATCAAGTGCAGAAAGGTCTCGTGCACCAGCGCGGTGGGCTGAAGCGTATGATCCTGACGCTCGCGACGCATGTAGCGCTCGGCCTGCTCGTGGAGGGCGTCGTAGACCAGCGGCATGAGCTGTGACAGCGCAGACCGATCCCCTTCGCACCAATCCAGGAGCAACTGTGTGACGTCCTCAGACGGCGTCGCGCCCTCGGACCGGGTCGCGCCCTCGGACCGGGTCGCGCCCTCAGACGGGGTCGAGCCCGCAGACGGGGTCGCGCCCTCAGACACTGTCACGCCCTGGGAGGGATGCTGTTCCATGGTGTTCTCCTACGGATGTGAGCGGTTCGCATCCAGGTAAGCATCTTAGGGGTCGAGGGGAAAGAACCAGTCACATCGTAACGCAACTTGCTACCGAGGTCTGCACGACTCGCCTGACAAACGCACCTACCCGTCCCTTCGCGGGTCGCGCTGCTCCAGATTCGGCCTCGGCTTCATAGCATTCTACACATACATAGAAACGGCCGACGCGATAGGCAGTGCCACTCCCAGAAAGACCCGGATCGTCGATTGCGGTCCCTGCAAGGCGCAGAGACCCCGATTGAGACAAAAACACGGTCCCTGCACCTTGCAGAGACCCCGATCGACGATAAAACCGCCTCCCACGACCGTACGACACCCCGATTGAGGCTCAATCGCGGTCTCTGCAGCGTGCAGAGACCGCGATCGACGATAAAACCGGGTCTCTGCACCGTCAGGAACGTGCAATCGACGATCCGACTTGCTATCGACGACCCCTCGACGAGCCGCGATACGGCTCGCTGCCGGCTCGCCGGTGACCCGCTCAGAAGTTGTAGGCGATGCCCAGGCGGACGTTGGGACGCTCGACGGGGTGCAGGTGTACGTCTTCGATGCCGTCCGCCGGCTCGCCGGGCAACCGCGAGGGATAGAAGTACTCGATGTCGTTGTCGTCACGTCCGAGCAGGTTGAAGCCCTCGAGGCTGAGGGTCCAGCGGCCAAAGTCGTGCGCCAGGCGAGCGTTGAGGCCAAGGTAGTCGCGCGCCGTGACCGAGCCGTCCTCGATCAACGGATAGCCGTCGAAGGCGCGCAGCCGCAGCGACGCCTCCCACGGATCGGTGCGCCACACCACGCCGGCCGAGAGCACGCCGTCGACCGCCCCGGGGATCTCGCGCTGCCCGCTCGGCTCGTCTACCAGCTCAGCGTCGACCCAGGCGGCATCGAGCTCCAGGGTCCAAGCGTCGTTCACCTGCCAGGCGTTGGTCCACTCGACACCCAAGCGGCGGCTGCGTCCCACCGCCTCGGTGGTACCGCCGTCGCCGACGAAGACGAGCTCGGAGTCGAGCTCGAGCTGGTAGACCGTGAAAGTCGTCTGCAGGCCCGGTCGCGGCACGCTGCGTACGCCAATCTCGGTGCCGAAGGCGCGCACCAGCGGATCCACCGGCGTCACCGCCTCGCCGTTCACCGGGTCGACGCGAATCGTCGCGCCGCGGGCGTCGTTGCTGTGGAAGCCGTAGCCGGCGTTCACAAACACCTCGGTCTTGTTCCACGGCCCAAACGCCAGCGCCAGCTTGGGCGACACCTGGACATCGTCAGCGCTGCCGGTATTGGCGGAGAGAACGCTGTCGACGTCGGCGTCGAAGGAGTCGACCCTCAGCCCCAGGGTCGCCCGCACTTTGTCGCTGAGATCTACC
>JBCCEE010000450.1:0-7154 GCA_039030415.1 Acidobacteriota bacterium
GATCCATCGCGCCAAGGTGATGCAGAAAATGGAGGCGTCGTCGCTGGCGCAGCTGGTCGAGATGGTCGTCCGCTCGCGGGCGTCCTGAGGCGGCACGCAGCGCCGGCGGCTCTGGATCGATGAGATGCCAGTTAGTATAGAAGTTAGTATCTGCAGCTACCGAATATGCCGTAAATAAGGGATTTTACGTAGGCATATGGCGACCAACCGAAGGCCTTGCGGTGGCGGCAGCAGGCGCTCGAAGCGCGTCGCCTCTCGACCGATCCAGAGCCGCCGGCGCTGCGTGCCGCCTCAGGACGCCCGCGAGCGGACGACCATCTCGACCAGCTGCGCCAGCGACGACGCCTCCATTTTCTGCATCACCTTGGCGCGATGGATCTCGACGGTACGCTGGCTGAGACCCAGCTTGCTGGCGATCACTTTGTTCGGCTGGCCGCTCACCACCAGGTCGAGCACCTCACGCTCGCGGGGACTGAGCCGCGTCAGACGGCGGTCGATGGCAGCGCGCTGGGCGATCTCGCGCCGGCGATCGGCATCGAGCCGCAGCGCCTGCTGAATGCGATCGAGCAGCGCCTGATCGTGAAACGGCTTCTGGATGAAGTCGACGGCACCGTTCTGGATTGCCCGCACCGCCATCGGGATGTCGCCATGCCCGGTAATGAAGATGATCGGCAGCAGCGCCTCCATGGCCTGCAGCCGGCTCTGCAGGTCGAGCCCGCTGATGGCCGGCATGCGGATGTCGAGCACCAGACAGCCGCTGCGCTGCGGGTCGTAGCTGGCGAGAAACTGGGCGGCGTCGGGGTAGGTCTCGAACTCGATGCCGACCGAGCGCAGCAACATCGCCAGCGATTCACGCACCGCCTCGTCGTCGTCGACCACGAAGACGGTCTGCCGCGGTTCGCTCATCGGCGCTGCGCGGTGTCCCGCGTTCGGCTGGACGAGTGACGTTGGCTTGTCGACTGCATCTGTGCCCCCATTTTTTTGGCGAATTCTATTAAACTTTGAGTGGAATTGGCGTCGGGCTCGAACGGAGCTCCTTGCGAATCGGCTCACGGCATGCCGTGACGCAGCCTTCGCTGCCGACGTCGACCGCCGGCGCCGAGACCGGAGACTCGAAGATGCAGCGAGCGGCAGACTGGGCGAGTGACCGCGCGGTGACGCGCGCCATGGCGCTCAAGTCGCTGGCGGCGCTGGCGCTGTTGGCGGCCCTCGGCATCGCCAGTCTGCTGATCTTCGGCGCCCAGACCGAGACCATCGAGAGCGCGGCGCGGGTTGTCAACGTCGCCGGTCGCCAGCGCATGCTTTCTCAGCGCACCGCACTGCTTGCCGATCGTCTGGTGGCGACCGCGGATGCGGCAGTACAGGCGGCGGTGCGGACCGAGCTGCTGGCGACTGTCGAGCGCATGGAAAAGGCGCATCGCGGGCTGATGTACGGCGATCTCGAGATGCAGCTGCCGCCGGCGCCGCCGGCGGTACTCGAGCTGTATTTTCAGCCGCCCGATTCCCTCAACCTGCAGATCATCGACTACGTGACCGCGGTCCGTGAGCTCTGTCGCGTCGACGCGACCTCAGCGGAGCGCCAGGCGAGGCTGGACGCCAACCTGGCGGTAGCCTATCGCGGCAGCCTGCTCGCCAAGCTGGATGCGGCCACCAATCAGCTCCAAGAGCACAACGAGGGCAACGTCGCCCGCCTGCGGCGCGCCAACTACCTGGTGTTCGGGTTGATTCTGGCGACCCTAGCGACCACCGGCCTGCTGGTCTTCCGCCCGATGTTGCGGAGTGTCGAGCGTCACCTCGCGCAGCTGCGGGAGAGCGAGCACCGCCTGGGGGAGGTGCGGGCTCGTCTCACTCACGTCACGCGGCTCGGCACTCTGGGTGAGATGGCGGCGGGGCTGGCGCACGAGATCAACCAGCCGCTGACCGCCATCGCCACCTACTCGCAGGCCTGCCGGCGGCTGCTGGCGGCGGGCAAGGCGAGCCCCGAAGACCTGCAGACGACGCTCAGCAAGGTCAGCGCCCAGGCCCACCGCGGTGGCGAGGTGATTCGCCGCCTGCGAGCCTTCGGCAAGGACGGCGATCGCCGCCGCGAGCTCGCCGAGCTCAACGTGGTGGTCGACGAATCGGTGCAGCTGGCCGAGGCCGACGTCCGCTACCACCGCTTTCGGATCGAGAAGGACTTTCCAACCGGACTGCCGCCGGTCATCGTCGACACCGTGCAGATCCAGCAGGTGGTGCTCAATCTGATCCGCAACGGTATCGACGCTACGGATCCCGCGAGCGACGTGGAGCGGGTGATCCGGGTATCGACCGCGCTCGACAGCGACGAGCAGCTGGTGGTCGCGGTGCGCGACCCCGGCTCGGGCATCGCCGACGCTGATCGGCCGCAGCTGTTTGAGCCTTTCTTCACCACCAAGGAGTCCGGCATGGGGGTCGGCCTCTCGATCAGCCGGTCGATCATCACCTCTCACGGCGGGCGGCTGTGGTTCGAGAACAATCGTCAAGGCGGCGCGACGTTTCGATTCAGCCTGCCGACCGCGGACGCTCCGGCGCGAACCGATTCCCTGGCGGGCGTCGCGGCGAGCCCGGCGCAGGCTCCTGGCCGCGCCGAGACCGGCACCCTGCATTCCAGCGTACCGGCCGCCGGCGCGTCCGGTTAGCCAGCGCAAAGCTGTACTACGTAGAAACCGCAATCCGCTTAGGGACAATTGCGGATTTCTTCACGCCAGCTTCATCCCCAATACTTTCGGCACACCCTCAAGGAATGCTGAACGGGAGCCGCGTTGCTCCCGCTGGAATTGGCCCTCAACCCAAGGAGATGAGGAGTTGCTCTCAACCTCTCCCGGTCCGTTTGCCGAAGGTTGCCAGTGTGCTCAGCGCAGGCCGTGGTTTCAATCCGGCCGTGCCCTCGCAGCTTGCGCGCTCGTCGTCCTGCTGCTCCCGGCTTGCAGCACGGTACCGCCGAGTTCGAGCTCGCCGGTGGCCGCGCCACCGCCTGCTGCTGCCGCCAGCAGCAGCCCCTCCGAAGCGGCCGGGCGACCGCTGGTGGAGGTCACGCCCCACAGTGAGTGGAGCGAGGCGATTCTCTACTTCATCGTGCTCGATCGTTTCGCCGACGGCGATCCCTCGAACAACCACGGCGTCGACCGCAACGCCAAGGGCACCTTCCACGGCGGCGACCTGGCTGGCCTTCGCCAGCAGCTCGACGAGCTGGCCGATCTCGGCGTCACCGCGCTGTGGATCACGCCGGTGGTGCAGAACATCGAAGGCTTCGTGACCGGGGCCGGCTTCCCGGACTGGGGCTACCACGGCTACTGGGCCGAGGATTTCTACCGCTTGGATCGCCGCTTCGGCACCGAAGAAGAGCTGAAAGCGCTGGTCGAAGCCTGCCACGCCCGCGGCATCAAGCTGCTGCTCGACGTGGTCTACAACCACGCCGGCTACGAGTCGCGCTACACCAAGGAAAAGCGCGACTGGCTGCGGATCGAGGGTCAGGGCGGCTGCGGCTCGGACGACATCACCGGCTGCGTCGCCGGTCTGCCCGACTTCAAGACCGAGCTGCCGGAGGTGCGGGACTACCTGATCGAGGCGTCGATCGCCCTCGCCGAGCGCGTCGGCCTCGACGGCTTCCGCCTCGACACCGTCAAACACGTCGCCCACGACTTCTGGCAGGAGCACCGCCGCCTCACCCGCGAGCGGCTGGGAGAGGACTTCTTCCTGATCGGCGAGGTCTGGGCAGGGGACGCCAAGAACCTCGATCCCTGGTTTGCCGGTGACGAGATGGACGCCGGCTTCGACTTCTCCTTCCAGGGCAACGCGGTGTCCTTCGTACAGGGCCGGGGTCGACCGGTGGCCTTCAACCGCTACCTCGAGAAGCGCACCGAGGCGCGCGCGGGCTACCTGCTGTCGCACTTCCTGTCCAACCACGACGTGCCGGGCGCCCTGTATCAGCTCGGCGGCGATCGGCAGCTGTTTCGGCTCGCCGCCCTGCTGCAGATGGTCTCGAACGGCATCCCGCAGATCTATTACGGCGAGGAGGTCGGCCGCGAGGGCGGCGACTGGCCCGAGAACCGCAGCGACATGCCGTGGGGCGAGCGCGCCGTCGAGCCCGGTGCCGGCGATCCCCGCGACGAGAGCCTGCGCGATTTCTACAAGCGGCTGATCGAGATTCGGCGTGCCCACCCGGCGCTGTGGCGCGGCACCTACGAGGGGTTGGCCTTCGAGCAGGATCTGCTGGTCTTCGCGCGTCGCGATCCGAAGTCCGACGCCGCCCCCGTGGTGGTGGCGATCAACCGCGCCGCCGACGTCGTCGAGGCGCGGTTCGAGACCCCCGACGGCTGGTCCGGAGCCACCGTCCGCGACCTGCTCAGCGACGAGACCTTCGCCGTCGGCGATTCGGTCGCGATTCCCGTTCCGCCTCGCACCGGGCGCATTCTGGCGCTCGCCCAGAACTCTTGAGAGGAGCAGCACCGTGGCCAACGTCGTGATGAATCAAGTCTGCAAGAGCTACGGCGACGTGTCGGTGATCGAGGGACTCGATCTCGAGATCAAAGACAAGGAGTTCATGGTGCTGGTTGGGCCCTCGGGGTGCGGCAAGTCCACCGCCCTGCGCATGGTAGCCGGCCTCGAAGAGATCTCCGACGGCGAGATCTCGATCGACGGCCGGGTGGTCAACGACGTCGCGCCCAAGGATCGCGACATCGCCATGGTGTTCCAGTCCTACGCCCTCTATCCGCACATGACGGTACGCGAGAACCTCGAGTTCGGGCTCAAGATCCGCAAGACGCCGCAGGCCGAGATCGACAAGCGGGTCAACGACGCCGCCGAGATCCTCGGCATCACCAACCTGCTCGATCGCAAGCCCAAGCAGATGTCCGGCGGCCAGCGCCAGCGGGTGGCGGTGGGGCGGGCGATCGTCCGCCAGCCGCGAGTCTTCCTGTTCGACGAGCCGTTGTCGAACCTCGACGCCAAGCTGCGGGTGCAGATGCGGGCCGAGATCTCGAAGCTGCAGCGGCGGCTCGAGACCACCACCCTCTACGTCACCCACGATCAGGTCGAGGCGATGACCATGGGTCACCGCATCGCGATCATCAAAGACGGCGACCTGATGCAGGTCGGCACGCCGCTCGAGGTCTACGAGCGCCCCAGCAACGTCTTCGTCGCCACCTTCATCGGCACGCCGCCGATGAACTTCTTCCGGGCCCAGCTGACCGGTGACGGCAGCCAGATCAAATCGGCCCACGTCGAGCTGCCGGTACCGGAGGCCTGGCGCGACGCGGCACGGGCAGCCGGAGGCCGCCCGGTGCTGGTCGGCATCCGGCCCGAGAATCTGCTCGACGCCGGCTCTGGCGGCCGCGGACCGACCGCGCCGATGACGATCGACGTCGATGTGGTCGAGCCGCTCGGCCACGAAGTGCTGGTGCACGGCAAGCTCGGCAGCGATTTGCTGGTGGCCAAGGCGCATCCCCATCGCACCCCCGAGGTCGGAGCCCCGCTCGATCTGATCGTCGAGCTCGAGGGCCTCCACCTCTTCGACCCCGAGACCGAGCTTCGGCTGGGGGCCGCCCAGGCATAGACGGTCCACCTTTGATCTGCAAGGAGCACACCGATGCGAAACCTCAACCTGATCAGCAGTCTGGCCATCGCCGCTCTGCTGCTGCCCGCCGCAGCGGCCTTCGGCCAGACCGAGATTCTGATCTGGCACGCCTATCGCGGCGGCGAGAAAGACGCCTTCGAGGAAGTGGTCGCACGCTTCAACGACAAGATGAAGGGAGACGGCGTCGCGGCCAAGACCTTGGCCGTGCCCTATGACGCCTTCGCCGACAAGATCACCGCCGCGGTACCGCGCGGCAAGGGTCCCGACATCTTCATCTACGCCCAGGATCGGCTCGGCGGCTGGGTCGAGGCCGGCGGTGCGATCGAGCCGATCGATTTCTTTCTCGACGAAGAGATCGAGGAGCGCTTCATCCCCTCGACGCTGGCGGCGATGACCTACCAGGACACCGTCTACGGCCTGCCGCTCAACTTCAAGGTGATCACCCAGTTCTACAACAAGCAGCTGATCTCCAAGGCACCGCAGACCTCGAGCGAGCTGGTGTCGGTCACCAAGAAGCTCACCGACCAGGCCGCCGGCAAGTTCGGGCTGGCCTATGCCTACTCCGACTTCTATTACCACGCGGCGTTGATGAACGGTTTCGGCGGCGGCGTGTTCGACACGGGCCGCAAGCCGACCATGAACCTGCCGCAGAACATCAAGGCGATGGAGCTCCTGATGCGGTGGTACGACCAGGACAAGATCCTGCCGGCCGAGCCTTCGGTGGCGTTGATCACCAACCTGTTCAACGAGGGCAAGGCGGCGATCGTGTTCTCCGGGCCGTGGTTCCTGGGCGAGATCAAAGACGGTGTCGACTTCGGCCTGGCGCCGCTGCCGACCCTCGACGAATCGGGCAAGCCGATGGCGCCGTGGATGACGGTCGAGGGGGCGTACATCACGCCGTCGTCCAAGCACCAGGACGAGGCGTTCGAATTCGTCAGCTTCCTGACCGACCTCGAGGCGGCCAAGATCCTGGCCCTGAAGGGCGGTCAGACGCCGGCCAACCAGGCGGTCTACGACGACCCCGACATCAAGGCCGACGAGGTGCTGCAGGCCTTCCGTGCCCAGGTCGAGAATGCCGTCCCGATGCCCAATTACGCCGAGATGTCCATGATGTGGACGCCGGCGACGACGGCGATGAACCTGGTGGTGAAGAAGACCACGTCGCCAAAAGCCGCGCTCGACAACGCCCAGAAAGAGCTCACCGAGCGCATCGCCAACCTTCGCAACTGACGAGGTCGCATCCGCCAACCGCCAGGTCGTGCCGTCGAGCCGCGCTGATGGAGCGAGCACCGTATCGCCGCCAGCGGCCAGGGAGACGACCATGAAGGGATCCCGATGAGCCAGCACTCCTTCCGTCAGCTCGCCGCCGGCGTCGCTGTCGGTCTCGCTTTCGGCATTGCCGCGATCGCCAGCCTGGCCGCCGCCGGCCGCTCGGCGACCGCCGAGTCGGCCGCCGAGCCGACCGCAGGCGGCTCGCTCGGCGCCCGGGGCGACGGCGCCGAGGGCGCGGCCGCTACCGGCAACGATCGCCAACAGGCGCTGGCGGACGTCGTCGCGGGCC
>JBCCEE010000451.1:0-7148 GCA_039030415.1 Acidobacteriota bacterium
CCCACTCCTCGGGCTCGTTGTCGGCATCGAATGCCGGCACCGCGCCGGCTTTCTCGAAGTCGACGCCATGGTGGATCAGCAGGGTCGCGTCGCCACCGTCATCGACGATGAGCTCTGGGCCGGTGCCGTCCGGCCACAGCAACGCCTCGCTGGTGCACCACCAGTACTCCTCGAGCGTCTCGCCCTTCCAGGCGAACACCGGCACGCCGTTCGGGTTCTCGACCGTGCCGTCGCGCCCGACGACGACCGCGGCCGCGGCGTGGTCCTGGGTCGAGAAGATATTGCACGACACCCAGCGCACGTCGGCGCCGAGATCGGCCAGGGTCTCGATCAGCACGGCGGTCTGAATCGTCATGTGCAGGCTGCCCATGACCTTGGTGCCAGCCAGCGGCTGCTCCTCACCGTACTTCTCGCGAATGGCCATCAGGCCCGGCATCTCGTGCTCGGCGAGGCGGATCTCCTTGCGGCCGAACTCGGCGAGAGAGAGGTCGGCGACCTTGAACGGCTCGCGGCCGATCTCCTGGGCTGCAGCGAACGGATGAGTCGTCTCGGCAGTTGCGACAGTCATGTCTATGTCTCCTGAGAGGGGTTGTCGTTGCGTTCTCGAACGGGTTGGGTCATGCTCCGATCATCATCGGCTCGGCCGGCTGGGCTCGAGTGGCAGCGATCGAGGCGGTAGCTGCGAACAGAGTGGGTCCTTTGGCCGACGAGTCGGCCGGCAGAACGTGGAACGTTGCATGGTCGAAACCGGCGGCCTGGAGCAGCCGGAGGATGTGGTCTTGGCTGAATCCCAGCCAAACGTGGCCCATTTGACGTCGATAGTCTTCGCGGTCGTGCGGCAGCATGTCGACGATCAGCAGCCTGCCACCGGGCCGGGTCACGCGCCGTGCTTCACTCAGCACCTGGTTGGGATCTGGGGTGTGATGGAGGGCGAGGAAGAGGATCGATGCGTTGAGTCGATGATCTTCAATCGGCAGCTGCTCGAGCTCACCTTCGCGGAATCGGATGTTGTCGTAGGCCGTCAGCCTCTCGCGAGCCGCTTCCAACATCGCTCGCGAGCCGTCCACCGCGTAGACCGTCGCCACATGGGGCGCCAGCGCTTCACTGGTTCGACCGGTCCCGCAGCCGAGGTCGCCGACGACCCACTCGGGATCGATCAACGCCAGCAGAGCCTGCAGGTCGAAACGCTGGCCGAAGAGCTCGTCCCGCACCCGGTCCCATTCACTGGCCGTCTCGGTGAAGAACGCCTGTGAGCGGGAGCGCCGCTCGCGCAGCAGCCCTTCGAGGCGGCGCAGATCTTGTTGCGCGGCGGGGGTCTCAGCGAGCTGATCCCGGATCAGCTCCCAGAGCTGCTTCGCCGGCTCTCCCAGAGACTCGGCAGCCAGCTGATAGAGATGGCTGGTGCCGTCGCGATGGGAGTGCAGCCAACCGCCGTCAGACAGCACCTTGAGATGCCGGCTGGCCGTCGACTGGGGAAGCTGAAGCGTCGCCACCAGCTCCGACACCGTCAGCTCCTGACGATCGAGCACCTGCAGGATGCGACAGCGCGTAGCGTCTGAAAGCACTGCGGCGTGGTCCAGGATGCTGGGCTTGGGGCTCATGATTCGGCTCGGATCCGTAGGGCAGTCTGACCTTCAGGATAGTGGGCTCTAGGTTTCGGAGTGCGCGTGGAGCCGTTGTCTCGGGTGCTGTCTCGTGGTGTTGTCGCTGCACTCAATGATTCGCTTCATCCGTCCATCCGGATTTATTGTTGTTTAGATTTTGGCTTGTGTCAAGAGCCTCCCTTCCTTCCACTGCCGAGGCATTGCCGGAGCTGCCGTTTGGTACCATGCTGAGAGCCGATGACGCGTCTTGCACCAAATCCGCTCGCTCCACGGGAGCTCCTTCAAAAGTTCAGCGGCGGTCGCTGGGCTATCGGCGGAGCAGCAGGCTTCTCGCTCATCGAGGTGCTGGTCTCGCTCAGCCTGCTTGGGGTCGCCATGCTGCTCACGCTGTCTCTGCTGTTTCAAGAGCCGCGAGCGCTCGCTCGCTTGGACGCTCACCGGGAAGTCTTGCGCGCCATGGAGCAGGTGCTCGAAGGTATCCGAGCCGGCCAGCCGCTCCCGACGGGTCGCGAGCAGATCGCCTCTAGTGCGATCGTCCTGCCCGAGGATGGTTCGGCGCGCGATGTCCGCATGTGGGCCGAGAGCACGGCTGAGAGCGGTAGCGGCCTTTACCGTCTGACCCTGACAGCACGCTACCGCGTCGGGACGCAATGGTATGACCGGTCGCTAGAGACCCGGGTCTGGCGCAAGTGAAGCGGTCTCGGCAACCTCGCGGGGAGAAGGGCTTCTCGCTGCTCGAGATGATTGTCTCGTTGGCGGTGCTCGCCATCGCGTTGTCGATTACGAGCCGGCTGCTGCTCGAATCTCAACTGCGGCTGGCGCATTCGGCGGAGCGTGCCCTGGATCCCGAGTCGACGCTGGCGCTGAAGCAAATCCGAGCTGACATTCGGGCGGCGTCGGTCGTCTACGGTGACTCCCAGTGGAGCTGGGAGTCTTTGAGACTCGGCGGCCACCCTGCGGGCGCCTTGCGCTACGAGCGAATGGGAACCGATCTGGTGCGACGGCTCGGCGGCTCCCTCGGGCAACCGACGACCGATCGCACCGTGCTGCGCAACGTCACGGTCTGGCGCTGGCGAATCAGCAGCGCCGCTCCGCTGCAGCTGGTAGAAATCGAGCTGGGACACCGCGAGACGCCACGTCTGGGCTCGCGAGCGGCAGGTGGCGAGCGCGTGGCCGTGGTGCCGATCACGCGTCGCCATCGGGTGGCGGCGAGCCCGCGTCGCGCTGCTGGAAAGAACGGCTGGTGAAACGCTCCCAAGGTTTTGTGCTGATCACCGTGCTGGTGCTCATCGCCATGCTGATGGCGGGGGGGACGCTGCTCGCCATGTCCCTGCAATATCGCATGTGGGTGCTGCGCCAGGAAGCGCAGGATATCCACCTCAGCGCACTGGTCGACGCGGGGCTGGCTCAGGCGTTGGATCGCTTCTCGCTGTCGCACTTCTGGAGTGGTGCGCCCGAGCACTTAGTGGGGGAGGGCACGGTAGAGGTTGTGGTCGAGATGGGAGATCGGCCGCTGACCCGTATCGTTAGGGTCACCGCCACCCACGGTGTGGCGGGCCGCTCGGTGGAGGCGGTCGTCCAGCTCGACGACTTCGTTCCGCCCCGCGTCCTCGAGTGGCACCCCATTACGTTTCAGCCCTAGAGTTACAAGATCTCTTCGAATATCAGGCCTTCTCAAAAATCAGGACGTGCTGCTGCGGAAGGAAGTCCAGGGTCTCGATCCAGGTGAGGCCGACCGCTTTCATCTCGCGACGCGCCTGGGCCTCTGTCATCTTGTGCAGCGGCTTGATCGGTACCGAGGGATCCTCGCCTCGATATTCGACCAGCACGACCCGGCCTCCGGGTGCGAGCGACCGGAAGATGGCCTGCATCATCTCGTAGGGATGCGAGAACTCGTGGTAGGCGTCTACCATCAGCACCAGGTCGACAGCCGCCTCCGGTAAGTTGGGATCCGTCACCGTGCCCTGAACTGGCTCGACGTTGTCGAACCCGAGCTCTCGCGCTCGACGTTCGAGCACCCCGAGCATTTCCGGCTGAAGGTCGACCGCCAGGACTTTGCCGGCCGGCACTTGGGCGGCCAAGCGAAACGAGAAGTAGCCGCTGCCGGCCCCAACGTCGGCGACGACGTCGTCAGCCGCGAGCCCGAGCGCTTCGACGACGCGGTCCGGCATCTCCGTCGTCTCACGGTCCGGGCGCTCGAGCCAGCTCATGCCGGCATAGCCCATGACGTGGGAGATCTCGCGTCCCATATAGAACTTGCCGATGCCGTCGCGGCTGGCTTGGCCGAGCGTGTAAGGATCGGAGTCGGCGGCGGGAGGCTGAGCCAGAGCTGGGGTGCCCGCGACGGAGCTGTCCGCGGTAGTCTGAAGGTATAGCGCTGCTAGGACGAAAGCGAGTGGGATGAGGATGGGCCGGGTCGCGTCTTTCATGTGGATTGATTCGCTAGGGGGAGAAGGCTTGGATGTCGCGGGTATCGGAGATGGGTGGCAGGCTAGTCGGGGATGGGTGGCAGGCTCTTGGGAATTGGTTATACTTCATTTCGGTGGGGCCGTTAGCTCAGTTGGTAGAGCAGCGGACTTTTAATCCGCGGGTCACAGGTTCGAGACCTGTACGGCCCACCATTCGCTCCTTGCAGTCGCTCTGGCGGTGCCGACAGGTCTCGGCGGCCTCGCGACTCGCTTCGCTCGTGCTCGGGCGGCGAGTCGCCTCGATCCGGCGGGGGAGAAGATGGCTCTCGCTTCGTTCGGCCTCGATCCGGCGGGGGAGAAGATGGCGCTCGCTTCGCTCGTGCTTGGGCGGCGAGTCGCCTCGATCCGGCGGGGGAGAAGATGGCTCTCGCTTCGTTCGGCCTCGATCCGGCGGGGGAGAAGATGGCTCTCGCTTCGCTCGTGCTTGGGCGGCGAGTCGCCTTGATCAGGCGGGGGAGAAGATGGCTCTCGCTGCGCTCGTGCTTTTCGGGAAGGCTCGACCCGCAGCGTGACTTCTAGTTTTCGCTGTCCCGAGTGGGCTGACAGCTTTCAGAGAGGGACCTGTGTTTCTCGATGGTTCCTCGGATCCAAAGGCGAGAATTCAGACGAATGAACCGTTAGCTTCAAACGATTCCTTGGCCTGGAGAACTCCCATGCTCAGAGCGAACCGACTGCCCTTGACAACCGCGTTGCTCTCACTCGCGTTCTGTCTCTTCGTGGGCTCGCTAGCCGCTGAAAACGGCGGCATCGATAACCGTCTTGGCGGGGCTCCTATGGGGTCTACCGCCAGCCTCGAGGGCGAAGTGTCCGGTCCCGGTGGCGTGCTGCTGCCGGAGATCGAGGTTTCCCTCTATCGGCTCCAGGGCTCGGAATGGCAGTTTACTGATTGGCAGAATACTGGCGGAGATGGCCGTTACGCCTTCGCCGGACTCGAAGACGGTAGCTACACGCTGCTGTTTCGGGACTGGTCGCAGACTTTCGCGTTCAGCTATTACGACGGCGCTAGCCAGCTGGACGATGCAACAGCGATTGTGATCGCCGGTGCAGGG
Organism: Acidobacteriota bacterium; assembly: GCA_039030415.1. GTDB lineage: Bacteria > Acidobacteriota > Thermoanaerobaculia > Multivoradales > J023 > JAAELT01. The sequence continues at coordinate 5,122 of JBCCEE010000451.1, forward strand.
ATGACGGTCGATGCTCAGCTCGAGCTCGCTGGCCGGATCACCGGTGCCCTCACCGATCCGGGCGGCAGGCCGCTCGACGTTCCGCTGGTCTTTGTGTTTTCCGCTACCGACGAGCCGGAAGTGCTCTTTCTGACCAATCCTGACCCCGAGACCGGCGCTTATGATCTCGGTGGCCTGCCTACCGGGGATTATCTGGTTCAGTTCACCGGCCGGCAGGGGCTCGACAGCTTTGTGTCGTACTACGATGGCTCCGAGTCGTTTGCCGACGCAACGCCGGTGCCGGTAGTGGTCGGCGAGACCACGGCTGATATCGACGGCGAGATTGGCCTGCCGCCCGGAGGTGTGATCTCGGGGCAGATCACCGACCCCTACGGCCGAGCCTTTGATCACGCTAGGGTCGAGGCTCTCGCGTTCGAAGACGGCGAGTGGCTGGCGGCGGGCAGCGCCGAGACCGCCTTCTACGAGTCCGAATTCGTCTTGCCACTGGCTCCGGGCAGCTACCGACTGCGCTTTGAGGGAGTCTCCTTTCTGCAGCCCGACCTGCCGGCGGTCGAGTTCTTCGATGACGTGTTGACCGTCGAGGGCGGCACCGATGTGGTGGTCGGGCTCGATCAGACACTCGACAACTTCGACGTTGTGGTCGGCAACTTGGCGCAGGGCAGCCTGTCCGGCACGGTGACCGATGACGCCAGCGGCCTGCCGCTCGCGGGCATCGAGGTCTACCCGGCCGGCCGCGGCGGAAGCGTGCTGTGGGATCAAGTCGTGACGACCGGCATCGACGGCACCTACACGGTCAGCGGGCTGTGGCCGGGAGGCTACTCGATCGAGCTTTACGATCCGAGTTTCGCCTACCAGACCCTGCGCCTGCCGGCGCCGGTGCTGGTCGGCGAAGGTGCGGTTACCGGCGTCGACGGTGCCCTGACGGTGGCTGAGCCCGGCAGCCTGCCGGGATCGATCAGCGGTCGCGTCACAGGGCCTGGCGGGGAGCCCCTGTTCAACGTCCGGGTGACCGCGGGTTCGCAGGATGAACAAGATCCAGCCTTCGGCTTCGCCGCTACCGACTCCGATGGCCGTTACCGCATTCGCAGCCTGCCCACCGGCAGCTATCTCCTGCATTTCTCGGCACCCGACGGCTTCCGCGTTCCCGAGTGGTACGACGACGCCAAGAGCCGTGATCAGGCGACGCCGGTGATGGTCGTCGACGCCGCTGATTCTGCTGGCATCGACGCCGAGCTAGCGCCTGCCGGCGCCATCCAGGGCAGCGTGACCGACCGCTTCGGGAACGACTTTTTCATTACCACCGCGGACGCTTACGTGCCGGAAGGCGCGGACTGGCGACTGGTGGCGAGTACTGCCGTCGTCAACGAGGCCGAATACCGGCTGGACGGCGTGCCGGTAGGCGACGTTCGGGTGCGTTTCTCCGGACGACGCCTCGTCGGTGATCCGTTGACCGAGGTCTACGACGACGTCGAGACCCTCGATGAAGGCACCGATGTGCCGGTCGTCGGTGGCGAGGTTACGGCCGATGTCGACGCCATCCTCGGCTCGCCGCCAACGGGGGCGATCGCCGGCCAGGTGACCGACGGTGGCGGCGCTGGTCTCGCCGGCATTGCGGTGCGGGTCTACGATGACCGCTTCGAGCTCGAGGTCGAGACGGTGAGTGAAACCGACGGTAGCTATACGGCGGCGGGACTGCTGAACGGCCGCTTCTACGTCGAGTTCTCCGACCCCGCGGGTGTCTACCCATCAGAAGCCTACGACGATGTTGGGTCGCTCACTCTGGGCACCCCGGTGATGGTGGTCGACGGTGGCACTACCGCCGGCATCGACGCCGCCCTCGACGGCTCGAGGGACGGTCCGGGAGGTGGCGGCATGCGCGGAGTGGTCACCGACGCCGAGACCGGCGCACCGCTGGCGGACGTCCGGGTTCACTGCCTCGCCGTCGACCTCTCGTTCGATCCTCCCTTCATCTCGTCCGTTGACGGCTGCTCGACCACCACCGGTGCCGATGGCCGCTACCAGCTGGC
>JBCCEE010000452.1:0-7142 GCA_039030415.1 Acidobacteriota bacterium
GAATCTTCCTCGGTGTCGAGCTTCTCCCAAATGCTGAAGGCATAGACGTCGCCACGGTGCCAGACGATCACTGGCTCGAGATCCAGGCGTTTGATCGTCCGCTGGATAGCGCGCATCAGCTCGTATTCCCGGTAGCGGAAGGTGCCGCCATAGCGCACCACAAACGGGCTGATCTTCTTGGTGAAGCGTTCGATAGCGAACGAATACCCCACGCGATCACCCCGACGCACCTTGGTGACGCTCAGAATGTTGCGCTGGTAGTCGAAGAATTCTGGCGCCGCACTGACCGGGAAGGTCCCGAGGAGCTGGCGCTGCAGCATCCCTACGACTCGGGTATTGCGAGCGTCCTTCGGCATCGCCTGGACGCTCGGACGCCCATACGCGATACGCAGTCCCGGCAGGTACATCGGCATGCCGCGGGTCTCGTTCAGCACCTGACCGTCTCCGAAGGTCAAAACCGACAGCATCCCCAAAGGGTCTTCGCTGACCGGCGGCGGCAGCTCGGGATCGAACAGTGCCGCCCAGAATTCCTCGGGGTCTTCATAGACCAGGGATTCGGGCATGCGCGGATCCGGCACGGCATCGCCCGGTGAGCCGTTCTCCAGGGTGCGACGGGTGAGGAACACACCCGAGAGCGGCAGCGGCGACTGGCGGTAGAACTGGATGAGCTTCTGCACCGCCGGCATGGGATCTTCGATGCTGTGGATCACCACATTGAGGGTGTTGCCGGTGGCGTGACGCTTGATCGGCACCCGCACCCCGGTGTCGATCAGGATCCGACGGTGCCAGCGCTCCTGCGGCTCGGTGATGCGCCGCCCCAGGCTCGGCTGACGCTGATGCGGCGGGCCGAAGGTGAAGAAGACGTCGATCGCGTCTTCTTTGCCCGCGGTCTCGAACACCGGATGTTGCGTGCCCTCGACCGGATTCCTGAACAGCGGGCGCTGGCTCTGGCCGGCTTGCTGCTGCGCCGCGACTGACGAGGCCAGCAGGCCGGTCGCCAACAGCCCTGCGACTGACAGCTCAGCGGCTGGCCGCCGCCGACAGAATCTGCGGAGTGCATTTGGAGCTTCCAGTCTCATGGTGCTGCGTATCATGTCCCAGAGTCTACCTGCGAGGCTGGCACCAGCTCGCGGCGCGGTGTCGCGAGGCTGTAAAACATCGTTCGCAGAAGCGACGGCCCGAGGAATCTCGTCCTGGAGCCGCCGAGTTGGCGCCACCTCGCCCTCAGGCACTACGATAGGGGCGTGACCGAATCAACTTCCCTTCCCAACCGCTTCATCGGCCGCGTTGCAGACCGCGGCCAGGCAGAAGACGCTTTCGCCGAGTCTTCTAGACTGTGGCCGCTGACGGACGAGCGTCCCGCAGGATCGTGGCACCTGTTCGAGCTCGAGTCTGGCGCAGCGCGACCCGACGGCGAGACGCTCGCAGAGCCGGGCAGCGCGCTCGCCGACCTCTACGCTTTGGCGGCCCGGCGGCGCCTGCAGCCGCTGCATGGCGCCGCGGTCATGCGTGAGACCGCGGCGGTCGTCGCCGACCCGGGCATCACCGATCCGACCCTGCGCGACCTAACCGAGCTGCCGTTCGTGACCATCGACGAGGTGCACAGCAAGGATCTCGATCAGGCGGTCTATGTCGAGCGCCGCGAAGGGGGCACGCGAGTGTGGTACGCCATCGCCGACCCCGCCTGGTGCGTACGGCCGGGCAGCGCGCTGTTCGACGAGGCGCTGGCGCGAGGAGCTACCTATTACCTGCCGGGCCTGGTGATTCCGATGCTGCCGCGCGAGCTCTCCGAAGGCATCGTCTCGCTCAACCCCGGCGTCGACCGGCGAGCGATGGTGTTCGAGGTCGAGCTCGATCGCGAAGGCAGGGTCGAAACCACGCGCATTCACCGCGCGCGGGTGCGAAGCCGGGTGAAGACGTCCTACGACGCCGTGCAGGCGTTCTATGACGGTGCGCCGCCCCCGGGCGCCGAGCCAGCGGAAACGGGGCGCCTGATCGCCGAGAGCCTCGAGAGGCTCGCTGAGGTTGGCCAGCAGCGCCTCGCCCTGGCGGAATCGCGCGACATCGTCGCGATCCGTCGGCAGGAGGTCGCGGTCGGGCTCGCCGATCATCAGGGGTTGAGATTCATCGCCATGGCCGATCCCCGGCTGGACGTCGAGCGCTACAACGAACAGATCTCGCTGCTGTGCAACATCGAGGGAGCGCGCTTTCTGCTGCGTGGCGACACGTCACACGACGGCATTCAGCCGGTCTTTCGCCTGCACGATCCGCCGACTAAACGGCGCCTCGCCGAGCTGGCGCAGCAGATCGAGGCGATCGTGCGCTTGCGAGGCCTCGACGAGGCTCCCTGGCGCTGGCGCCACGGTCAGCAAAGCCTGGCGGATTACCTGCGGGGCCTGCCGGAAAACGGCCCGCACGTCCGCGTCGCCCGCTCGATCCACCGTCAGGCGATGCTGGTCGGTGGACGCTCGATGTTCGCTGACGTGCCGGGAGCGCACTATGGCGTCGGGGCCGAGGTCTACGGTCGCTTCACCGCCCCGATGCGCGAAGTCGTCGGCATTTTTGCCCATCAGGAGACCTGGCAGAAGCTCGGACTCGCTCAATCGATTGCCGGGGCGCCAGAGGTGGACGGCGAGCGCCTGAGCCAGCAGGTCGTCGAAGTGGCCAACCGCTCTCGCCAAACCCAGCGCGAGCTCGACAAAGAAGTCAACCGTCACGTGCTGGATCAGCTGTTCGGGGATGACCTGAAGCGAGCTCCCGACGATCGCCCCTGGCGCCAAGGTACGGTGCTCGGCATCTCGCGCTCCAAGGTGCATGTCGGGCTCGACGATCCGCCGATCGACGTCAAGGTCTACATCCACCATCTGCAGAAGCGACAGTCTCAGCGAATCGCCCAGGGCCGTGACGGCATGACCCTACGCAACCTGGCGACCGGCGACCCCGTCAACGCGGTTGGCGACGCCGTCGCGGTGCGCGTCGCAGAGCGCGACGCCGCTCGCGACCGCTGGCGCCTCGAGCTGGGCTAGGCTAGCCGTGACGCAGTACGGTCATCGGGTCCACCTCGGTCGCCCTGCGCCCAGGCAGGTAGCAAGCCCAGAAAGCCACCGCCAGCACCACGGCGATCACGACGAGATAGGTCCACGGATCGTTTGCGCTGACTTCGAATAGCAGCCCCGACATCAACTGGGTCAGCATCAGCGCCGCGGTTAACCCGAGAGCGAGCCCGGCCACTGCCAGCAGCATGCCGCGCCGCACGATCAGAGCCAAGACGTCGCGAGCCTCGGCACCGAGCGCGCGGCGGATGCCGATCTCGGGGATCCGCTGGCTGACGATGAACGACAAAACCCCGAATATGCCAAGCGCCGCCAGCGCCAGAGAGGTCGCGCTGAACAGGGTGATCAGCGACGTCGTCAGACTCTGACGGGACAACGAGTCGGCGAGGATCTGATCGAGGGTCCGCACCTGGAACACCGGCACCTTGGGATCGATCTCTCCCGCCACCGATCGCACCGAAGCGATCAGCGAGCTCGGGGGTAGCGCCGAGCGCATCACCATCGACATGTTGACGACCCACGGTGGGCTCTGAGAATAGGGCCGATACATCATCCAGCCGGTCTCCTGGTCAAGCCCGTGGTGCTTGACGTCACCCACCACGCCGATGATCTTGATCCACTTGTCGTCGTCCATCGAGTTGCGGAGACGCTTGCCGAGGGCGTCACCTTCAGGCCACAGGCTCCGGGCCATCGCCTGGTTGATGACACACACCTGCTCCTGATCCACACGGTCCGCATTCGACAGCGCGCGGCCTGAGACGAGCGGGATCTCCATCGCTTCGAAGTAGCGGCCGAGCACCGCCCGCCAGTAGACGTCTTGCGTCGCCGCGTCGGGCCGCCCCTCGAGCTCGAGCTCCTGGTACGAACCGCCATGCAGGATCGGCAGAAGCGAGTTGCCACCGACCGCGGCCACGCCAGGGAGCGCTTCGAGGCGCTCCAAGAGCTCGTCATAAAAGGCCACGCGTCGCGCTGGGTCGCGGTACTCGGCCGGCGCCAAGTCGAAGCGGTAGGACAGTGCCCGCTCGGGTGAGAAACCCGGATCGACGTTGATCAACTGGAAAAAACTGCGGCTCATCAGGCCGGCCGCAACCACCAGCACTACGGCCAGCGCGACTTCGGCGACTACTAGGGCCTCGAGCGGGCTGCGTCGCACTCCTTCGCCGCCGCGCCCCCCTTCGCTGAGCTGGCCCCGCAGATTTGGCTGCGCGGTTTGAAGCGCTGGAGCCAGGCCGAATAGGAGCACCGTGAGGATCGACAGGCCACCGCAGAACACGACGGCTCGGAGGTCCATGCCCAGCTCGTCGAGCCGCGGCATGTCCTGCGGCAGCGCCGCGACTACGAGCTCCAGCCCCCACGTCGCCAGCATCATTCCCAAGACACCGCCAATGACCGCCAGCACCAGGCTCTCCGCCAGCAGCTGACGGATCACCGCACTCCGGCTCGCTCCTAGAGCCGAGCGGATGGCAATCTCGCGCCGCCGGCCGGCAGCCCGCGCCAGCAGCAGATTGGCGACGTTGGCGCAGGCGATCAGCAGCACAAAACCGACGGCCGCAGCCAGTAGCAGCAGAGGCGGCCTCGAATCCCCAGCAATCTGAGACAGGAATGTCGTCACCGCGGGCGGCACCGCCAGCTTGTCGAAGCCTTCGCGCCACTCGAACTCCTCGGAGATCAAGGGTACGACCCGTTCGAGCTCGGCCTGAGCCTCGGATAGGGTCACGCCCTCGGCGAGGCGGCCAACCAGCTGCAGATAGTGATGGCCGCGGAACGACCCCTGGCTCGGATCCATCAGCAAGGGGAACCATAGCTCGGCGTCACGCGAGGGAAACTTGAACTCGGCCGGCATGACGCCGACCACTCGGACCATATGATCGTTGAGGGTGACCGTCTGCCCAACGATCTCGGGATCCGCGCCGAACACACGCTGCCAAAGACGGTGCCCCAGCACCACCACATCCGTCTTGCCAGGCTGGCTCTCATCGGGCAGGAAGGCGCGGCCGATGGCCGCCTCGGTCCTGAGCACGGAGAACAGATTGGCTGATGCCTCGACGCCGATCAGGGATATCGGTTCCTCGAGCCCGGTCAGGGTCAGCTCGGTCGGGTCGTAGGCCGCCAGCTGCTCGTAGGACCGGCTGTGCTCGCGCATGAAGACCAGCTCCCCACGCGACCAGCTGCCCGCGCCCCAGAAGCCGATGACCCCCTGCGAATCTTTGTAGGGCAGAGGCTTGAGCAGGAGCCCGTCGATCATGCTGAAGATCACTGTGTTGGCGCCGATGCCCAAGGCCAGGGTCACCACCGCTACGGCGCTGAACGTTGGGCGGCTTTGTAGCTGTCTAATTCCGTACTTCAGATGGCTCAGAAAGCTCATGAATGCTCCGTGGTGCGGTCCAGGGTTGCCAATCCTAAGCTACGACGGCAAGGCCCGTGCCGATCTAGAAACCTGCAGGTTCCGCAGTCGGGGTCCGCGCCGACACTAGATCCAGCCGAGAGCTCCGTCCCAGAACTTCGTCCGATAGTGGGACGCGGTGATCCCGAGCGTGACACTGTGTCAGCAGACGTCGCAACTGGGGAGGCCGTTCACAGCAGCAGCCCACACCTGGCCAGCAGAGTGCGAGCGAGCTAACATGCTCGAGTCTTCGCACAACATTCGACGTGCCGTCTGGCCGTCCCAGCTCATGGAGATCCCGCGATGAAGACTTCGCCGCTGTTCTCGAACCTCGCCGTGCTGGTCGCGGCGATCAGCACATCGGTTCTACTGTATTCAACGGCCTGCACGCCCTCTAGTGAGGCGCCCGCGGATTCGACCTCGGAGCCTGCGCCTGCTGCCGAAACGGTCGCTGGCCCGGTCGCTGCTGCTGGGAACGTCGAGCCACAGTTCACGCTCAGCGCCGATCAAACTCACAATCGCTTCAGCCGCTCCATCCCGCCGATCCTGACCGTGCCGTCGGGCGCGATCATCGAGACCTACACTGAGGAGGCCTCAGACGGTCAGCTCACTGCCGACTCGACCGTCGAGGCAGTGGGCGAGCTCGATTTCGATCCGATCCATCCTCTGACTGGTCCGATCGCCGTCGAGGGTGCCAAACCCGGCGACATGCTCAAGGTAACGCTGCTCGAGATCGAGCTCGGGGACTATGGCTGGGTCGCGATCTCACCCGGCTTCGGCTTCCTGGCGGACGAGTTTCCCGACGCCTTCCTCAGGACTTTTCGCTTTGAAGAAGGCGCCACCGAAGTCGCCTTCAACGACAGCATCACGCTGCCGCTGAATCCATTTCCCGGCGTGATGGGGGTTGCCCCCGACACCGATGAGCTGCTCTCGACGATTCCGCCGCGCGCCAACGGCGGCAACATGGACAACAAATACATGACGGTCGGCACCTCGATCTACTTTCCGGTATTCGTCGATGGTGCCAACTTCTCGATCGGCGACGCTCACGCCGCGCAGGGCGACGGTGAGGTCTGCGGCACCGCCATCGAGGCCCCCACGCGAGTGGTGTTCGAGATCGAGCTGATCCAGGGCGGTCGCCAGATTGCCGAGCCCCAGTATGAGACCGACGAGTACTACGCCGTCACCGCCTTTGCCACCACCATCGACGAGGCTGCCCGCAAGGCTACCCGCTACATGATCGACTATCTGGTGACCGAGCGCGGCATGGACCGCACCGAAGCCTACGTTTTGTGCTCTCTGGCCGGCGACCTCAAGATCTCGGAAGCCGTCGACGTGCCCCACATGCTGGTCAGCATGCACATGCCCAAGAGCATCTTCAAGAGCTAGTCTTTACGCTCCTCGACCCCACCGACCGACGGCACGTCGAGGTACTTCTCGAACCAGCCGATCGAACGCGCGAGGAAGTCGAGCTGGTGGGCGCGCTCGTTGAGTCCATGGGGTTCGCGGGGATAGTGCACCTGCTGGGTCGGAACCTTCTTGACCCTCAAACCACTGTAGAGCTGCATCGCCTGCTCGGGATGAACCCGCACGTCTTCAGAGCCCGTCACCACTAGGGTCGGCGTCTTGGCCTGGTTGAGGTGAGCCATCGGCGAGCGCTGCCAGTGCAGCTCGGGCTCGTCGAACCACCAGGAATTCCAATGCAC
>JBCCEE010000453.1:0-7134 GCA_039030415.1 Acidobacteriota bacterium
CAACATACCGGGTGCGAAGCTCGCACCGGGTATGTTGACGCTTGGGATACCGGGTGCGACGCTCGCACCCGGTATGTTTAGGCCTAGGATCTAACTTTCAGAGTCAGACTGGGCTTTGCAGCAGGCTAGAGACGCAAGTGCTAAGATCTTGACTCCCTTGGGCTCTCCACGCCACTGAGCGTGCCGCTCCTCGAGCTGGTCGCTTTTTTGCTGAACCTCTGCACCCGCCTTGCCCCTTGGCTCGCATGACCGACAGGAATCCGAGCGCGCCAGATCGCGAAGACTCGGCATCGCTGGTGCAAGAACCAGGCGAGCCGGCGGAAGCCGTGCGCGCGAGCCAGACGATAGTCGACCCGCTGGCCCGGCCAGACGCGCGCGAACCGGCGTTCGAGTCCTCCGACGGGCAGATACTGCCTGGCCAGATCTTGGCGGACCGCTTTCGGGTGAACCGCTTACTGGGCCGAGGCGGCATGGGCACCGTGTTCGCCGCCCGAGATCAGAAACTGGGGGAAGCGGTGGCGCTCAAGGTGGTGCGCTCCGGGATCAGCAATGCCGACGAAGAACGACAACGCCTGCGCCGCGAGGTACAGCTGGCGCGCAAAGTCACGCACACCAACGTCTGCCGCATCTACGATTTGTTCGAGCATCTCGATCGGCACAGCGGTGCCACACTCGATCTGATCAGCATGGAGCTGCTCGCGGGCGAGACCCTGCACGAGTACCGAGCTCGGCAGGGCACCCTGTCCCTGGAGCAGGCCCTGCCGATCACACGCCAGATCGCTCGCGGCCTCAACGCCGCCCACAAGCTCGGCATTGTGCACTGCGACCTCAAGCCAGGTAATGTGATGCTGGAGCAAGACGAGCCGGCGGGGCTGCGGGCCGCGATCACCGACTTCGGCCTGGCCAAACGGATCGCCTTGGAAGGGCCAATCGACGTCACGCTGGCGAGTGAAGGCAAACTGATCGGCAGCCCGAAGTACATGGCTCCCGAACAGGTAGCTGCCGAGCCCACCTCCCAAGCCACCGACGTCTTCGGCCTGGGGCTGCTCTTGTTCGAGATGCTCTCGGGCCATCTGCCCTACACCGGTAACTCGCCTTGGCAGCTCGCCCTCAACCGACTGCAAAAGCCGCCGGAGTCTCTGACCCGCTACCTGCCGGATATCGACCCCTCGATCCTGGCCGTGGTCGACCGGTGTCTGATGAGAGATCCGCAGGAGCGGTTCACTTCTGCGATCGAGTTTCTCGACAGCCTCGATCGCGGCGACTCGGCTTGGAACGTCTATGGCCACAAGCATAGCGACGCGGAGGAGGCCCCGGAAGAACCCGCGGACTCCGCGGAGGCCGAAGCTCCAGCATCGAACCGTCAGACTCCGCCACCAGGGGCCATCGCAGAAGCCAGAGCAGTGACGCGTGAGGCATCCGAAGCCGTCGATGCGTCCCGCTCCGACGCTTCGCCGCCGAAGGAGGCGCCGTCCGAGGTCAGCGACCGGCCAGAACGGGCAGCCGTCTCCCATCGACGGCGTGGCGACCGGATCAGCGCCGAGTGGAGACGGCCACAGAAGCGGGCCGCGGCTCTGGTCGCCGTCGGATGCCTGGTCTTCTTGGCATTCCAGGGGTGGCGTCCCCAGGTGCACACCCCTACATCGACGGACGCTCAGATGCTGGATGCCGATCGCGAGCCGCTGCCGTCTGCGGATGGCGGCGAGCTTTCGACCCAGCCGCCACCGGACGCGCTGGCCAGCCGGCGAGCCGCCCAGGCCGCCGAGGCGCTGGAGGGCGCCCGCACCCATCTCAGCGTGCTCGATGCCGAGCCGGCCCGCCGCATTCTCACCGCCGCGATCGAAGCTTCGGCCCCCGACCCGATGCTCGAAATGCACCTGGCGCAAGCGCTGTGGCGACTGGGAGAAGAGCAGCGTCTGCGCCCCGTCATCGAGCGGGCCTATGGCAGCTCCGCCGCCGCGTCCGACCCCGAAAAGCGCTTCATCCAAGCCTTGCACCAGGGATTTCTCGGCGATTGGGAGCTCGCTACCGAGAACCTCCGCTGCCTTTGGCAGGCCCACCCCTCGCTCGAGGCGGGCCTGTGGATCATCGAAGGCTCCTTCAATGCGGGACGATTCAATGCTCTATCGCAGATCGTGAGCGGCCTGCGGGGCCTGCCTGGTCGAGACGGGCAGGATCCCCGCATCGACCTCTGGCACAGCCGGATCAGCCAACGCCTAGGCAACTACGAAGACGCGGAAAGCAGCGCCCGCCGCCTCGTCGCGCGCGCCGAGGAGCAGAGTCATCGGCATCTGCTCTTCGAGGGCCTACTGGAGCTCTACACCAGCCTCCACAACCTGGGGCGAGACCTCGAAGCCCGCACAGCGCTGCTTGCCGCCGATCGCCTGGCTCGCGAGCTCGACCAGCCGTTCGTGCTGGCCAAGGTCATGCGGGTGAAGGGAAAAAACTTCAACATCAACGGTTACGAGCAAGAAGCGCTCCTGGAGCTCGAACAAGCCGACGCAATCTACGAGCAGCAGGGGTCGATCCGGGGCCTATGTAAAACCACGTTTCAGCACGCCATCGTCACGCGCCCGTCGGATCTCGTGGTCGCGCGACTGGAGCGCGGGCTCGAAGCTTGTGCCCGAGGCGGGTATCGGCTGGACGAGGCTTGGACCCACCACCATCTCGCTCGGATGGCTCGCGACACCGGTGACTTCGCTCGCGCCTCGGACTTGTTCCGACGCAGCGCGGAGCTGATGGAGCATTTGGGAAACGACAACGGGCTGGCGCACAGCCACCTCAGTCTCTCGCTGCTGCTGGCCAAGCTCGGCCGCATTGCCGAGGCTCGCGCCAACCTGGTGACCGCTGAAGCATCGTTTCGCCGAGCTCCCAAGGCGCGAGGGTTTGCGCTGCACCTGATGCTCTCGGCCGAGGTAGCGATCCGCGCGGGTCACTTGCCGGAGGCGCGGGCCTGGCTCGAAAAAGTCATCGATGACGACCTCACCGGAAGCCAGCTGCTCGACTACTACAAGGTGTGGTGTGAGCTGGCCTACGCGAGTCACGATCTCGAAGCCCTGCGCAGCGCGACATCCAGCTTGAAGCAGTACGCACGGGTTCTCGCAATGCAACCCTGGAAGGACTTTGCGATCGTCTATGAAGCCCTCGCCTTCGAGCTCGCCGACGAGCCCGAAAAAGCCCTGGACACAATTGCCGGCCTGGACCCGGCTAGTGTCTTCGGTGGCAGGTTGGCATTGCTCTATCTGCGAGCTGGAGATGTCGAGAATGCCGCGAGAGCCTCTCGCGCCTATTGGACCTGGGCCCAAAATTCCCACAACAGAGAGGACGCCTGGTTCGCAGAGATCGTTCGCGTCCGGCTCGACAGCGCGGCGCCGCGCATGACGCTGGGTCCGCAACTGCTCCAGATAGAAACCGAGGCCCGAGACAACGGGCATCGCAGAATCGAGCTCCAGGCGGCACTGGCTCGCAGCCAGCTGTGGAACGACTCGCTCCAGATCGTCGAGGTACGCGACCAGGCGAGCCTTCAGGGTTTCGCTCGCCTCGCCAAGCAGGCCGCACGCGCACTGGAGAACTGACGAGCCCAGCGACTGACAGCGGCGCCTCAGGATAGCCAGGGGCGGACCGAGGTGAGAGACTAGGCGCGAAAATCGTAACCACTTGGGCGGTGAGGCAAAGCAACCAGGAAAGCCATTTACGGGCCGAGGGCTTGTGGTGCTCGAAGCCCAAAACCAGAAAGGATCCTATCGTGACCGAACAGCTGGACCGCATCACGAAGCATCAGTGCAGCCATCCGCCCGCCAAGTACGACGACCTCACCGCGCTCTTTTTGAATTGCACCCTGACCCGGACACCTCTGATGTCCCACACCGAAGGCGTAATCATGATCGCGCAGCGCATCTTCGAGGCCAACGGCGTCAAGAGCGAGATCTTGCGGCCGGTGGACTACGAGATCGCGGCCGGCGTCGAAAAAGACATGTCCAAGACCGATCAGTGGGACCGCGACGACTGGCCGATCATCCAGGCCAAGGTCGACGCCTGCGACATTTTGATCATCGGCACCTCGGTTTGGCTGGGTGAGAAATCGTCGGTGTGCAACCGCGTCTTGGAGCGGATGTACTCCTACACCCACTCGTTCAATGAGAAGGGCCAGTATCGCGACTATGGCAAGGTCGGTGCCACCCTGATCACCGGCAACGAGGACGGCGTCAAGCACTGCGCCATGAATATCCTCTTCTCGCTGTCGCACATCGGCTACACCGTGCCGCCCCAGGCCGACGCCGGCTGGATGGGCGAAGCCGGCCCCGGGCCGTCGTATCGAGATCCCGGCTCGGGCGGCCCGGAGAACGACTTCACCAACCGCAACACCACCTTCCTGGCATGGAACTGCCTGCACGTAGCGCGCATGCTGAAAGATCAGGGTGGCATTCCGGCGCACGGCAACCAGCCGGAAGTATGGGACGCCGGCTGCAAGACCGACTTCCACAGTCCCGAGCACCGGCGTTAGCGCCCGCGACCCGGCGTCCGGCCGCGAAGGAGTCAACTCCTCTGACGAGAAACTGTGGCCCCCGATGAATCGTTTGTTACGGAGTAGATGAGCGATTCTATTCGGGGAATCCGCCATGTATTGGCGGACGCCCAGTTCTTGGAGGATTTGGAGATGGCGGAGCGATCGCGACGCCGGCCCTATGGCCGCGTGCACCTAAGTCTTGTAGTTCTCGTCCTGCTGGCGCTTGGCTTGGCAGTCGACCGAATCTCCGCGGACGCGTCAGCCAGCGCTGGGAACCCAACGCCGGCGGGCGTCGTCGTCGAGATCGCCCAAGAAGAGTATGCCGCGCATCGCGCTGGGCTCCGCCCCGGCGACGTCCTATTGCGATGGGAGCGGGCGGCGGTGCCGCCCGCCAACCCGGAGGCCGCGGCTGGCATTCTGCGCTCCCCGTTCGACCTCGACGAAGTCGAGATCGAGCAAGCGCCGCGCGGTCCGCTGACGCTTTGGGGGACGCGAGACGGCGCCACGCTGAAAGTCAATCTGACGCCGCAAAAATGGAAGCTTTGGACCCGCCCCGCCTTCACCCCGGACGAGCTCGCGGCCTACGAACGAGCCGAGGCCCTCGTAGCTCAGGAGGCACACCGCGAGGGATTCTCGGTCTGGCGGCGCATGGCGGAAGCGGCGAGCGCAGCGGGGGCTCCCGTCCAAGCCGCTTGGCTGCACCTGCGCATCGTCGACGCCGCCAGTAAGCAGCGGGACTGGGATGTAGTGGATCGCGAGCTGGAACAGGCAAAGCACCAGGCCGAGGCCAGTGGCGAGGAAGCGGTGATCCTGATGGCCCGCGATCTGCTCGCCAAGTCGTTCCGGGACCGCAATGACTTCGTACGCGCCATCGCCAGGTACCGCGAGGTGCTCGAGCTGCGCCAGGCGAACGCCGCGTCCGGCCTTGGTAAGGCCATGAGTCTCAACGACCTCGGCGTGGTCTCGTGGTACCGCGGCGATCTGGTGGAGAGCGAGAGCTACTTCAGGCGTGCGCTCGCCCTCAGGGAGCGCCTCGCTCCCGGCAGCCGCCACGTCGCGGACAGCCTCAACAACCTCGCGGGTGTCGCCCGGTATCGCGGCGATCTGGCAGCCGCCGAGGCCATGTACCGCCACTCGATGGCCATTCAGGAGCTGCTGCCGCCGACCATCGACTTCGCCGGCTGCCTCCTCAACCTCGGCAACGTCCTCTCGAACCGCGGTGATCTGGTCACGGCCGAGCGCACCTTCCGTCGCGCCCTGGCCATCATGGAAGAGATTTCACCGCACCACCCGGCCGTGGCCATGACCCTCAACAGCCTCGGTGTTCTGGCCTTGCGACGTGGCGATCTGGGAGCTTCCGAGGACTTCCACCAGCGCGCCCTTGCGATCAAGCAACGGCTCGGGCTGGAAGGTCTGAGCGTCGCGGCGAGCCTCAGCAGCCTGGGCAACGTGGCCATGGCCCGCGACGAGCTCGAGACCGCTGGCGGCTACCTCCGCCGCGCGCTAGCCATCTGGGACGAGCTGGCGCCGCAAAGTCCCGACGTCGCCAAGAGCCTCGCCAGCCTCGGAAAGCTGGCTCTCGAGCTCGGCGACGTCGACACCGCCGAGCGCTACGCTCAGCGCGGCTTCGACATTGTCGATCAGCTGACCCCGATGGGTCTCGCCACCGCCGACAGCCTGCTTGTCCTGGGGGATATCGCCTTCGCCCGCTCCGACCTCGACACCACCGAGGCTCACTACGAGCGCGCCCTGGCCATCCGTCGCGAGCGAGTGCCGGGTAGCTCGGCCATCGCCGCGGCCTGCCACCGACTCGCGACCCTCCATCGACGCAGCTCCCGGCCTGAAGCGGCGCTGACCTCCTATCGCTGCGCGGTCGAGGCGCTGGAAGCTCAGAGGACCAAGCTCGGAGGTTCGGAAGAAGTGCGCGCCGGCTTCGGCGTTCGCTACGCCAGTGCCTACCGCGAAGCGATCGACCTGCTGGTCTCGATGGGCAACACAGCCGAAGCGTTCCACCTGCTCGAACGCTACCGAGCGCGGGAGCTCTTGGATCTCCTCGCCGAGCGCGACCTGGTGTTCGCCTCCGACCTGCCCGCCGAGCTCAGCCGGCGACGCCGATCCGCCAACAAAGACTATGACCGGGCCTTCCGCCACTGGATGCAGCTGCCGGACCACGTCAGCGCCGAGCAGCAGCAGCAGGCCCGACAGGACCTGGAGCAGGCGCGACGCCGGCAGGATACGATCCGCGCCGAAGTTCACGCCGCGGCACCTCGACTCGCCGCCCTGCAGGATCCTCAACCGCTCGATCTCGCCGCGACGCGCGCCATGCTCGAGGCTGGCACCCTGCTGCTCTCCTACTCGGTGGGCGAGGAGCAAAGCTATCTCTTTGCCGTCGAGCCAGACCGTGTCGAGGCCAACGTCGTGGCGCTGGGCGTTGGCAAAGCGGCCCTGCAAGCCGAGATCGAGCGCTTTCGGACCGACCTCGAGCGCGGCCGCATCGATCGGCGACTGGAGAAGGCCCTGCTGCCGGCGCGACGGCTGAGCGAGCGGCTGCTCGCCCCGGTGGCCGATCAGCTGGCGCGTGCCGATCGCCTGCTGATCCTGGCCGACGGTCCCCTGCACTCCTTGCC
>JBCCEE010000454.1:0-7119 GCA_039030415.1 Acidobacteriota bacterium
AGTCTGCTCTCGAGGAATCACGCCACCAGGCCTTTTATTCAACCGCATTACGCCTTTGGATTAATTTTTTTAATTTTCTTATTGATTTTATCAATCCCCTTCTCTACACTGCTCTCATCCGTTGCGCGACGCATCGGTCGAATCGGAGGAGGATCGATGGATATCTCCCATGCGAAATGCAGTAGCTGCGGACAGTCGATGGAGATCAAGCGCTTGGAATGTACGCAGTGCGGAATCTCCACCGAAGGAGACTTCCAGGTACCACCGCTGGCCCAGCTGTCGACCGAAGATCAGGTCTTCGTCCACGCCTTCGTGCGGCATCACGGCTCGATCAAGAAGATGGAAAAGGAGCTTGGGATCAGCTACCCGACGGTCAAGAACCGACTGCGGGCGATCACCGCGGCGCTCGACGCCAGCTTCGCTGCCCCCTCAGCCAACACCCGCGTTCTGGAAGCGCTAGCGGCGGGCGAGATCAGCGTCGACGAAGCCCTCGGCAAACTCTCTTGAATCCCACGACATCACACTCCAGGAGGAAGACCCATGACCGCTACCGCCGAAAGCGAACGCAAACTCGTTCTCAACATGTTGGCCGACGGCAAGATCAGCGTCGAAGATGCCCAGCGGCTGCTCGACAAACTGCGGGACATCGAGAGCTCGCATTCTCGTCCGCGCCCGGAAGCCCGTGCGTCCAAACCGCGGGCCAAGCACCTGTGCATCCAGTCTTGTGACGAGCACGGCGACGACGATCTCAATCTGAGGATCCCGATCGGCTTGGTGCGAGCCGGCCTGGCGGTGCAATCGTTTCTACCGGATTGGGCGACGGGTACCATCGTCGTCGGTGCCGGCGAAACCGACTTCCACAAGATCGACAGTGACTATCTACGCGAGAACCTGGACACGCTCGACTTGAGCTTCGATTCGGAGGATGGCGAGAGCCTGCGCATCTTCAGCGAATAGAAATCGTCACGGAGCGCAACCTTCCCTGGGACACCGCGTATACCTAGTCTGTCTAAACAATAGACTGTCTAAGTAACAGGCAATCTAAACAACGACGCGATACCCTCGTCCCATCATGAACCAGTTGAGCTCCGACCTCCTGCGCGGCACCTTAGACATGCTGGTGCTGCAGGTCCTCAGCGAAGGACCCAGCCACGGCTACGCCATCGGCCAGCGTCTCGGAGAGCTCACCGACGGTGACCTCTCGGTTGAACAAGGCTCGCTCTACCCGGCGCTCTATCGGCTCGAGAAGGCTTCCCTGCTCAAATCGAGCTGGAGCCGCAATCCGGAGTCCAATCGGCGTGCCCGGGTGTACCGCCTGACCGCCGCCGGAAAGCGGCGGCTGAATCGCGAGGTCGACGGTTGGATGGCTTTCGTCCACACCATCTCGCGCGTGGTGCCCAGCAAATGACCCGGCGTTTCTCGCCCTGGGACGCCTGGCGAAGCTGGCGGCGGCGCCGTCTGAGGCAGCGGATGGACGAGGAATTCGCGTTTCACCGAGAACACGAGCAGGCGCGGCTGGAGCGCGAGGGCTGGTCCCCTCGCGACGCCCACGCCGAGGCCGAGCGGCGCTTCGGCGACCCGCTGCTGACGCGCGAGCTGTGCCACGCTGCCATGCTCGGCCCGGGCTGCTCGCTCCCCGGAGGCGACGCGATGACCTGGACCCAAGACCTTCGCTCCGCGCTGCGCGGATACTCAAAGCAGCCCGGTCTGCTGGCCGTTCTGGTACTGACCGCGGCGGTCGGCATCGGCGCCACGACGGCGGTGTTCAGCGTCGTCAGCTCGGTGCTGCTCAACCCTCTGCCGTATCCCGAGCCCGATCGGCTGGTGCGCCTCTACAGCGCCTCCACCCAGATGCCAGGCGAGCTCAGCTACCTGACCGGGCCCGACTTTCGCGACTACCGTGACCAGGTCAAGGCGTTCGCGGCCACCGGAGCGTTCTACGACTATCGTGAGACCGGCCTCGACCTGACCGGTCTGGGGCCCGCTCGACGCACTCGGGCGCTGGCGGTGAGCGCTGGCTACTTCGAGGTTCTGGGCGCTACGCCGCTCCACGGCCGCCTGCTGAGCCCGCAAGAGGAGAACGGCGGCGAAGCGCGTTTCGGCTCTGAAGTCGTCATCCTCAGCCATCACCTGTGGCAGCAGCTGACCGGTGGCGACCCCGAGATCGTCGGCCAGCAGCTCGAGCTCGACGGCATCTCCTTCACCGTCATCGGCATCTTGCGCCCGACCTTTCTCGACGTGCTGCAGGGCGAGGTCGACCTTTGGATTCCACTCAATTTGCATCCCGAAGGACGATGGTTCCATCGTCAAAATTTTTACCTTTCCGCGATCGCCCGGCTCGCCCCGGAGGCCTCGGTGGCTCAAGCCCAGGCCCAGGCAGACTCGCTGATGGCGCGCATCGACGCCGAGCTGGAAGCAGACCGCAGCGATCTTTCGCTCGAGATCTTGCCGCTGTTCGACGACGTCGTGGGCTCCAGCCCGACCAGCCTCGGCGTACTCTTCGGCGCCGCCGTCCTGGTGCTGATGATCGCCGCCATCAACATCGGCAATCTGCTGGTCGCCCGCGGCCTGGCGCGCAGCCGCGAGATGGCGGTGCGCTCGGCGCTCGGCTCAGGACGCATCCGGCTGGCACGCCAGCTGCTGCTGGAGAGCAGCATCGCCACCGCTCTAGGCGGAATCATCGGTGGCTTCACGGCGTACCTCGGCGTCAAAGCCCTGCTGGCGGTGAGCCCGGATTCGCTAGCGCGCTCGGAAGAGGTGAGCTTCGACCCGCGCCTGCTGCTCTTTGGCCTGGCCATGATCGGCGTCACGACGCTGCTCTGCGGTCTCGCTCCCGCCCTGCAGGCGGCGGGCATCGATCCCGCCAAGGCGCTGCGCGGCGGCTCGCGCGGCGGCGGCACGAGCCCGGCGCGACGCCGACTACGGGCCGGCTTGGTCGCCAGCCAGATCGCGCTGGCGGCGGTCCTGCTGGTGGGCACCGGCGTGTTGCTGCGCAGCTTCGCCGCGCTGCATCAGGTTCCCCTGCAGTTCGATCCCCAGGGCGTGCTGACGTTCGAGATCAACACGCCTACCGCCCGCTACCCGGACGGCGCGCAGCGCGACCGTTTCCATCGCAGATTTCAGGACGAGATCGCTGGGCTTCCCGGGGTCGTCGCCACCGGCGCGATCTCCAAGCTGCCGGCTCTCGGGCCCTACAACTACTGGGGCGTCACCTATGTCGACGATCAGGGCGAGCGTCAGATGACCGGCGGGGAGACCCGGATCATCAGCGGCGACTATTTCGGAGCCCTGGGCATCCCGCTGCTGCGCGGTCGCCAATTCGACGACCGCGACGGCCCGGATCAACAGCCGGTGGTGATCATCAACCAAGAGATGGCCGAACAAATCTGGCCCGGTCAGGACCCGCTGGGCAAAGTGCTCGGCGCCGCCAATGCCGAACGCACCGTCATCGGCGTCGTCGCCGACGTCCCCTTCGATCACCTCGGCTCGATCCGCACCAAGTACTACGTCTCGCACCGGCAGTTCGCGGACGACCGCAACTGGGCGCTGACCCAGGTGGTGAAGACCACGGACGAGCCGCTGCAGGCGCTCGGGCCGATCCAGGCGGTGCTGCAAGGCATCGACACTCAGCTCGTGCTGCACCACCCCGCCGCCTTCGAGAGCCTGCTCGACCGTCAGCGCGCCGCCCAGCAATTCGTGGTCCTGCTGATGGTGGTCTTCGCCATCGTCGCGTTGACTCTCGCGGTGGTCGGCATCTACGGCGTCCTGGCCTACACCGTGACTCAGCAGCGCCGCGAGATCGGCCTACGCGTCGCGCTCGGTGCTCAGCCCAACCAGGTGCTAGGGACCATCATGCGGCAGGGACTGCTCCTGGCCACCATCGGCACCGCCATCGGCCTGCCCGCGGCCTGGGCGTCGAGTCAAGTTCTCGACGCGCTGCTGTTCGAGGTCAAAGCGCAGGATCCGTGGGTCTTCGCCGCGGTCGGCCTCGTCCTGGCCGCAGTCACCCTGGCCGCCGCCATGGTGCCGGCGCGGCAAGCGCTGGAGATCGAGCCGATGGCGGCGTTGCGCGAGGACTGAGGCCTTCACTAGGTTTCTGTCGCCTCGAGCTTCTGGTCAGCAGCGATCGAGGAATCGATCGCTGCACGATGTTCCTCGTAATAGGCAAGAGCTTCCGCGACCTGCCCGGCGGTCAAACCGTACTCATCGATAATTTCTTGGTGAGACATCCCCCAGTCCCGAGCTGCGACGACCAAGGTCTGGACCCGGATTCCAGTGCCTCCAACAACCGCTGTAGGCTGCCGTGCTGCACCTAACCGGTGGTTGACGAGTGGAAATCTCGACTCGTGCGGATTGCTATTACCCATAAATCAATCCTGTGACCCGCTCACAAAACCAGAAGACGGCGCAGGAGCCGATGGCATAGGCCGGCAGGGCGCGGACCCAGGCCGGCCAGCGCAGCGGCAGGGCGACGAGGAGAGCGCGGACCAGGAGTACGACGCCGACGAAGGCCAACTGCCCAAGCTCGATGCCGACGTTGAAGGAAAACAGCGCCATGGGAATCTCGCCGGCGGGCAGGCCGACCTCGCGCAGCGCTCCGGCGAAGCCCAAGCCGTGCAGCAGGCCGAAGCCGCTGGCGACGATCCAGGGGGCACGCTGGGTCCAGGTGGTGCGGCCCCGCAGGCTGAGCGTGAGCTCGACGGCGAGGACGTAGATCGACAGTGCGATTGCGGCTTCGATCGGCCCCTGCGGCGCGCTCACCCAGCCCAGCGACGCCAACGCCAGGGTGACGCTGTGGCCGAGGGTGAAGGCGGTCACCGTCCAGAACAGCGAGCTGCCCCAGCCGATGAGGAGCACCAGGGCCATGACGAACAGCAGGTGATCCCAGCCGGCGGCGATATGCTCGGCGCCAAGCACGAGGTAGCTGCGGAACACGCCGAGGCGCCCGCTGCCGGCGCCCGTTGGATCAGCCTCGATCGCTAGGCTGGGAGCAGCGGCGGTGAGGACGTGACGCAGGCTGCGGCCGTCGAGCAGCGCGACCCGCAGCAGCACGTCGGCACGGCTGGATGCAATGCCCTCGACGCCGACCGAGGCCCCGACCAGGCCGCTCGGGCACGCGATCTCCCACGAAGCCCGCAGGCCGGTGCCCTCGCGCTCCACCACCGGCTCGCCGACGCCCTCACAATCCACCGGCAGGACGGGACGCAGGCGACTGCCCTGGACCCGCACCGCCGGCTGTTTCCAGCGCACCTCGGCGCGCCCCGGCGCGATCTCTTCGAGCTCGAGCAGGGCTGGGGCAAACTGATGGGCAGCCGCTGGCGAAGCCCAGCTGACGAGCACCGTCAGCACGACACCCAACGCCTGCCACCGGCAACGCATCATGACGCGGCCTCCGTTGTGGGGACCTGCGCCGTGATGTCGGGTGCGGTAATCTCGGGTGCGATGATCTCGTATTCAGCGCGCAGCTCTTCGAGACGCAGGGCGAGCCAGTCGTCGGCCAGTTTGCGCAGCAGCTCGGCCGCTACCTCGTCGTAGACCTCCGCCAGCGGCGGCACGTAGGCCGGGAGCAGCTCGTGGACGTAGATCAAGTGGTGACCGTAGCGCGACTCGATCGGCTCGGACCAGGCGCCAACCGGCAGCTGCAGGACGCTAGCGGCCAGCTCGCTACCAAACTTGGTCGTCAGCGCCTTCTCGGTCAGGGGCTCCAGGTGCGGTTCGACAAAGCCTTCGTCCCCGAGCGCCACCGCCGCCTCCAGGGACAGGGATTCGCTCCGGATATGCGCCAGCAGCTCGCCGGCTCGAGCCCCGGTATCGGGCCATTTGAAGCCGTTGGCCATCACCTGTGAGATGCGGCTGCGGGCCGGCTGCTCGAACCGTTCGGGATGCGACGCCAGGTAGGCCTCGACCAGCTCGGGGCGCGGATCCTGCACCAGCACCACCGCCCGGATCAGGCGCGTGGCGCTGTCGATGAGGATACGGCGCACCACCATGTCGCCGTGGTGCAGGCCCAGCGTCATCGCTTCCTCTGCCAGCTCGGCCTGGGTGGGATGCTCATGGGGATTGGACTCGACGAACTCGGCGATCTGCGCCAGCCGACGCTGGGCGGCGGGCTGGTCGTGCATGCCGAGCTCGAGCGCGTAGGTGTAGAGCACCTCCTGGTCGATCAGGTTGTCGAGGATCTCCTGCTGCTCGTCGAGCGTCGGCAGACGGAAGTTGTCGCTGACAAAGCCCTGCAGAGAGAGCTCGAAACGGTGGCTCGGGACCTCGATCCGCCGCGCGTCGAACAGAGCTCCGCCGCGCTGGACCGTGATCCCGAACATCAGCCCGCCGAGCACCGCCATGTGCAGCGCGGGCGATTTGATCCAGCTCATTTGCTGTTGGGCTCGTACCAGATCGGCGAGGTCCAGGCGCGCTCTTGGATGACCGGCTGCACAAACGGCACCGACAGCTGATCGCTGCAGCATTTGGCGCCCTGAGCCGCCTTCAGCCTCTGCTCCGCGGTGCCCTGCTGCCAGGCCGCGAGATCTTCCTGACACTGGGCGGTGTCGAGCGGATCCAAGCCGATGCGCTCGCGACACCACAGCGTGCTGTAGCGGCAGACCGGCTCTTCGAGCACTCGCACGTAGTAGAAGGCGTGCTGATCGGGATCGAATTCGGGATCTTCCCAGGCCGCGCACAGCAGCTTGGAGCCACGGTCGGGATAGGCCTTGCAGGTCTCGGGATCGACCGCCTGCTGAGCGTTGAAGGGGCTGCCCGCGTCACCGGCTACCCGGTAGACCTTCTCCTTGGTCTCGCCATCTTCCACCCAACCCTTGATGATCTGAATCTGCTCGAGGTTGGTCTCGTCGCGCCAGGCGGCGGTGATGAAGGTCGGCGCCGGCTTGTCCCTACGGTTGGGGCGCAGATCACCGCCCATCGGCACGCCGTGCTCATAGCCCTTCTTCACGAAGTCGCGACCGCAATCCTCGGCGCTGAAGTCCCAGCCGCCGAAGAAGCGCACCAGCATGCGGGGACCGCTGGTGCCGTAGGTCTCTTTGCGCTTGAGCGCCGCGAAGATCGAATCGCGCGAGTTTTCCTCGGCCCACACCACCGAATGCCCGCCGGAGCTGTTCTGAATCG
>JBCCEE010000455.1:0-7098 GCA_039030415.1 Acidobacteriota bacterium
CGCTGACGACACCGATCTGCAGACCGCGGACGCCGGGCAGCAGGCCGGCGGCCACCGGCGCCAGGATCTGCTCCTGCCGGCAATGGCCTTCGGGCGAGAGACCGAACCGCACCTCGGAAAGCCAGCGACCCGACTCGACCCGGTGGCGGATGCCGGTGACCAGGGTCTTGCCGTTGAAGCGTGCGCCGATGCCGAGGATCTCGATCGGGTCGAGGGGTTTGAGCTCCGCCAGACCCGAGACCGTCACCCGACCTCGGAGCATCGCCATCCGGAGGCGGGCCATCCTGGCGTCGGCCCAGGCCTGCAGCTCCTCGGGATGCGCGGGCACCGGGTGGGAGAGCGTGTAGGTGTCGAAGCCCAGGGCCTTGGCGACTCCCGCGCCATCGAGGTTGCCTTGGCCGAGGTTCACCGGCTTGGCCTTGCTGGGGGCGGTCGTCTTGTGCATCTTGAGATCCCACGCCAGGCTCTCCATGGCGTGGTACTGACGGCTGGCGTCTGCCTCCATCTCGAGCTCGAAGATCTCTTCGATGCCCCATTCGAAGGAAGCCTTCGGACTTCCGGACAAGTCCGGCTCGCGCAGCGAGATCTTGCCGTCCTCAGCGACGACCACCCGCCCACAGACGTCGGCCCGAGACAGGATGAAGTCCCAGTCCGAGCAGTGGTACTGGACAATCTCCGGGTGCTTGGGCCGGGTCGCCGTCAGCGTCCCCTGCTCGAGCCCCGCCGCCTGCAGGATGGCGCCGACGATCTGATCGTCGGATTGCTCGCGGAAGACCGCGCTGCGCCGGGGCCCGGTCAAGCGCAGCGCGGCGTCTTTGAGGCCCACCGTCAGGGTGGACTCGTCGCCGGTGGCGTCGACCTCCTGGCGAACGGCCAGGCCTTTGAAGACGGTGTGGTCCTTTCCGCCCTCCCGGCGCAGCTTGATCTCGATGGCCTTGCCGGGCTGGAAGAAGTCGCTGTCACTGATGGCGAAGTTGCGACGTGCGGCGCTGCCGTCATTGAACCGGAGCTCGGCGGTCGGTATGCGTCCGACGTGCCGGCTGATGTCGAGCGACAGCAGCGCGAAGGCCGGATCCATGGATTGGCCTTCGCTGAGGATAGTTGGGGTCACTACGCTCATGGCGTCGAAAGGCCCGCGGCCTCGCTTTCGGCCTCGAGGCGCTCGAGGGGAGGGAAGAACAGCGTTTGGCCGGGGGTGAGGTTTCTGAAGTGATTCAGGTCGTTGAGGCGAGCCACCCCCAGGGTGTGGCTCGACGAGCCGTAGATCTGCTGGGTGAGGAGCGGCAAGGTATCGCCGCAGCGCACGGTCCGCACGTGGGTGAGATCGGGCGAAGACTTCTGCTCTCGACCCGCGCGCTTCGTGTCCGCCTCATCACCCACCAAGGAGATCGCCAGCTCGGCGCGCAGCGGTTTGCCGTCCCGGTCGAAGAGGCTGTAGTTGATATCGACGTTTAAAAGACGGCACGAGAAGTCGAGCCCGCCCCACTCCAGCACCAGGTAGTTGGGCTCGTGAATGTCACCGTTGTAGCGGTGGGTGACGTCGAGAAAATCTCGCACGCGGTCCGCAACCGTTTTCTGGGGAGTGCCCTCGAAGCCATGGGCTCCCGTGCCGTCCAGCAGCAGGCTCAGCTCGAGCTTCCTGGGCGCAGTGCGCGCATAGTTCGCCTGCCGAGAGCTGCTGTTCTGCCCTTGCCGCTCCCCCCACACGATCGAGTAAGAATCCCGGATCGACGCGGGGTTGAACATCGCCTCGAATTCACAGCAGCCGCCGGCCTTCTCGGTCCTCTCGACGTTGGTGAAGGCGAGAATCTTGAGCTTCTCGAGCTTTGCCAATTGCGGTGTCATGACTCGCGTTCTCTCGGCCGTTTCAGCATCTCGAAGACTTCCTTTCAAACCTCCAGCCGCTGGATGCGGGAGTAGGCCAGCTCCAGGGTGTCGACGACGACGCGCTTGGCGCCAGCGTCGAGATCGGAGGTCGCCCAGCGCAGGGGATAGGCGTTCTGGAACAGCCAGGCCGACACCGGATCCTTGGCCTCGTTCAGGAGCGAGACCAGGACATTCGAAGGCGAAAATTTGAACAGGCCCATCGCCTCGTCGAACGTGCGGTCGAGCGCGGAATCGACCACCAGACCGCGCTCCAGGACCAGGGGCTCGTAGTCGACCCCGGTCGGCAGCCGCTGGGCATAGAGGTTCTGTCCCCCTTCCGGGTAGCACCCGGTGGCGACGACGGCGCCCAGCCCCTTCACGCTCTGGAACCGCAGATCGACGCCACCGGCCGGCGCCTTGCTGCGGGCGTCGAGAGCGCCCGAGGCGTCAGCGCCGGGGAAGAAGAAGACGTCGAAGCGGAAGCCGAGCCAGAGCTCATCCATCAGCCACCCACCCGTGGCATCAGAGTGCTCGACATCTCAGTGGCTGACATCTCAGTGGCTGACATCTCAGTGGCTGACATCTCAGTGCTCGACAAGAGACACCCCGCGCGCCCGAAGCTCCAGGCGCTCGATCGAAACTTCGCTGGCGCCGGCGTCGAAACAGGGCGCATCGAGCCGGACGGGCAGCGCCTTGGCGATCCGCCAGGAGATCTGCGGCAGGCCCGCCTCGTCACAGAGGCTGACTTCGAGGCTGCGGAGGTCTCGCTGCTGCAGCCAGCTGTGGAGCGCCAGCGGCTCGCTGCCCAGGATGGTGCCTCGTCGGAGCGTGACCGGCACGAAGGAGTCGAAGTGGAACGACTGGATCTGCTCCCCCTCGGCAAAGGACAACCCGTGGCGATAGGTGACCGTCTCGTACTCCACCGCGATGCCGGAAACCTCGACGAAGCTCATCGCCGTGCCTCCGAGCGTCACCTGGAAGTTGTAGACCGGCAGCGGGTAGACCCGCTTCTGAAAATCCTTGCTTTGGGCCATGGTTCGAGTCGACTCAGGATTCCTCGATCTCCACGCCGTCGGCGATCAGATCCAGGCTTTCGATAGCCGCGTCGTTCGATGCAGCCTTGAACGCCGGGGCTTCCAGCCGGATCGGAAAGGCATTGATGATCTTCCAACTGATCAGCGTCGCTCCGGCTTCGTCGCACAGCCGAACGAAAATGTCTTTCTTTTCAACCTGGTTGGTCTGAATCGCGTGGATCCACTCATACAGCGCCGGCACGCTGACCGCCTTGACGACGCCTTTTCTGAGCGTGACGTTGGCGGGCTTGGACTGCATGGGCATGCGCATCACGCGCGGGCCGGGAGCGCCGCTTTCGGTGGGGCTCTCCTTGTAGGTGTGGTCCTCGTAGCTGATGTCGAGTCCCAAGACCTCGGAGAACGCTACCGCCACGCCTCCAACCTCGACGAGATAGTTGTAAACGGGGAGGGGGTAGGTCGCCTTGATTTCGGCTGGGGTCAGTGCCATGGTTTCCTCTCGAGTTTCAGATCAGGTGTTGTGACGGATCAGGCCTCTTGCAGCTTGTGAGAGAAGCGCAAGATGATGAATTCGGCGGGCCGCACCGCCGCGACGCCGATCTCGACCACCATGCGCCCCTCCAAGATGTCCTGGTTGGTCATGGTCTTGCCCAGGCCGACATTGACGAAATACGACGCCTCGGGGGCGGGTCCGGCCAGCGCGCCCTGCTCCCAGAGACCGTAGAGGTAGCTCTCGATCATGCCCTTGACCTTGAGCCAGGTCGCCATGTCGTTGGGCTCGAAGACCGCGAAGGACGTCGCCTTCTGGGCCGACTCTTCGATCATGTTGAAGAGCCGTCGCACCGAGATGTAGCGCCACTCGTTGTCGTTGCCGGCCAGCGTACGAGCGCCCCAGACCAGGGTCCCCTTGCCGGTGAACTCGCGGATGGCATTGATCGATTTGCCGCCGGTCGGATCGATGTTGAGCGCTTCCTGCTGACCGTGATCGATCTTCAGGGTCGGGCCGATGACCGCGGCCACGCTGACGTTGGCCGGCGCCTTCCACACCCCGCGGTCGCGGTCGACGCTGGCGTAGATTCCGGCCATGGCAGCGCTCGGCGGCAGCACCACGCGCTCTTTGGTGAGAGCGGTCTTGATGGTGTTGTAGAGGCCGGTCTCGGTCGACTTGATCGCGGCCAGGGAGCCGCCGCCGGCTTCGCCTCCCGCCTCGGATTCGGCAGCCTCGGCCTCGCCGCCGCCCTCTTCCGCCGCGCCACCGTCACCCCCTTCGGCCGCGGCGCCGCCTGCGATCAGCACGCCGTCTTCCTCGTAGTCGTGGCTGAGGGACGTGCGGAGGTAGGGATGATAGGCCGCCCCGTACATCAGGTAGTTGGTGCCGATCTGGTCGCGGAAGCCGTCGACGTCGCCGTCTTTGACATCGAACACGCCGAAGCGATCGCCCAGTTTGTTGCATTGACTCAGCACCTGACCGCAGAGCTCGTAGTAGTCCGGCGCCGGCAGCAGGACGGCGTCGGTGAGGAGGATGAGGGTCGGCTCGTCTTCCTTTTCGAGCAGGGTCAGCCCGTCTGAGAAGTCGTCCTTGGCCGGCGGCTTGGAATAGTCACCCACCGACAGCACGTAGCAGGGACCGCCGCCGTTCTTGAAGTAGTGCTGAATGCAGTAGTAGAGCAGCAGCTCCGGAAGATCCGAGTCGCAGTCGACCGCGCTGACCTCCTCGATCGTCTTCGGGCCGTCGCCGCTGCTGGTGCGGACCGAGAAGCTCCGCGGCTTGGCGCCTCCGAAGCTCTCTTCGAATTCCAGCAGCGTGTTCACTCGGGCGAGCTTAGGCCCCTTCTCCGTGTAGCCGAGGAAGGCGGGGATCGCGGTAGAGACCTCCGCGACCGAAGGCGGCAGGGTCGAAATCTCCTCCACGTACACACCGGGGGTCTTGTAGGTAGGCATTTTCTCGTTCGTTCTCCGGGTTGGGACGTTGGGTCAGGAAGGTGACGGCGTTGGCTCTATTGGGTTATCTCGAAGATCGGCTCGGTGACTCGCGGCAGGCTGAGACCCTCTTCGTCGCGGAAGGCGACCCAGCTGATCTTGTAGAGCACGGAGGGGTGGTAGGGGGCCCGCAGGGTGCTCCAAATTTCTTTCTGTTCAGAAAAGGGCAGGGTGACCAGCTCGGTCTTCAGCGGACCCAAGCGGTCCACTCGGGTCGCCAGGTGCACGTCGTCGAGCACGCGGCGGTTCTGGAAGTAGTGGATGATCAGTGAGAGGGCCTGGAGGCACTGCTCATATTTTCTGAAGCTCGCCACGAAGAGCACGTAGAGGTGTAGCCGAATCTCGGGCTGCACCGCGAGGATCTCGCCATCCGCCGAATCCCGACGATACGGGTCTGCCGGCCGCAGCGTGCTCTCTTCCTCTAAATTGATCAATAGGGCGGTCACGGCGCCCAATCGGAACGTAATAGGATTCATCGTCTCGCCATCGAGGAGTACCACCCCACCTTCTCCAGGATCGCTGGCCTGCCAACTCGGATGGGTGTCAAAAAACTCACTCAATTGGTCCTTTAGAAAGACGAGGACGTCATGGATCATTTCAACCTTTTTCTATGGGTTGCTGAAGCACTGAGGAAATCCTAGCGATCGCCGGCGAGCTCCGTCTTCACGAAAACCTGAACAAAAGTCCAGCAAGCTTTCGGGCGCAGGTCGAGAATGAGCGCCTACCGTCGGGTGCTCGAACCTCGCGGGCCGAGCGAGCACGACGGGCGATGAAGCGCCAGTCCGGCGCTCGAGCGGGCGGAATCGCCTGAACGCTAAGTCGGCCCGCTATGCGTCGGCCCGCTGGCGGGCGGCAGCGTCCCGGGCTTGCCTTCGCGCGGGTTGTCGTAGAAGCGCTGGGTCGGGTAGGCGAAGTCGATGTTGTCGCACTCCGCGAAACGATCGAGGATGTCTTCCCAGATCGCCTCCGCCGAGCCGCGCCGTCGACGCGCGTTGCACAGGTAGCGGATGGTGAGCAGCACGCCACTGTCCTCGACGCTGGTGTAGACCTTGGGCGTCAGTTTGGAGTAGAAGATCATGAACTTCTCGGCCGCGCGACGCACCTGCTGCTGGGCCTCTTCCGAGAGGTGATGCGTATGGCGATCGGCGATCTCCTGCAGGATCTCCTTCGCTCTACGCCAGTCGCTCTCGAAGGTCACCAGCACCGGCAGCTCGTTCCACAGAAAGGCGAAACCCGAGGTGGAGTTGGCCAGGCGCTGGAGGAATACCTGGCCGTTGGGCACGTGGACGATGCGCCCCGTGCTCTGGTCGGCCTGCACCCAGTTGCCGATCTCGAGCACCGTGAACTGGAAGATGCGCACGTCGATCACGTCGCCGCTGGTGGCGCCGATCTGAATGCGGTCGCCCACCTTGAACGGCCGCCGCCACAGGATGAAAAGCCAGCCCGCCAGGTTGACCAGAGGGTCCTTGAGCGCGATCGCCAGGCCCGCCGACAGCAGCCCGAGGTAGGTGCTCGCGGCGTGCAGGGTGCCGATCCAGATCCGCGTCACCCCCAGCACACCCAGGGCCACCGCCAGGTAGATCGACACCTTCTTCCAGCGGTAGCGCACCCGCACGTCGTCGGTGCGTCGTTCGACCAGCCGCAGGATCAAGGAGCGAGCGAGCCACAGTCCCCCCAGCACCGCCAGCGACCACGCCAGCTTCTGCTGCTGCGCCGCGTCCAAACCCAGCACGGCCTCGAGCCAAGGACTCAACTCATCCAAACGACCTTCTCCTGCGTTTTTGACGTCTCGGTTCGCAAGTACCCCTACGGTATGCGAGCGGCGACAGCTTCGCGAGTGCTCGCCCCCCGTTTCGACGGGTTGGCGACGAATACCCTGGCCCAAGTGACCGAGCCGGCTGAGTAACCCAGATAGAAAGCCTGGACCCTGTTCGAGTCGACCGTCCAGCGGTTCTTGGACCCTACGTTCTGCACCGTGCAGAGACCACGATTGAGCGTCGATTGCGGTCTCTGCAAGGTGCAGGGACCGCGATTTTGCGTCGATCCGGCCCAGCCCTAGCGTGGCACTGACCTTGCATACCCTCTTTCCATCCGCGCTCACGACGATGTCATGGTCTCCGGAGATGCTGGGAAAGGGGGCGTGCGCATTTTTTTTTATTATTCTACCGTTGCAACCACGAGGACACAAGCGAGCGTTCCCTTCCGATGGTGGACCTGAACG
>JBCCEE010000456.1:0-7085 GCA_039030415.1 Acidobacteriota bacterium
ATTCGTCGAGGGTGTTGATACCGCCGTGGGTGATCGCCACCGAAGCGTGCTGCAGAACCTCGAGCTGCGGCAGCCAGCGAAACGCGTGGACGCGCTCCGGCAGCTCCCCAAGCTCGGCCGGCTCCCGCTTGCCGCCGAGGCTGATCACCAGTTCCCAATCCGGCCGCTCCGCCGCTGTCACCGCGAGGCGCCGCAGAAAGCCAAGGTTGCTGGTGAAGAATGAGCCGAAGGCGGCGTAGATCAGCTTCTGGCGTCCGTCTCGACACGTGTCGTAGAGCTCCTGAAGCTGCGCTCGATCCTCGGGCGAGGTCCTGTCCCGGCGTGTCTCGAGGAGCAGCGGCCCGACGTAGGTCACGTGCTCGGGCGGTTGATGGGGAAACTCGAACTCCAGCGCGTGCAGGCTCAGCACCGGCAGCCGACGGTAGGTGAAGGGCATCAGCCACTGCGTGGTGTCGGTCTCGCGTCGAAAGTCGAAACCGTGCTGGTCCGCGAGCCGGCGCAGCAGCGACAGCCGATCGCATCCGACGCGCTGCAGCCGCAGGCGTCCCGCCCGGAGCTGCTTCTTCAGCCACAGGGCCTGCCACAGCAGCCACATCCCGAAGCGGCTGCCCTGCCAGCCGACGCCGGGTGTGGCTCTACGGTTGGGCGGCGGCAGACCAGGCCGTCGCCAGATCGAGACGAACGTATTGAGCCCGACGATCGGCGGGCCGCCATCTGAGAAAGCCCCTGCAAGGGCGATAATCTGCTCGTGCAGCTCGCCATCGATCAGGATCAGATCCGGCGCCATTCGGCGCGCAGCCTCGAGCAAATCCTCGACGGCCAGTGCGTCCAAAGCGTCTCGGCGACGCTCTTCGAGGCGCCGCAGCCGCTTAAAGACGCCGAGCCGCCGGTCGGCCGCAATGAAGTCCGGATAGCGGCTGCGCTCCAGGGGCACGAAGTCGAGGCCCTGGGCCTCGACGGTAGCGCGGGCCTCGACAAAGCTGGCGACGGTGACGCGGTGGCCGTCGAGCACGAGCCGACGCGCCAGCTCGACGCTCGAATAGAGGATTCCCGCCAGATCGCTGGTGACGCAGAGGATGCTGGCCATGGTCTGGGGCGCTCAGTCCTGCGGGTAGCCCAGCCGTTCGATCAACCCACCGTGGCGGTCTTCGAAAGCCTGGCGCACGCGCGGCGTGAAGTGCTCTCGCCACTGGCCGGACTTGGGGTTGCGCACGTGGGCGTCGGCGGGCAGCTTGCGCAGCGAGTACCGTCGCACGAAGCGCCGGGCCAGGGCCGTTTCGAGCCACGATAGGCCATAAAACTCGAACAGCTCGTCAAAGACTCGCGCCTCGTTGCCCAGGATGTCCTCATAGCGGAAGGTCAGGATGTCGGGATGCTCGACCGGCCACCGGGCCATGGACTCGAAGTGGTAGCGACGGAATTCGAGCTCGGCCAGCAGGCCGTCTTCCGGCGATAGCGACTGCAGATAGTCGGCGAACGACATCTGCGGCTGAGCCTGTAGGCCTTCCGGCACGCAGCCGTTGGCGAAGGCCCAGTCTTCCGCCGTCGGACCCGCGATCCGCGTCCACGCTTCGGCGCCGCGCCGGTGGTAGAAGTAGCCCGAGACCACCAGGTCACGCGGGTCGCGCACGAAACGCGAGATCTTGAATCGCCCGAGTCGCTCGAGGTCGAGGAAGCGATTGTTGACCGAAGCGACCCGGCGCTTGCGAAAGTCGGCAGCGAACGCCTCGAGATCACTGTTGTAGTGCCGGTGGCCGCCGCTCCAGGGCAAGCAGAGGTTGAACGTCGCGTGCATGACGCGCTTGAAGTAGACCGTCAGGCACTTGTGGTACGAGCAGTGGATGAGGTGCGGTGCGGTCATGGGTCACACGAGACGACGCCTGCAGTCGACGTCAGCCTGAGCCGGTCATCCGGCGCCAGAAGTGCGTCGCCAGACCCCATGCGAACGCCAGGCTGCTGTAGAGGTAGTAGAGCGCGTGTAGCGGGATCACCACCAGCGCGAAGAGCGGATTCTTGGCCCGCACCAAGAATCGGTAGAAGCCCAGGTTGCAGGCCACGATGCCGGCCATGCAGGCGGCGGCTGCCAGCAGCCAGAGCTGAGACAACGCCACCACCAGGCCGCCCGCCAGCACAGCGCTGAGGCGCTGACTGTGGCGCAGGTTCAGATCGTTGGGAATGTCGCCTTGACGCAGCAGCAGCAGGGTCCACGGGATCGCCCGGTTCTTGATATCCGTGTGGATCATCCCCCACAGCGTCCAGCGCTTCATGTGCTTGACCTGGATGCTCTTGTCCAGCTCGATACGGTGGCCGGCGTCGCGCAGGCGGGCTCCGAGCTCGATGTCTTCGACGCTGGCGCTGGCGTAGCCGATGTCGAAGCCGCCCAGATCGAGAAAGACCGACTTTTTGACCGCACCGCAGCCGCTCCAGAAGCTGAAAGCGTCTTCGTTGCCGCTCTGGTGCACGTAATGGTGGAGCAGGTTGCGATATTGCGACAGCAGACCCGGCGCACCGGGGCTGGCGTCGTAGGAGCCGAAGAAGGCGTTGAGGTCGGGCGACTCGGCGAACTTGGTCGCGATCTGCTTCAGGGTGGTGGGCTGAACGCAGACGTCGGCGTCGAGGAAAAACAGGTAGTCGTAGCGTGCGGATCCCGCTCCCAGGTTGCGAGCCGCCGCCGGTCCGGCATGTGGCTCCTGGCGCAAGAGCTTGACGCCATGGCGTCGGGCGACCGCGGCGGTCTCGTCGGTGGTGGAAGCGTCGTCGACCACGATGACCTCGTAGACGCAGTCTTCAGAGGCCGCCAGAGCGCTGAGACAGTGCTCGAGATTGGTCGGATCATTGCGTACGGGTATGACGACCGACAGCGCGACCGTCTCCGGACCTCGGGTGTCGAGCGGGGATGCCATCCGATCCATTTCACTAGATCCCGACTCGCTAGACCGTCCTTCGTCCGACTGCGCGGCGTCCGATTCTGGCTCCATGACAGTCGCAGCTGCGGGAGGTGCAGGAAGCTCGATGTTGGTGCTCACAGATCCCTTCTTGGCCGGCGGCTCGGCGTCTTCGAAGCGACCGTTCCCGCTTCAGGTGAAATCATAATTTTGCGCTTAGAGTTTTTTATAGTCTAAAACGTGGCTTCGCCACTGTTGCAATTTCGGATGAGTATGTCGTGTGCAATCTCTGCTTACCAGGGACCAAGCGCTGCTCTGCGGGTTTGGTCGGTCTGCGCAACGGGGTAGCTCTCAGCCGGGTGTACACTGAGCCCTCCACAAGGAGGTGCCCATGCACTGGCTATTGGTTCTAACTCTTTTCGCCGTCAGTCCGATCTTCGCTCCGTCTGTTGAAGCTCAGTCTTCTGAAGCCCCGTCTGTTGAAGCTCAGTCTTCTGAAGCCGCGTCTGATATCTGGTCCGCGGCCCGCGAAGGCGACCGGGAGCGCGTCGAGGCTTTGCTCGAGTCTGGCGTCGACGTCAACGCTCAGACCCGTTACAACGCGACACCGCTGTACTTTGCCGCGGGCTACGGCCACGCTGACGTGGTTGATCTCTTGCTGAAGCGGGGGGCCGATCCGGACCTGCGCGATCTCTTTCTGCTGCGCAGCCCGCTGGGGCGGGCGGTGGAAGGCCAGCATACGGCAGCTGCGGTGCGCCTGATCGAGCACGGCGTGGTCGACACCATGTATACGACCCTCAGCGACAGCGTGCAGCGGCAGCTGCCAGAGGTGGTCGCAGCGCTGGTCCGCCGCGGTCCGGTGCTCGACTTCGAGAAGCAGGCCGCGCTAGCGGCCGCCCGTGAGGCGGACTCCGAAGAGCTGGTCAAGCTCATCGACGGCGCCAAGGTGAGCTCGGAGCTGCCGGTGGTGGAGCTCGGCGCGGCGGATCTGGAGCGACTCGTCGGCTCCTATCGCGATCGCGCTGGCGAGGTGGTCGAGGTCGAGCTCGCCGAGGGCGAGCTGCGGATGAAGGCGGGCGAAGCGGAGCCCACTCAGCTCGTCGCGCTCAATCCGTATCACTTCCGCTCGCCTCAGAATCATGACCGTGGTGCCTACTTCACGGGGCGGCTCGGGATCGTCGAGTGGATGTGGGTGGTGGACGCCGCCGATTCCAAGACCTACCGACGCTTCGAGCCCGAACCCGACACCGCCGAAACTACCGCCGAAGTCACCGCCGCACCGGGCCAGCGCCCGGCGGACGACGCGTTGGCCCCGGCTCCCCGCAAGGCGGCGGTCAGCTGGCCGTCGTTCCGCGGTCGCCACGCGACCGGCAACGGCGACGGTCAGGGAGCGCCGTCCACCTGGGACGTCGAAACCGGTCGCAACGTGCTGTGGAAGATGCCGATTCCCGGCCTCGCCCACTCCAGCCCGGTGGTTTGGGGAAATCGAGTCTTCGTCACCACGGCGGTGTCCGAGAGCGGAGAGCCGGTGGCCGGGGAGCGCATGGGAAGTTTCGCCACCCATGGCGGCGACGATGATGCCAAGCACACCTGGAAGACCCTAGCGCTCGACGCCAAGACCGGGAAAGTCGTCTGGCAGCGCGACGCGGCGAGCGCCGTTCCCCTCACCGGTCGCCACCCCACCTCGAGCCAGGCCAACTCCACCCCCGCCACCGACGGCCGCCACCTGGTCGTGGTGTTCCCCACCGCCGGCATGCTGTGCTACGACTTCGAGGGCAACGTGGTGTGGCGCAAAGATCTCGGCGGCCTGAACGCCGGCAACTACGTCGACGCCAGCATCCACTGGGGCTTTGCCGCCTCGCCGGTCATCGACGACGGCAAAATCATCCTCCAGGCCGACGTCCACGAGGGCGCCTTCTTGGCCGCCTACGACGTCGCCACCGGCCGCGAGCTGTGGAAGACGCCGCGTGACGAGGTGTCGGGCTGGGCGACGCCGCTGGTCTTTCGCGACGGTGATCACGTCGAGATCGTCACCAACGCGCCGACCATCCGCGGCTACGATTTCTCGACGGGTCGCGAGCTGTGGAGCCTACGCCCCAACTCCGAGCAGGTCGTGCCGGCGCCGATCGCCGCCCACGGCCTCATCTACGTCACCACCGGCTATCCGCCGGCCTTCCCGATCTATGCCATCCGGCCGGGTCAGCGCGGCGACCTCTCGCTGAGGAACGACGCTACGTCGAGCGACGCTATCGCCTGGAGCCACCCCCGCGGCGGCTCCTACATGATCACGCCGATCATCTACGACGATCTGCTCTACTTGCCCGCCAACGGTGGCCGGCTGACGGCCTACGACGCGGTGACCGGCGAGCGCGTCTACCGGGCGCGGCTCAGCCAGCGCGGCAACTTCACCGGCTCGCCCGTAGCGGCCGACGGCCGCCTTATCCTGCCGACCAACGAGGGCCTGGTCTACATCGTCGAGGCCGGGCGTGAGTTTCGGGAGCTAGCGGTCAACGACATGCAGGAGCTGATCACCGCGACGCCGTCGATTTCCGATGGTGCCATCTACCTCCGCACGCGCCGCCAGCTCTACGCGCTGGCGGAGACCAAGCCTTAGGCTGTTCGACTGCGTAGCGCCCTCTTCAGCGGCATGCACCCTAGAGCCGAGCGCACCGTGTCTTTCGCAGCGCTCGGCGCGGTCCTCGTCGCCTGTCTGGTGCTGGCGGCGAGTCGTGCCTTCGTCTTGGACGACGCCTTCATCTCCTTCCGCTACGCGCAGAACCTGGTCGAAGCCGGTGAGCTGACCTGGAATCCCGGCGAGGTGCCGCCGGTGGAGGGCTACACCAACTTCTTGTGGACCCTGCTGCTCGCCGGTGCCCTAGCGCTAGGCTTCGAGCCCGTCGCAGCGTCGCAGGTCCTCGGTCTGGCTGCCTTTCTGGGGACACTGCTAGTGACCCATCGACTAGCGGTCGACATGCTGGGCTCGCGGATTCAAGCGATCCTCGCCGTCGGCTTACTGGGGACGAACTTCACCTTCAGCCATTTCGCTACGGGAGGGCTGGAGACCCAGCTGCAGGCCCTGCTGATCACCAGCTGTGCGGCGCTTACCGTGGCCATCCTGCGGCGCAGCGCATCGATCACGGAGCCCTGGCGGCTGGCCGCTCTCTCGCTCCTCACCTCCGCCGCCGTTATGACCCGGCCCGACTCCGCCCTGCCGTGCGCCATCCTCTGGGGCTGGCTAGCCGTCAAGCTGTGGCGGCAGCGTCCGTCCAGGGCGGAGGTCCTTCCCAGCGCCCTCGCCGCGACCCTGCCCGCGGCCCTAACGCTAGGGCCATGGCTCACCTGGAAGTGGGCCTACTACGGCGAGCTCCTGCCCAACACCGCTCATATCAAGGTGGCCGGATTCACGTGGGCCACCTTCGAACAGGGCTTAGGCTACGTTTTGACTTTTGGCGCTTCCTACCAGCTCTTGCCGATATTTGTGCTGGCGCTCGTTAGGGCCGGCAAGCTGCTGGGGCGAAGCGACCTCGCCGTCTTGACGACGATCGTCGCCTGCTGGCTCGCTTATCTCGTGCGGATCGGCGGCGGGTTCATGGAGCTCCGTCTGCTCGTACCGGTGCTGCCGCTAGCGTTCGTCCTGATCATCTTCCTGATCTTCGAGCTCGAACCGCGATGGGCTCGCGCGACCCTCGTCGGCCTACTGGTCTTCGGTAGCGTCTGGCACGCCATGCGATTCACCGACGGCGGCAATATCGACTCGATCGCGACCCAGCGGGGCTATATCGAGGACCCGCGGGACAACTGGCCGCGAGTTGGCGAGGTGTTGGGCGAGCTCTTCGGCGATGGCGCTGAGCCCGGCTTCGTGGACCCCGTCATGATCGCCACCACCGCCGCCGGGGCCATCCCGTACTATTCGCAGCTGCCCACCGTCGACATGCTGGGCCTCAACGATCGCTGGGTAGCGCGTCACGGTGTGGCGATGGGCTCACGTCCCGGCCACACACGGCGCGCCGACTTCAATTACCTCCTGAAGCGTCGCGTCAACCTGGTGATCGGGCACCCCCGCGTCGAGCCTCGGGATGGCGGCAGCATCGACGGTGCGTCCTTTCCGTTGCATCGCCTGTCGTGGTTCTATTTGGTCGACGTCGACCCGGAGCGGATCCCGGCGACCGCTAGAGTCGTCGAGATACCGCTGGATGCGCA
>JBCCEE010000457.1:0-7077 GCA_039030415.1 Acidobacteriota bacterium
ATCTGGGCCAGGTCTTCTTGGCGGGTCGCCAGGGTCGCACAGAGAGCCTGACGGAGCTCGTCGAGTGGCCAGCTCTCGCGGCTCAGAACCAGTCGCTGAATGTCGAGGTACTCCTGCACGCCAAGGCGGGTCACCTGGCGGTCGACGCCGCGGAGGAAGGCGCCGAGATTCCCGGTTTCGATCGCCGGAGCTCTCAGGTGGCCTCCTTGGGTCGCAGAGTGTCGAGGTCCTCACGCAGCTTCACCAGGCAGGCCAGACCGGGTAGCTCCGGCCACGGCAGCGCACGGGTAGGGGCGTCAGCCAGCCGGTCCGAGAACGCCCTCAACCGCGGCACGCTGTCTCTAGGATCGAAGATGGTGAGCAGCGCGCCAGCCCAGTCAATGAGCTCGGCGACCGCCGGCTTCTTGGTGAGGCCCGGCACCTCGCGCAGCGCGAGGAAGACGGCGATCGTGCGGTCGAGGAAATCACCCGCGACGTCTGCCTCCTTGACGTGGTCGCTCAGAATCGCGGGCAGCAGTGCCTCGGGGAATTCGATGTGCCAGAAGATGCAGCGCCGCAGGAACGCGTCCGGCAGCTGGCGCTCGACGTTGCTGGTGATGATCACGAGCGGTGCTGGCAGCGGTTCGCCATGGGCATCTCGCGGCCGCTCCATCACCCGCTCGAGCGGCATACTGTGGCTCGTCACGGAGTCTTCGAAGCGCTGGTCGCCGGGAATCTCGGAGATTTCAAAGGAGACCTGGTTGAGCTCGCGCAGCAAGTCGTTGGGCAGGTCTTTGGGGGCCTTGTCGATCTCGTCGATCAAAACCACGCGGCGCTGACGATCGGCGAGGCCCCGGCCGAGAGGCTGCAGCTCGATGTAGCGTCGCGGATCCCGTGCTCGCTCCTGGTTGCCATGCTGGGCGTCGGCAAAGCGGCTCACCGAATCTTGGACGTAGAGCAAGTCGCGGGCGCGGCTGTCGCTGCGGACGTAGCATTCCAGCGGCTTACGGTCGTCTTTGGGTTGATCCAACGCCGCGCCGAGAGCGCTGGCAGCGGCCCAAGCGAAGTCGGTCTTGCCGCAGCCCGGCTCGCCGGTGAGCAGCAGCGGTCGCTCCAGGGTGAGGGCTACGTTGACCGCCGCCAGCAAGCCGGGGGCGGCACGGTAGCGTTTACCCAGTCTGCCGCGTAGGGCATCGCCCTCCTCGATGCGTGGCGTCAGCTCGGGATGGAATCGAGCCTGGCTCATTTGAGGGTCTCCCAGTGACGGTCCAGCCGTTCCGCCAAGAGCTGAAAGGTGCCGACTTCGGAGTTGACGATCGTGTCGAAGTCGACTCGGATGCGTTGGGTGGTCGCGTCATCGGGCCGCGGGCGTAAATTGCGCAGGTAGGCTCGAACTTCCTCCCAGCTCGGGAAGCCGACTTCCTGCAGCGCAACGTAGTCCAAGACGCCAGACCTCTCTGCGTCGAGGGCCCAGCGATCGATCTCGTCCGGCAGCGGATCGTCTTCCCGGTCGTAGTCCACGGCCAGCAGGAAGCGCACCGGCGATGCCGGTCGAGCGCGCTCGAGGATGGCGGGCAGCGATTCGCACAAGAAGTCGCGCAGACCATGGCGATGGTCTGTCGTCAGGTCGTGCAGTGGGCTCGTCCCGAGTATTAGCAGCACGCCCTGGTGCAGGGCGGCGCGCGCCAGGTGATCGGCGGCGGTGCCGGCTTCGCCTGGAGCCAGCGCATGAGCGAGATGTAGCTCCCACTCGGCGCCGGAAGTCGCGGAACCGTGCTCGAGTCGGAACGGTACGCGGAATACCCGGTGCGGTAATCGGCTCTCCTCGCTGAGGTAATACTGGAGGCGATCGAGGAACAGCCCGAGGCCCTGGCGAGAGTGGCCATACAGTAGGAAGATGACGTTCCCTTCGCGTTGGCAGCTTTCGATCACACGACCCCACTGGGGGCTGCGGTCGAGCTTCAGGGCAGCTCCCAGCACGTTGCGCGCAGTCATTCCCGATGAGCGGGTTGGCAGTGTCGCTAGCGTAGGGTCCTCCAAGGCCGTCGGTTCGGGCGGCTCGGTCCCGTTTGCCGCTGACTCGGCTCTAGCGGCATGACTTTTAGCCGAGTGGCTCGCGACGCCGCGCAACTCGGGATCGCGGGCGTCCTGCCAGCGTCGGCGCGCCACGTTGATATCGGCGGCGCGGTAACCGCGTTCGTGATGAAGGCGATCGAAGAAGGTGTCGTTGATCTGCCCGTCTCGCAGCAGCGCGTCGATGGCTTCCGTCGCGAGACTCTGGCGATCGGCCTCACCCGTGCTCAGCACGACGTCGAGGTTGGGGGCGGCGAGCTCGGTCGCGAGAAAGCGTCGCAGCTCGGGAAGCGTAAAGAGCTTCTGCAGCAGATCGCCGAGAGCTTGACGAACTGTCAGCAGCTCGCGGGTCGAGGTGCCCGCAGCGTCGGGATTGGGTCTCTTGGCAGGCTCGGACTCGGTGCGCGCGGGCCGCCCGATGTGCTCCATTAGATTCCGCAGCTCGCTCGCCGCCGCCTCGATGCCGCCTTCTGCCAAGACATCCACCGCGTGCAGCTGCCACAGGCCGTAGGGGATTCCGCTTGGCTCGATTGGTCTGCCGTCGAGGAAGATGGGCACAACCCGATGCCCGTCAGTGCCCTCGTGTCGGGTCTGCCCCACCGCTTGGGCGATCTCCTCGACTTCATACCAGGCCTTCGGTGTCTGGTCTGAGATCAACACCAGAGTGACGCGTGACTCGCGCTGGGCTGCCGGGATCTCTTGCGTCCAAGAGTCGCCGAGTATCAGGCATTCGCTGTCGAGAAAGACGCGATAGGCAGGCGACAGGAGGTCATAGAGACGCTTGGCTGGCTCCAGGTCGGCGCCAGCATGAGCAATGAAGAAATCCCAGGGATCAGTCGATGCCATCGCCTTGCGGGCTACTCGGAGGACCTAGCCATTGGTTGGTTGAATCATGCAGATGATACCGCATCAACTGAGCCATGGGGCGGCGCCTGAAGCCGGATGGAGGTATCCTCAATTCATGAGCTCAACAAGCAAGAGAAAACCCATAGATCTCATCGCCATCGGAGCTGGCCCGGTCGGGCTGGCGTGCGCGGTCTCGTCTCAGAATCGTGGCCTGAGCGCCAGGGTGATCGAGAAGGGCGCGCTGGTGAATTCGCTGATCGGCTATCCGACGCAGCTCGAGTTTTTCTCGACCCCCGACTTGATCGAGATCGGCGGGCACCCGTTCGCGACCCAGCGCTACAAGCCGACGCGCGAGGAGGCGATCAACTATTACCAGGGGGTGGCGCGAGCCGAATCGCTGGACCTCAGGCTGTACGAGCGCGTCGTGGGGCTCGAGGGTGAGCGTGATGATTTCATCGTCGAGACGGATCGCGGCCAGCACCCGTGTCGTAGGGTCGTCATCGCCACGGGTTTCTTCGACGTCGCCAATCGTCTTGGCCTCGAAGGCGAGGAAGAGCCACGGGTGACGCACTATTACAAGGAGCCCTATCCCTACACCGGTCGCAGGGTCGCGGTGGTGGGAGGCAAGAACTCGGCGGCCAAGGCGGCGCTCGACTGCTATCGCAACGGCGCGG
This sequence comes from Acidobacteriota bacterium, assembly GCA_039030415.1. GTDB lineage: Bacteria > Acidobacteriota > Thermoanaerobaculia > Multivoradales > J023 > JAAELT01. The sequence continues at coordinate 3,573 of JBCCEE010000457.1, forward strand.
ACGTGACGCTGATCCATCGCGGGCCGGAGCTGTCGAGCCGGGTCAAGTATTGGCTGCGGCCGGATCTCGAGAACCGCATCGCGGAAGGCAGTATCGCGGCCTATTTCAACGCCACGATTCAGGAGATCGGAGACGGCTATCTCGTCTTGAGCACGCCGGACGGCGAGGTGCGTATCGACAATGACTCCGTGATCGCCATGACCGGCTACCAGCCGAGCTACGAGCTGCTGCAAAGGCTGGGCGTCGAGATCGGTGGGGATGCGGCGCGCACGCCGATCTTCGATCCGGTCACCTTCGAGACCACCCGCCCGGGGCTCTACATGGCTGGCACGGTCTGCGGCGGCCTGCACACCGGGCGCTGGTTCATCGAGAACGGACGCCATCACGCCGAGCAGATCGCGCAGCACATCGCGACCGGCGAGGCTCCGACCGTCGACCTGGTGGCCAGGCACTGGAAGACCGCGGAGTAGGCGCCTTCCGCCAGGCGGATCCCCGGCTTCGTCGCGTCGCCGTTTCGAAGCGCGACCTTCGGATCGAGCGCGGCACGCTCATGGCTGCATCGAGGTGGCCGGACCGGCCACCTCGATGCCCGCTGATCGCGGGATGGCTGATAGCTAAATCAATTGAATCGATTTAGCTATCGGGCGTACCTCGGCAATCCGATCGCAACGAGGACCGCCGAGACGCCGCCTGGATTGGGCCTTGCGATCATGGTTCAATTGCAGACGGCTCCCTGGACCCGTGGCACCTCGACGCCGCTGCCGCCCTTGATGCCGACGAAGCCGAACTCTGATGAGGCTCCGGGAGCAATCGTGCCGTTCCAGCTCAAGTTGCTGGCGCTATAGGGATTGGTCCCCGAGAGGTTGGCGTTCCACAGATTGTCGACGGAGCTGCCGTCGGTGAATTCCCAGCTCACTTGCCAGCCGTTGAGGGTGGTGCTGCCGCCGTTGGTGATGCGGATGGTGGCAGTGAAGCCGGTGTTCCACTCGTTGGTGACGATGAATTCGCAGCTTGCTGGACCGCTCTCGACGATCAGGAAGGCACTCGCCACACTGGTGGGCAGCAGGGCGTAGATCTGGTTGGCGGTGGCATCGGCAGCTGGCACGACGTCGCCGTTGCTGTCGAGGACGCCAATCGCCAGCGGTGAGCCGGGTCCGTTGATCGCGCCAGCCAGGTCCACCGGCCAAGCATCGGCGGCGGTATTGGCGGCCGTGATCACCAGCGGAGTCGCGGGGTAGAAGACGTCCTGGCCGTTGTCGAGCACGGCGCGCACCGAGACCCGGTCGCCCTCGGCGAGCGTCTGCGGATCGGTAGTGAGCGGGCCGAGTAGCTGGTAGGCCGTCGGCGTGTCGGGCAGGTGTGAGAGCACGCGCGAGGCGGTGTCCGAGCTCTGACCGTCCGAGACCGTGAGGCTCACGGTGACGTTGCCCGCGGCGGCCGGGTTGGCGTAGCTCAACTGGGTGCTGGCAGCATTCGGCGCCGTCAGGGCATACAGACTCGGATCCGCTGCCGCCACCGACCACTGATAGTTGAGACCGCTGCCCGTCGAGCCAGAGCCGTCGAGCTGCAGGCTGCCGCTGCCGGTGATCTGAGAGACATTGGGTACCGTGGCGATCTGCGCGTCGACCCCGCTGGTTTGACCGCCATCGAAGACCGCGTCGATGCAGCCATGGAAGCGTTCGAAAGTGAAGAAGTTACGCCCCCATTCGCCGTAGATGACGTGACGCCCCGAGCGCGCCGGCACGTCGCAAAAGGTGTGGAATCGGGTCGCGGGTTTGTCCGGCACGACGTCAGGGTTGGCGGCGGGGTTGGCGTCGTCATAGGTCAAGACGCAGAACGGCTGGGATTCGAAATCATCCCAGGTGAGCGGTACGCCGACTTGGAATTGAAAGTCGCTCTTGGTGATCCAATAGCGAAACTCCTCGGTATCGTCGAAGTGCGGACCCCAGGAGATATTCCACACGATCTCATTGCGTCCCGAGCTCATCGAGTTGGTCGGCCAGTCGATCGGCGTGTCCCATGGCGTGGCGCCGCCGTTCCAAGTCTCCGAGCCGAAGCCGCAGACGTGGACAGGCAGTGGCGTGACTCCGGCGCGACCGACGTCGTGGGTCAGTACGCTCATGAAGCTGTAGCCGCCATTGAAATCGGTGGCAAAAGCGTCACCGCAGACGGGGTAGGCGGCGGTGCCGTTGGCGACCTGGTCGGGCTTGGTAATAGCGCCGCAGAACCAATTGCGGGAGGCCGGTTCTTCCATCAGGCCATGGCCCAAGAGCGGAACGGCGGAGAAGATGAGCAGGGTGATGAGAGTCGTCGTCCATAGCGACAGGTTGAGCTTCTTCACTGGGCTCTCCTTCGAGCAGGCGCAGCGGTGCCATACCGCGGCGCGGGTGGGGCTCGACCCACTGGGAGGAAACGGGTCGAGCGGTCTGGTTGCACGGCCCCCTCATGACGCCGTGCAGAGACGGGTATCCAGCGTCCATCCGTAGGCCGGGTGAGACGACCCGGAACAGCGGATTGGATGCACTTCTACGGTTGCGACCGAAGTCGCCAATCTGACAGCTGGCTGACTCGCTACACGGGACCCATGCTTGAAACTAAGCTACTAAAACGTATAAGTAGTGTCAACCGATTCCTACAGGGAAAAAGTTCAGGAAAACATAACGCTGCCCGGAACCGTTCCCGGCTCCGACCGTCGACCTGGTGGCCAGGCACTGGAAGACCGCGGAGTCGCGGGGTTGCCCAAGGGTCGACGGGCGGGATCTATCCGCGACGAGCCTGTGCGGAGCCTAAACGCGCACCTTGACCGGCGCCCACGCTTCGTCGCTTCCCAACTCCTCGAAGCTGGCGGGAACGTCTTGCTGCTCCAGCCAGCGGGCTTCCAGGAGATCGGCCCAGAGGCGCATGTAGGTCACGGTGTCCTGGCGGGACCGTTTGTCCAGGTATCGCTCGCCGAGCGGCAGTCGCCCCAAGACCCTGGAATCCGACAGCTTCTCCAGGTTGCGCAGATCCTCGCGAGTCAGACCGAGCTCCAGCATCGTTCCAATGACGTGGTCCATCGGTAGCCCGCTGTCAGGGCAGTACTCCATGGCCTGCTGTCCCCAGTCGCCAGCCTGCTGTAGCGCCATACGATGCAGCTCTTCTTTGGAGTGGCGGGTGACCGTTTGAGCGAGCTGGCCGCAGTTGCACATGCCCATGTGGGTCCAACGGTAGGACGTGCCGGAGCTCATCCGCTTGGCCGTGCTGCGCAGAGCTTCGATCAGTCGAGGGTCGATTCTGGACATGACATCGCCTTTCAAGATCGGAGTGGGTAGTCACCTGGTGGAAGAGCAGTGCTCCCTGCTCCTGATTTTATCTTTGAATCCGACGACGCGTCCTACTTATCGTTGGCTCGAGCTGGAATGTCGAGCTTCAAGGGCACGGAAAGGGGCCCCATCGATGACGCGCTGAGCCGTCGGCAACCGGATATCTGGGATGTGTGAATCGCTTCACACAAGGAGATTCGGCG
>JBCCEE010000458.1:0-7038 GCA_039030415.1 Acidobacteriota bacterium
CTCTCCTTTCCGGCTAGCGGCGCAAAGGGCAGCTCTATTGCTACCGCAGCGGCCGCTTCGTCGTTATCAGAGATTCTAGGCAGCGTGCGTCGCTTTCAGGCGCAATGCGGCCAACCCTCCTAGATCGACGCATGGACGGCGAACGGTCTCCGCGGGAGGCCGCCAGCTCGTCCTGCTGCGCTCGGGCCAGACTGTGAGGCGGCACCAAGGTCTAATCTGTCGCTATACGATCAATATATGGATCGTCGCCATTACCCTGTCCGAGTCGTTCGCCCCGGAGATCCGACGTCCAAGGACTTGCGGAGCATCTCGCCTGAGGATGGCATCGGCATGATGTGGCAGTTGACGCTCGACGCTTGGGCCATGATGGGGAAGCCTGTCACTGAATCTAGACTCCCGCGACACGTCGTCCGCGTTGTCCGCCCAGCTGTTGACCAAGAGCCGGGTTCTGTTCAGACAGATCCTGTAGGAAAGCGTGACGATGTGACGGTGTGACGATCATTCGTACCCGGTTTAAATTCGTTATCAGGGCGCTAAAGAGAAAACGAAAATTCATATCGGTGTAGATCGACCGTCACACCGTCACACCGTCACAGAAAACGCCCACTCCACGAGCCGCGCGAGCTCGCGGGAGCGTCGATTGGGGTCTCTGCAAGGTGTAGAGACCGCGATTTTGCGTCAATTGGGGTCTCTGCAAGGTGCCGGGACCGCGATTGAGCCTCAATCGGGGTGTCTGCAAGGTGCAGGAGTGGAGTTGAGCGTCAATCGTGGTGTCTGCAAGGTGCAGGGACCGCGATTTTGCTTCAATCGGGGTCTCTGTACGTTGCAGGGAGTGCAATCTAGCTTCGTGTCCTAGTGACCGAGTTTGTCGAGATGAGCCTTATTGAAAGACAAGTCTTCCGGACCCTCGACCGAACCAGCAAGATCCTCGAGCAGGGCGAGAGCGGAGCTGCAACCTGGAGTAGGTTGACGACGGCAATGCTCCGCCAGAGCGTCGCGAACCAGCTTCGATCTGCTCACGCCCTTGTGTTCTGCAAGCGCCGTCAGGTCAGCATAGAGCGTTTTAGGGACTCTGATGGTCAGCGTCTTCATGACACCCGTAAGAGTATTGCCTTTCCGGCAAGAGCGTCTTCCCCGAAAGCCTTCAGTGTCAACCTCGACTACGCTAGCGACCTCCTAGACACGCCGACGCAGAGGAGGTGACGGAGAAGACCTCGGAACAACTCGCGAGAGCCGTCTATTAAAGTGTCAGGCACCGATTCAGGCCATTTCAGGCGTCGGGATCATCGACAGTCTTCCCGATGCTCGATGGCCACTACCGTTACGTGGTGACCGCCAGGGTACTCCTCAGCCATCAACTCCTTGAACTGCTCGACCGTCTCGATCCCTGGGTCGTCACCCATTTCGATCACGGTTTCGATCGGATGCTCGCGACCCGGGTACTCATAGTCGGCGAACAGATACCAATGTTCCTGGTACTCACAAGCGTCCTGTAGCCGATCCGGCACCCACAGAATTCCGACATGTTGCCCCTCTTGGTGCAAACTCCCGAACCCCGGATCCACCTGGGCGACCACTGCGGACGAAACGGCGACAGCGAGAGCCAGCCAACAAACCATGAATCGACGAAACATCACAACTCCTTTGAATATTGGCGCCAAGGCGCCGGTTCAGAGGGGTTCACGAGATGCGCGTCGAGATCCTGCCAATCGGAACGTAGCTCCCGCTGGAATCTCCTGATTTCGGTAGGTGCCAGGCACCTATTCCGTCAGCCGGTGCCAGGAACCGATTCGAGGTCGTCAGTGGACCCGCAGTTTGTAGACGACGTTGTCGATATCGCCCGTCACGTAGACGGCGCCTCGGGCTCCTGCGGCGACGCCGTTGAACAGCCAGGTCGGTGGTACGAGGGGTGGGGGCGGCGCGCCTAGGCCTAGGCCGTCGGCGACGGTGGTGACGTTGCCGGTGGCGGGGTCGACGCGGGAGACGCGGCCCGCTGCCGCCTCGACGACGATCAGATCGCCACCGGGTAGCACCGCCAGGCCTTCCGGGCCGGCCAGATTCGAGGCGACGAGGGTCGGCGGCGTCAGCACCTGGCCGGCTCCGACGATCTGTTGGATGGTGCCCAGGGCGGTGTCGGCGACCCACAGATCATCCGCCGTCGCCGCCAGGCCGGAAGGCACGGCGAGGTCGGAGGCCAGGGTGGTGCGCTGGCTCGGATCCGCGGTGGCGGCTCGCACGACGGAGCCGGTTCCGAGCTCGGCGACGACGAGATCGCCCTGAAAGCGGATGGCGTTGAGGGGCGCGTCGAAATCCGTCAGGTTCAGGGGCACTTGACCCGTGGCGGGGTCGAAGACCTGCACCGCGCCCAAGATCCACGAGCTGATAATCAGCTGGTCGCCGTCGGCAGCGACGGTGGCGGGCGCCGTCAACGCGGAGATTCCCGGAATCGTGCCTTCGAAGTCGAGCTGGATCCCAGAAAAACCGCTGAAGGCGCGCAGGCTGAAGAAGTCCGCCACCCACACCTTGTCGCGCCGGCCGAAGAAGCCAAGCGGCTGGGTCGCGACGCCGCCGGGCGTCGTCATACCGCCGCGGCTGATCGTGCGCACTCTGCCGTTGGGCCGGATCTTGCGCACCGAGCCCTGCAGCAGGCTGGTGACGTAGAGATTGTCAGCCGCGTCGAAGGCCAGGTTGTCGACCCCATCCGAGAGCTCGGCGAAGACTTCGCGCTGTCCCGTTGCGATGTCGATGCGGACGATCTCGTCGGCCGCGGTGTCGTTCACATAGAGGCGGCCCTGGCTGTCGAAGTCGAGCGCGACCGGCAGGGTGAAGCCGGTGGCAAAGGTGGTGATCGTACGCGCGTCGACGTCGATCCGCGCCACCGTACCTAGGTCGGGCTGCGGGCTATACAGATAGCCGTCGGGGCCGAACTCGAAACCGTTCAGACCGCCGTTCGACGATGCGATCAGAAGCTCCGGCGGATCAATGCCGAGCGGGTCGACCTCGTAGAGGCCATCTCCGAACGCCGCCAAACCCACGAACAGGCGTCCGTCGTCGTTGAAGGCGATGGGATTGGGACCGGGAGGCAGCTGAGCGACGATCGACACCGTGCCGTCCGGCGCTCGGCGCCCGACCTCGCCGGCAAAGATCGCCGTCCAGTACAGCGAGCCGTCGGGGCCGAAAACACAGTCGTCCGGCGTCTCCACGCCGTCGTCCACACCCAGTCGATCGATGATCCGGCCGCTGAACCGGTTCATCACCACGATCTCGCGACCGCTGACGCTGGTGACGTAGAGTTTGCCGTCCGGGCCGACGGCGATGCCGTTGCTCCCCTGGATCGGCGCTCCGCGAGTCAGGATGCGGACGTTGTCGGCAAGAAGTGGTGGGGCAGCGAAAAGAGACGAGGCGGCAAGGGCAATGACGAGAACCAAAGCAGAGGGAAGGCGCAGCTCAAACATGTGGGCTCCTTCAAAATAGATTGCCAGACCGTGAGTGGCGGGCCTCACGTCTTCATACGACCCGTTTATTGATACGAGCCGTCGAGGCCCGGGTTCTCGCCTCCGATCGACCCCATCCTGCTAGGATCCCACCGTCGTGAAGCGCTTCCTCCCACCGATTTTGCTGGTGGCCGCGATTGTTCTCACCGCTCCGTTCATGGGGGTGATTCGCGATGTCTTGTTCGACCGCTTCGAGGCGGCGGCGATCCGGTATCTGGCGATCCTGCTGGCGCTGATCGCGATCCTGGCTTTCGCCTATGCCGTGGCCCGAATTCGCGAGCACCGCGGGTGGCGTTATCTGGGGCTGGTGGCCACCGCGGGCCTGCTGTGGATCGAGGTCACGTATATGAGCGACTCGCTCAGCGGTGGTGGCATCGCGGCTCGGGTGAGCGTGGTGGAGAAAATCCACATCGTCCAATATGGGCTGCTGGCGCTCTTGCTCTATCGCGCCTGCAAGCCGCTCGGCGATCTCGCCATGCTGGCGCTGCCGCTGCTGGGGGTGACGGTTGCCGGCGTGCTCGACGAGAGCATGCAGTGGTGGATTTCGACCCGCACCGGCGACATCGACGACGTGTTCCTCAACATGTACTCCGGGCTGTGCGGGCTCGTCTTCGCGGTTTCGCTCGACCCGCCGCAGAAGCTGCGATTCGGCGTCTCGCCAGCCAGTCGCCGGCAGCTGGTGGGGGCGGCGATCCTGGCGGTCACCAGCGTCGGCCTGTTCTACGACACGGCGCACCTCGGCTACGAGCACTACGACCCGGCGATCGGACGCTTCCTGTCTTGGCACAGCATGGAGGACCTGCGCGCCGCCGCGGAGGATCGCGAGGAGGGCTGGCGGGTCGACCCGCCGACCGGCCCTTCACCCTGGCGGGCCGAGGATCGCTTCCTCGCCGAGGCCGGCTGGTACGCGGGACACCGCAACGAGCGCTATGAGGCCGGCGACGCGTACCATTCCGCCCAGGCCAACCGTATTCTCGAGGCCTACTACGGCCCGTTCCTCGACCTCGAGTTTTACCGCGGCAGCGCCAAGCAGCGCTATCCGCCAGAAATGCGTGAGGCGCTCGAGGCCAAGGCTCCGGCTTACGATCCCGCAGAATTCAAGAGTCCGGTGCTCCGCCACCGCATCAAGACTTGGCCGTCCAAACCCGTGTTCTACGGTGCCCTGGCGGCGATCCTCCTCGTGATCTGGGGAGTGCCTTGGCTGCTGTGGGGTCGTCGCGGCGAATCCTGAGCCTGCGATCGACTTATTTCGCTCAACTCACAATCTGGGGCATCCTCGGGCGCGATACCCGAAGGAGCATGATATGACGACTAAAGCGGCCGTGGCGCCAGGCGCCGCATCACAGGGGCTGGGATTTGGTACCGCGCCGGTGTTCCTGGCGTCGATCAGCACGATTCTGGGCGCCATCCTCTTTCTGCGTTTCGGCTATGCGGTGGGCAGCGTCGGGGTGCTGGGGGCTCTGCTGATCATCTTCCTCGGTCACATGGTCACCATCCCGACGTCCCTGGCCATCGCCGAGATCGCCACCAATCGACGGGTCGAGGGCGGCGGCGAGTACTTCATCATCTCGCGCTCGTTCGGCACCACCATCGGTGGCGCCATTGGCCTCGCGCTCTACATGTCGCAGGCGGTGTCGGTGGCGTTCTACATGATCGCCTTCGCCGAGGCGTTCCAACCGCTCGCTCCCTGGATCGAGAGCCAGCTCGGGCAGCCCTTCGACCCCCGCATGGTGTCGGTGCCGGGCACGCTGCTGCTGGTTCTGTTGATGGTGACGCGCGGCGCCGACATCGGCGTCAAGGCGCTGTGGGTGGTGGCAATGGTGCTCGGCTCCTCGCTGCTGCTGTTCTTTTTCGGCAAGCCGCTCGAGGGTGCCGACCCGGGGCTCGACCTGATGAACCCGATCGCTGGCGCCGATCCCTTCATGCTGGTGTTCGCGATCGTATTTCCGGCATTCACCGGCATGACCGCCGGCGTCGGCCTGTCGGGCGATCTGGCCAATCCGCGTCTGTCGATTCCGCGCGGCATCCTCTCGGCGACGCTCGTCGGCATGGCGATCTATATCGCGCTCGCCTTCAAGCTGGCGAGCGCGGCGCCGCCGGAGGTGCTGGCCGGTGATCCGCTGGTGATGGCCAGGATCGCGCTGTGGGGACCGATCATTCCCATCGGCCTGGCCTGCGCCTGTATCTCCTCGGCGCTCGGCTCGATCATGGTGGCGCCGCGCACGCTGCAGGCGCTGGCCGCCGATCGCGTGGTGCCGGCCGACCGCGTCAACCGCGTCCTGGCCGCCGGCGTCGGTGAGGCCAATGAGCCGCGCAACGCAACCCTGCTCACGGCAGCTCTCGCCTTCGTCACCGTCGCGCTCGGCAATGTCGACTTCGTGGCCCGCATCATCTCGATGTTCTTCATGGTGACCTACGGCTCGCTGTGTGCGATCAGCTTCCTGGAGCACTTCGCGGCGCGCCCGAGCTATCGGCCGAGCTTCCGCTCCAAGTGGTACCTCAGTCTGCTCGGCGCCTTCACCTGCCTGTTCCTGATGTTTCAGATGGATCCGCTCTACGCCCTGCTGGCGGTGGTCGCCATGCTGGGGCTGTACTCGCTGATCCGCGCCGGCAAGAAGGGCGAGGCCGACGATCTCGGCGTGATCATCCAGGGCGTGATGACCCAGGCGACGCGCTTCCTGCAGGTCAAGCTGCAGAAGAAGCCGAGCTCGCGCGACGAGTGGCGGCCTTCGATCATCATGGTCAACGGTCGTACCTTCGACCGCAAATCGCCGCTGCAGTTCTTGAGCTGGCTGTGCGATCGCTATGCGGTCGGCACCTACCTGCACTTCATGCCGGGGCAGCTCAACCGCGAGACCTTTTCTGACAGCCGACGCAAGCTCGGCGAGCTCATCGACTCGATGCAGCTGGGGCGCAGCAACCTCTTCGTCGAGACTATGATCAGTCCGTCGATGCGCTCGGCCCTCGCTCAGAGTCTGCAGGTTCCGGGAATCTCGGGCGTGGAGAACAACACGGCGCTGTTCGAGTTTTCGCACCACGATCCGGAAGACGTGCTCGAGGAAGTTCAGGACGGCTGCCGCATGGCCTGGGGCACCGCCATGGACACCCTGGTGCTGCGCCACGGCGATCACTTCTTCGGTCATCGTCGCCGCGTCCACCTGTGGCTCACCTGGCACGACGACCGCAATGCCAACCTGATGATTCTGCTGGCCTACATCCTGCTCGGTCACCCTGACTGGCAGGATGCCGAGATCAGCGTCTTCGCGGCGTATCCCAAGGAGCGGGTCAAGAAAGAGAGCGCCAAGCTGTTAGAGATGGCGCAGACCGGCCGGGTCTCGATCAGCCCGCGCAACCTCACCGTCATCGCCACCGACGACAAAGGCAATTTCGACGAGCTGGTCGCCAAGCGCTCCGCCAAGGCCGACCTGGTGATCCGCGGCTTCGTCGAAGAGAAGCTCCGCGACCACGGCTGCAAATTCTTCCAGCGCCACCCCGAGCTGCGCGACGTCCTCTTCGTCGCTGCCCGTCAGCGCATCGAGATCGA
>JBCCEE010000459.1:0-7033 GCA_039030415.1 Acidobacteriota bacterium
ATTTCCGCTTCGACGCCGCTTCCCTGGCCGAAGCGAGCGTGCACCACCTGGCCAGTGCTTTCCTCACCGTCCTCGCCGCAGCGCTCGACGCACCGGAAAGCCGTCTCGCTGATCTGCCGGTCCTGAGCGACTCTACCCGAGAGGCGTTGATCCACGCCTGGAGCCAGGCCGAGACTCGTACCGACGAAACCCATACCGGCGAAATCGATACCGACGAGACTTACACTGCGTCGACCTTTACAACCGCCGTCCACCGGCGGTTCGAGAACCAAGCGCAGTCGACGCCCGACGCCACCGCAGTCGAAACGATCGACGCTCAAGGCCAGGTCCAGCGGTTGTCCTACCGCGATCTGGATGCGAGCGCCAATCGCCTGGCCCGCTCTCTAGCGTCGCGGGGCGTGGGACAGGAAGATCTCGTGGCGCTACTGCTCGAGCCGTCGCCGGATCTCATTGTCGCTATCCTGGCGGTTCTGAAGGCTGGGGCGGCTTATCTGCCCCTCGATCCCATCTATCCGGCGGAACGGCTCGGCTTCATGCTCGAAGACGCCGGGGTCGGCATCGTCCTGTCCGAGCCCGAGCTGGCCGCGAGCCTGCCCGCGGTCGAGGCCTCGGTGCTTTCGCTCTCCGAGGTTCTGGGAGATTGCGCGGAAGAGGCCGACGGCGCGCTCAACGTGACGGTTGATGGAACGCAGCTCGCGTACGTGATCTACACATCGGGCTCTACCGGCAAGCCCAAGGGCACCTTGGTACACCATGGCGGGGTCAGCAACTACCTCGCTTGGGCCGAGACGGTCTACCCCCTGGCCCAGGGCGTCGGCGCCCCACTGCACTCGTCGATCGCCTTCGATCTCACTGTGACCAGCGTGTTTCTACCGCTGCTCACCGGCCGCGCCGTCGTCCTGACGTCGTCGTCAACCAACGTCGAGGGTTTGGCCGCCGCGCTTCGCGCCCGGCCCGAGGAGGGCTTCAGCCTGGTCAAGCTGACCCCCGGCCACCTTCGCGTGCTGGGCCAGCAGCTCGAGATCGATGAGATTGCGGGCGGCAGTCAAGCGCTGATCTTGGGTGGCGAGGCGCTGCTCAGTGAAGATCTGGTGGCCTGGCGTCGGGCCGATCCCGAGACGCGCTTCTTCAACGAGTACGGACCGACGGAAACCGTAGTCGGCTGCTGCATCTATGAGTCGGGCAGCAGCCTGTACGAGAGCGAGCGCGTGCCGATCGGGCGCCCGATCGCCAACACGCGGGCCTATGTGCAAGACCAGAAGGGTGATCTGGCCTTTCCGGGCCTACCGGGCGAGCTCTTCGTTGGCGGCAGCGGCGTCACCCGGGGCTATCTCGGGCATCCGGCTCTGACCGCGGAACGCTTCGTGCCCGATCCTTGGAGTGGCGAGCGGGGCGCACGCTGCTACCGCACCGGTGACGTAGTGCGCCTGTTGCCCGACGGCGAGCTCGACTACCTTGGGCGGCAAGACGAGCAGGTAAAGATCCGCGGTTTCCGCGTCGAGCTCGGCGAGATCGAAACCCTGCTGCGCCAGCACGAGAGCGTCAAGGAGGCGGTCGTCGTACTGCGGCGGCAAGATCTCGGTCAGGAACGCTTGACTGCCTACCAAGTACTGGTCGACGGTGCCGCGGATACGGCTCCGAGCATCAGCACCTGGCGCGAACAGCTCGGCGTGCAGTTGCCAGACTACATGATCCCGGTCGCCTTTGTGACCCTGGAAGAGCTGCCGTTGACCCGCAACGGCAAGGTCGACCGCGCCGCCCTGCCCGAGCCAGACGTAGTGGCCAGCACGGCCCACGTAGCACCGCGTACGGTCGAAGAGGAGATCCTCGCCGGGATTTGGTGTCAAGTCCTCGGGCTCGAGCGAGTCGGTATCGACGACGATTACTTTGCTCTCGGCGGCGATTCGATTCGCAGCATCCAGGTCGTGGCTCTGGCAGATGAGAAGGGGCTGACCTGCACCCTCGATCAGATCTTCAAGCACCGTACTATCCGCCGTTTGGCCATTGCCATACGTGATCAGACGGTCAGGGAAGACATTGGAGACTCGCCCTTTGGTCTGATCTCGGCGGACGACAAGAAGCGCCTCGACACCGAGCTGAGCGCGGATCAGGAGCTCGAGGATGCCTATCCTCTGAGTCAGCTGCAGGCGGGGATGATCTTTCACCACGAGGCCACGTCTGGCCTCTACCACGATATCTTCAGCTTCCATGTGCGCGGCGATGAAGGGCTGCTCGACATCGAGCTGCTGCGCCGTGCCCTCGAGATGCTGGTGGCTCGTCATCCGGCCCTGCGCACCACCTTCGAGCTCGGGCGCCTGAGCGAGCCCTGCCAGCTGATCCACGCCCGGGGCGTCGTGCAGCTAGAGACGACGGACCTGCGCGATTTGGACGGTGCCGCCCAGCAGGCGGCGATCGAGGCCTGGATCGACGAGGAGCGGCAGCGCGATTTCGATCTCGGCCGCCTACCCCTAATCCGTTACCAGGTACATTTGCGCGGCGACGATCATTTCCAATTCAGCGTCAGCTTCCACCACGCCATCCTCGACGGCTGGAGCGACGCCACGATGCTGACCGAGATCGCGATTAGCTATATGGCTCTGGTGCAGGGAGAGGCGGTGCCATTCGAAGCGCCGCAGACCCGCCATCGCCAATTCGTCGTCCTCGAACGCCACGCTCTGGCTTCTGAGGAAGCGCGAGGTTTCTGGCGCGACAAGCTGTACGGCCTACCCTCGACCCAGCTGCCGCGGCAGATTCCGGAAGACTCGGCGGAACGCACTGGCGTCTGGTGGGAAGTGCCGATCTCCGATGCGGTTTCCGACGGCTTGAAGGCCCTGGCGCGTGACGCCGCCGTGCCGATCAAGAACGTGCTGATGGCATCGCACCTGCGGGTTCTGAGCTTCCTCTCCGGCAGCAGCGACGTCTTGACCTGCGTCACGTCTAGCGGTCGTCCAGAGACCGCGGACGGTGAGCGCGTTCTCGGGCTGTTCTTGAACAGCATGCCGCTACGCGCCGATCTGAGTGGCGGTACCTGGCGCGAGCTGGTCAGCGCCGCCTTTGTCGAGGAACGCGACGCCCTGGTTCATCGTCGCTTCCCTCTGGCCGAGATGCAGCGCTGGTACGGTGAGCGCAAGCTGTCGGAAACCAGCTTCTACTTCACTCATTACCACGTTTACCATGACATGCAGCGCCTGGCCGGCTTCGAGCTGGTCGACGTCTCGTTCCACGAGGAGACGAGCTTCGCCCTGGTGTCGAACTTCCGCGTCGACCCCTTCAGCGGCAAGGTTCGCCTTGATCTGACCCTCAATGGACAGTGGTTCACCGACGAGCAGATCGCCCGTTTTGGGGAGTATTTTGGCCGCGTGCTGGAGGCCATGGCGGGTCGTCCAGACAGCCACTATGAGCATCTCCACCTTCTCACCGCGGCTGAGGAAGCGCAGCTGACCAGCTGGTCTTCCGGCGAGGCCACGGACCTAGACCTAGGGTACTTGCTCGCAGGCTTCGCGCGCCAGGCCGCGACCACGCCCGAACGCACCGCCCTAGTGGCGGCTGACGGCATCTCTTGGACTTTCGCCGAGCTGCGTGATCAAGCAGCAGACCGCACCGCCTGGCTGCGCGCCCGCGGCATCGGCATCGAATCGCGGGTTGGGCTGCTCTTCGAACGCTCGCCACAGCTCGTCGCCTCGATGCTCGGTACTCTAGGGGCCGGTGCCGCCTACGTGCCGCTCGATCCCGCCTACCCTGACTCGCGCCTTGCCCATATGGTCGAAGACGCTGGGGTGGATCTGGTGCTGGCCAGTCCGAATCTGTTGGAGCGCCTGCCTGCCGGCTCTGCTGTCGAAACCGTCAGCGACGAAGCTATCGAGGCCGAGGTCGAAGACGCGCCCGGGTCCGCAAGCCAATACGAGATCCTCTCTGGCGATTAACTGGCCTACGTGATCTACACCTCTGGCTCGACCGGTCGCCCGAAAGGGGTGATGATCTCCCATGCCCAGCTGGCCAGCTACCTGAGCTGGGCGCTCGGGACATATCCTGCCAGGCGCGACGGCGAGGATGGCGGTTCTGTGGTTCACACTTCGACCTCCTTCGACCTCACCGTCACCAGCCTCTTCGTGCCTCTACTCGCCGGGGAGCCGGCAATTCTGGTGGGTGATGATGGCGGTCCGCGCGGTCTGGCCAAGGCCCTGGCCGAATGGGAAAACCTGAGTTTCGTCAAGCTGACGCCGAGCCACGCTCGCCTGCTCGCGCAGGAAGAGGACTTCGGTGCGATCGGCGCCGCCGCGCGGACCCTCGTCGTCGGCGGCGAGGCCTTAGATGCGGCAATGCTGTCCCGCTTCGCTGAGGAAGCGCCAGAAACCGTGATCTACAACGAGTACGGTCCAACCGAAACCGTGGTCGGCTGCATCGCCCACGCCCGCGCGGTAGGTGAGCTCGACCCGGGCTCGGTACCGATCGGACGTCCCATTGCCGGGGCGCAGATATACCTGGTGGACCGCTTCCTGCAGCGGGTACCGCCGGGGGTGCCAGGTGAGATCGTGATCGGAGGTCCGGCGGTGGCGCGGGGCTATCTCGATCGCCCAGCCCTGACCGCGGCGCGTTTCGTGCCCGATCCTTACTGCGATCCCCATGGCCCGGACGGTGCGCGCCTCTACCGCACTGGCGATCTGGGACGCTACCTGGGCGACGGCGTTATCGAATATCTCGGCCGTGGCGACGAGCAGGTCAAAGTGCGGGGCTACCGCATCGAGCTCGGTGAGATCGAGGCTGCACTCGTCGCCCAGGTCGGCGTCACTCAGGCTGCCGTCCTCGCCCAGCCGTCGGACGGCGGCACGCGACTGATCGCCTACACTGTGCCAGAACCGGGCGTGGCGCTCGACGGGAGCGCCATCCGCCGACAGCTCGAGGAGACCCTACCGGACTACATGGTCCCGGCTCGCTTTGTCAGCCTCGACGCCCTGCCTCTGACCCCGAACGGCAAGCTCGACCGTGAAGCTCTGCCCGAGCCAGCGGAAGACCGCGCCGTAGTCGAGGTGCCCTACGCGGCGCCGCGCAACGAGCGCGAAGAAATCCTCGCCGCGCTGTGGAGCCAGGCCTTGGGGGTTGAACGGGTCGGCATCGACGACGACTACTTCGCCCTCGGCGGTGATTCGATCCGCAGCATCAAGGTGGTCTCCCAGGGGCGGGAGCGCGGCCTCGCCTTCCAGCTCGACGATCTGTTCAAAGAGCGCACGATCCGTCGCTTGGCCGCGGCAATCGAGGTAGGAGGGAACTCGACGCTGCCAAGCGTCGAGCCCTTTGGCCTGCTTCGCGATGAGGACCGCCAGCGACTGACGGAGACTCTCGGTGACCGGCTGGCTGACGCCTATTCGATCAGCCGGCTACAGGTCGGCATGATTTACCACCGCGAGCTGCATCCCGACTCCGCGGTCTATCACGATTTGTTCAGTTTCCACCTGCGCGCCCCCTTCGATCTCGACGCGGCTCGCCAGGCCATTGGCAGTGTGCTCGAACGGCATCCCGCCCTGCGCACATCCTTCGACTTGGCGTCCTTCTCCGAGCCGCTGCAGCTGGTCCACGCCGAGCCCGTAGTCGACCTTCACTTCGAAGATCTGCGAGAGGCTCCGCAGGACGAGCAGGAGGAGGTACTGGCGCGCTGGCGGCGGCAGGAGCACGTTCGTGGATTCGATCTGACGCAGCTACCCCTGATCCGTTACGCCGTCCATCGGCGGAGCGACTCATCCTTCCAGTTCTCGTTCGACTTCCACCACGTGATCATGGATGGTTGGAGCGACGCCACGATGCTGACCGAGATCGGCCTCTCCTACCAGCAGCTGCTGCGCGGTGAGGAGCTGCCCTTCGAGGCGCCCGAGAGCACCTTCCGGGACTATATGGCGGTGGAGCTCCAGACCCTCCAAGACGGCGTAGCGCGTGACTACTGGCAGGCGAAGCTCGCCGGCAGCAGTTACCACGAGCTGCCGCGCCGGCTCGAAGAGATCGAGCCGGCGGAGCCCGGCTCACGCGGCGTCCTGATGTGGAAGGCTCCGATCACCGACGAGCTATCGGACGGTCTGCAGCGGACGGCCCAGCATCTCGCCTTGCCGGTCAAGAGCCTCCTGCTCGCCGCCCACATGCGGGTTCTCGAGATGCTTGGCGGCGGCCGCGATATCGTCACCACCCTGAGCGCCACAGGGCGGCTCGAGGTGCCGGATGGTGAGCGCGTTCTCGGGCTGTTTCTGAACAGTACGCCCTTCCGCCAGCGTCTGCCCGGCGGCACCTGGGCGGAGCTCGCAGCGAGCTGCTTCGAGACCGAACGGGAGGCTCTGCCGCATCGGCGCTTCCCGATGGCAGAAGCACGTAATCTTCTTGGGAGGTCCCTGGCCGAGACGCATTTCTATTACACCCACTACCACATCTACCGTCAGCTGCAGGACGATCCAGACTTTGAGGTACTGGAGATTGACGGCTATGAAGAGACTAGTTTTAGCCTCGCCGCCATGTTCGGCATTCACGGCTTCACCGGCCGCGTCCGCTTGCAGCTCAACGCCGACCGCACGCGCATTTCGCAGCCGCAGCTCGATGAGATTGCCGGTTACTACATGCGCGCCCTGGCCGCGATCGCCGAGCGTCCGGACGAACGCTACGACGCCACCTCACTCTTGAGCGATGACGAGCAGACCCGGCTGGCGTCCTTCAATGACACTCGGACGTTGCGTGGTCTGGCGCCGGAAGATACTGTCCTGGCCCGCTTTCTGGCCCAGGTGGCGCGGGTGCCCGAGACTCTTGCGGTCCGCATCGAGGCTGCGGACGGTTCACCGCGTGATCTGACTTACGCCGATTTGGGTCGGCGCTCGGCCCAGCTCGTCCACGTGCTGGCGGTGCTCGGCATCGACCCGAGTGCGGGGGAGCAGCGGGTCGGGCTGGCTATCGAGCGCTCCCTGGAGCTTATCGTCGCGGTCTTTGCCACCCTGCGCGCCGGCGCCACCTTTGTACCTCTCGATGTGTCCTATCCGGAAGATCGCCTACGCTTCATGGCCGA
>JBCCEE010000460.1:0-7028 GCA_039030415.1 Acidobacteriota bacterium
CTGTTCGGCCTGGCTCCAGCCCTGCAAGCCGCACGCACCGAGCTCAATGATGGACTCAAGGAAAGCCGCCTGAGCAAAGCTTCAGGACGCCCCAGACTGCAGCTGCGCAACGCACTGGTCGTGGCGGAAGTGGCGATGGCACTCATGCTGTTGATCGGTGCCGGCCTGCTCGCCCACAGCATGGTTCGACTGATGAACAACCGCTTGGGCTTCGAACCCGCAGGCCAGGTACGCCTGCAGCTGCGCTTGGGAGATGACGCCTATTCCGAGGAGCAGCGCGTCGCCTTCACCCGCGACCTGCTCGAACGGATCGAAGCCCTACCCGGCGTGAGCAGCGCAGCCGCCGGCTGGACGGTGCCATTCGACTTCACCGGCGGTGGGCGCTGCTGCTGGCGCACCCGCTTTACCTTCGACCCCGAGGCCGAGCCGGTCGCTTCCCTGGTGCATCCCATCACACCAGGTTACTTCAGCTCCTTGGGAGCAACGGTGCTCGAGGGCCGTGAGCTGACCTGGCAGGACGACGCCCTCGCCACGCCGGTACCGGTTTTGCTCAACCGTACGATGGCCGCTCGGTTCTTCGGCGGTGACTCGGCACTCGGTCGTCAGCTGAGCTTCAAGTCGCAGGGCGAGCAGGTGCAGACCGTCGTCGTCGGTGTCGTCGAAGACGTGCGGCGCTGGGGGCTCGCTGCCGGGGACGAGGAGAGCGTCTACGTGCCGTACCTCGCTTTCGGGGGCCAGCAGGAAGACCTCAAGCTCATGGTTCGTACCGAGATTCCGCTGAATCAGGCGATGGCGGACGGCTTGCGCAGCGCAGTGTGGGATCTCGACCCCAGGCTACCCATCGCCAGTATCGTCACGATGGACCAGCGCATTTCGAGCTCCCTCACAGAACCGCGGTTCTATTCCTTTCTGCTGGGCTCGTTCGCCGTCTTGGCCTTGGTGCTGGCAGCTGCGGGCATCGCCAGCTCGCTGTTGTACGCCGTCGGTCGCCGCAGCCGCGAGATGGGAATCCGAATCGCGGTCGGCGCCGAGAGCGGAGACCTGCTTCAGCTGGTGCTACGCCAGGGCATGGCGCTCACCGGACTCGGCTTGATGGCCGGCATCGCCGGCGCGACCGCGCTCTCGAGCGCGCTCGAGAGCATGATCTACGGCATCACGCCGACCGACCCGCCAACCTTCCTAGCGGTTTCGGCTCTGCTGGCTCTGGTCGCGCTCGGCGCCTGCCTGCATCCTGCTTGGCGGGCTGCGAGCACGGATCCTGCATCGACCCTGCGCGCCGACTGACGCCTCAGTCGGCGCGGCCGACGACCACCACCAGCTCCCCCTTGACCGAAGGACGCTTGCTCAGGTTCGCGTGCAGCTCGGACACGGGACCGCGCAGCACCTCTTCGTGCAGCTTGGTCAGCTCGCGGCAGACCGCCGCGGGACGATCCCCCAGCTCCGCCAGCACATCCGACAAACACGAAATGATGCGGTGAGGTGACTCGAAGAACACCAGCGTGTGCTCGAGCTCCTTGAACCCGCGGAAGAACCGACGACGGCGCTTGACGCCCTTCGCAGGAGGAAAGCCCAAGAAGGTGAACGGATAGGGCGGCAGCGCCGAGACCACCAGCGCCGCCAGAATCGCTGAAGGTCCGGGGATCGGCTCGATGCGCAGCCCGCGCGCTGCCGCTTCCCGCACCAGCAGAAAACCCGGGTCGTTGACCAATGGGGTTCCAGCGTCGCTCAGGATCGCCACCGTCATACCCTGCTCCAGTGCCTCGACGAGCTGCGGCAGCCGGCGCCGCTCGTTGTGATCGTGCATCGAGAGCATGCGCTTCTTGATGCCGAGATGAGCCAACAGGCGCCCGCTGTGTCGCGTATCCTCGCAAGCCAGCAGATCGGCCTCTTCGATCGCCGAGCGCACTCGAGGGGAGACGTCGTCCAGGTTACCGATCGGAGTACTGACAACCATTAGCTTGCCACTCATTTCGGAATCTCCACCACCTGCTAGAGTTGAATCTCGAGGGTCTCGCCCGTTCCGTCGAGCGCCGGACCCGCCAAGCAACGGTTCAAGTTTATGCCGAGAATCATCGCTTTCCTGCTGCTGTGCCCCCTGCTGGCGCTGGCGCCGACCGCGAGCCGAGCCCAGCAGCTCATCGACCGGGTTGTGGCGGTCGTCGATGAGGAGTCGATTCTGCAGTCGGATATTCGACGAGTCATCGGACTCGAGCTGTACGAGGCCGTGCCTGGTGAGTCCGAGGCGCAGCTCGAGCGGCGCATCCTCGACGGTTTGATCGATCACAGCCTGAGGCTGCGCGAAGTCGAGCGTCACGACTTCGGTCAGCTGCCGACCGACGAGATCGATCGTCAGGTGGAGCGCATCCGCAGCCGATTCGGCAACGCCGCCGAGCTGGAGGAGCGTTTGCGCAGCCTCGGGCTCGACGACGAAGGGCTGAGGCTCTTGGTGACCCGCCAGCTGCGGGTGCTGATCTACGTCGAAAAGCGCCTCGGACCGCGAGTCTTCATCAACCCCGACGACATCCGCGACTATTATCGGGACGTGCTGAGTGTCGAGATGCGTGATCAGGGGCTGGAGACGCCGCCCTTGAGCGAGGTGCGCGAGCAGATTCGCGAGCTGCTGCACGAGCTCGAGCTCAACGCCCAGATCGAAGCTTGGACCGAGGAGCTGCGGCTGGCGGCCGATATCGTAGACTACCTCGACCGCCGGCTCGAAGCGCTACCGCCGGTGCTGCAACGCATCGAGCTCGACCGCTGACTGGATCCTCAATGGGATCGCGTTACTCGCCAGGGTCGCGCGACGCCGCACGCACCTTCGGTTCGTCACTGCCAGCATCCGCTAGCTCGTCGGGGTAGAGCTCACGGTAGTGGGCGCGACTGGTCAATACCTTGGTCAGGTAGCCGCGCGTCTCGCGGAAACCGACCTTGCTCAGGTACTCCTCGGGCTCGCCGCTCGAGCAGTAGCGCCGCCACAAGGCCGACTGCGGCTCGCCGGCGTTGTAGCCGGCGATTACCTGCGGCAACGAGCCAGCGAATTCTTCCGACAGCTCACGCAGGTAGGCTGCCCCCAGACTGATCGCGATCTCGGGCCGTTCGAGATCTTCGGGCTCGAGCGGCCCCAGCCCGGCCCGCTCCGCTACGCCGCGGGCGGTTGGCAGAATGAACTGCGTCAGGCCACGCGCCGAAGCGCCGGAGAACGCCACCGGATCGAATCGGCTCTCTTCGCGGATGATGGCGGCCAGCAGATGAGGATCGACACCCTGCTTCCCCGACTCGGCGAGAATCAAGTAGCTGTAGCCGAACGGAAACAACAGGCGACGGTACGACGTCGGCAGCAGCTGGGTCGGCACCGGATCCGGGATCCGCTTACCCAAAATCTCAGCGATGTACAGCGCCCGCTTGGTGTCCCCGGACTGCGCCAGCACGGTGCTGCCGGTATACGCGAGGTGCGGCTTGGCGACCGGAAAATGCCGCAACACGACCGACGCACCTTCTTCGAAGATCCCCAGAGCCAGCAGCATCTCTTCCGGCTGACTCAACGCCGACTGCCAGAGCGGCCAGTCGGCCGTTGGCTCGCGGGCCAGTCGCAAGAAGGGGATAGCGGCTGGGTCGGACCAGACGCGCCGCTCGAGCTTCTGGCGGGCGCGACGCCCTTGACTCTGCTCGTCGCCCAGCAGCAGCCACGAGGCGTAGAGATCGGCAATCTGATCGGATGCCGCCAGACGCGCCGCGGCGCCCCGGGTCACCGGCGCCAGGTCACCGGTGGTGAGGCGGGCCAGAGCCGCGGTACCGAAGGGATGATAGGGATCTTCCTGCAGCGCTCTCACATAATGGCCGACGGCCTGGGTCGACTCCCGGCGCAGTTCGGCCAGCCGACCCCGCCAATAGTCGAGCTCCTGCGATGGCACCCGTCCGAGCGACGCAGCGCGATCCAACCAGGCATCGGCACGGTCGGTTCGCCCCTCCACCAGGTCCGAGCTGATCAGGAACACCAAGGCCCGAGAGGCGACGCTGGTGCGCCGATGCCGCAGCAGGCCGTCGAGCGCGCCGAGCGCAGCCTCCTCGTTGCCGGCCAACCATTCGAGACGCAGGTTGCCGATCAGCGCACCATCGGTCCAGCGCCCCCCGGGATCGAGTCGATAGGCCTGGTCGAACCCCGCGGCAGCCGACGTGAAGTCATCAGCCAGCTCCAGGGAGCGGGCGCGCTGATAGATGACCTGGGCCCGCCGACTCGGACTCGCAGTCATCTTGACCAGGGCACCGAAGGCGGCGGCGGCCGGCTGATAGCGCTCCTGCCAGAAGTGGCTGCGCGCCAGCGCGTAGCGGCACTCGAACGCTTCCCGCGCGCTGACGTTGTCAGAGCTCGGTAGCCGGACGATCGCCCGGGCCAGGTGCTGGATAGCGAGCGAGAACTCGCGGTGCTCATAGAAACCTAGGCCGATCAACAGGTGAGTGCGGGCGTCCTTGTCTTCCGGCAGCCAGCCGGCGATCTTGGTCGCCGCGGCCAGCGCAATGTCGTCACCGCGACTCTCCTCGAGCAGCTCCAGCAGCTGCTGCCTAGCCCGCACGCGGTCGCCGCTGCGCGCCTTGCATTCCGCCCGCAGCAGCTGCAGCCGGCGACGATCGCCACGACGAAAACGCTGAGCGTTCAGAGCACCGAGCAGACGGCAGTCGCCGCCCTCAGAGATCGTCCGCTGCAGCAGCCGCATCGCAGGCGCTTGCAGGGCCCGCGGCGGGCCACTGCCGAGTAGCGTCGCGACCAGTCCGGCGGCGACTTCGGGATGCCCGAGCTCATACTGCTCCCGCGCCAAGCGATAGCGGCTGTAGGCTTCGAGGGTAGGAGTCGCCCCCATGCTGGTAGCAAAAGCCTGCTGCGCCTCCTGGCGACGATCGAGCAGCAGCAGGAGATGACCGCGCAGATAGTCGAGGCCGAGTCGATGCCCGACCTCGGGGTCCTCGGCCAGGATGTGCTCGACCGCCAGCAAAGCCTCCTCGTGGTTGCGCTCGACCTGCTGCTCGACCAGCGAGATCCGCAGATCGCTGGCGAGCGCCGACCGTGCCGTCGAGCCCACCAGCAGCAGGATCAACGTCGGCAGGGCCGTCAGGCACGAGCACAGGGCGCGCAGCAGGACGGCTTGACGGGCGAGGTCGGCCCGCAGGAATCGATCGGTTCGACGGAACGGGCGGGCTTGGCGGCACGCGCTGGTTGGGCGGCACGCCCGTAGCGAGTGAGCCGCCGGTTCGAGCTGGCGATCTTCAGTCGATCCGTTCCACACGAGCACCGAGTAGTTGCAATTTTGATTCCATTTTCTCGTAGCCGCGATCCAGGTGGTAGATACGGTGCACGGTGGTCTCGCCGCGCGCCACCAGACCCGCGAGCACGAGGCAAGCAGAAGCTCGCAGGTCGGTCGCCATCACCGAAGTGCCGGTGAGCTGAGTCGGACCGTGGATGCGGGCGAAGGTGCCGTCGATCCCGATGCTCGCACCCATGCGCACCAGCTCCGGAACGTGCTGAAATCGGTTTTCGAACACCGTCTCGGATACCGTCGACACGCCTTTGGCCTGCGTCATGAGCGCCATGTACTGCGCCTGCAGGTCAGTCGGGAAGCCAGGGAAAGGCTCGGTTACCACCCCGCGCGGCTTGAGCTCGCCCTCGTTGACGACGCGAATCCCGTTCTCGGTGACCTCGACCGTAGCGCCGATTTCGTCCAGCTTTTCCAACAGAGGTGCCAGATCGGCAGGTCGCGCCCCTTCGACGGTGACGTCGCCGCGAGTCAAAGCCGCGCCGATCAGATAGGTGCCGTCCTGAATGCGATCCGGGATCACCGTGTGGCTCGCGCCGTTCAGGCGATCGACGCCTTCGATGACGATGGTGTCTTCACCCGCCCCCTCGATACCCGCTCCCATGGCATTCAACAGCCGCGCGAGATCGACGATCTCGGGCTCACGGGCGCAGTTTTCCAGCACCGTCGTGCCGTGGGCCAACGACGCCGCCATCAGCAGATTCTCGGTACCCCCCACCGTCGGCTTCAAAAAACGGTGACGGCAGCCCTGCAGCCGGTCAGCACGCGCCTCGACATAGCCGTGCTCGATGGTGACCTCCGCTCCCAGAGCTTCGAGGCCGCTGAGGTGCAGATCGATGGGCCGCACCCCGATCGCGCAGCCGCCCGGCAGCGAGACCCGCGCGTGGCCGCGTTTCGCGACCAGCGGTCCCAGCACCAGGACGCTGGCGCGCATCGTCTTGACCAAATCATAGGGTGCTTCATCGGGATTGGCCCTGCCGGTGGGGCGCAGCAGCACGACATCTCCGATGCGCTCGTTTTCGACCCCCAGGTACTCCAGCAGCCGCAGCATGGTGCGGATGTCCTGCACCGCCGGAACGTTGTGCAGCTCCACCTCGGAATCCGCCAGCAGGCAGGCAGCCAGCACGGGCAGTGCAGCATTCTTGGCGCCGCTGACGGGAATGGTGCCGCTCAGGCGCGACGGGCCATGGATCAAAAGTTTTTGCATGGCAGCCTCTCAATGCAAAAAAGAAGCCCGGAACCGGTCAAGGGTAGAGCGCTCGCATGAGCCAGGCGCCCTCGCTATCGCGGGTATAGAGCCGTCGATCGTGCAGGCGCCTCGCCTTGGCCTGCCAGAACTCGATCGCTTCGGGAATCAGCCGATAGGCGCGCCAGTGCGGCGGCCGCGGCACGGACTCCTGGCCCTCGAA
Source organism: Acidobacteriota bacterium (assembly GCA_039030415.1). Classification (GTDB taxonomy): domain Bacteria; phylum Acidobacteriota; class Thermoanaerobaculia; order Multivoradales; family J023; genus JAAELT01. The sequence continues at coordinate 6,713 of JBCCEE010000460.1, forward strand.
GGTGGCGGCATGGGCATCGTAGCTGCGTTCGAGATCCGCCGCGCCCGGCAAAGTCTGACTCTGCTGAGAGGCCCAGGCGGTCACCCGGCTGGCTCGCGGACGCTGCTCGAAGCACGCGTCGGCGATCTCGTTCGACGCCAGCTCGACGTGCCCTCGGATGCGGATCTGCCGATCTAGCGGTCCCCAGTAGAAGTTGAGCGCGGCAAAGCACGTTCCCTTCTTTGCATCAGCCTCTTCTCAGCCTCATCAAAGATGGCGGTTGTGGCTTCAGATGCTGCGAGTGCTTCTGCTTCGATGTCATCGATTTCCTTTTCCA
>JBCCEE010000461.1:0-7024 GCA_039030415.1 Acidobacteriota bacterium
CCTCGGCTTCTTCGGGATCTTTGCTGCAGCCTATGCTTACTGCCGATCAGCCCGCCTTCGCTCAGCTGCTCTTCAAAACGCGGACGCGTAGCACTTCACCGTTGACCTGGCGCTTGACCACCTTGAGCTCATGACCGACCTTGAGATCGGCCACCTTCAGCTCTTTACGGCCTCCAAACTCTTTCTTGCTCTGGGCGGTGAACCGGGTGTTCTTGTTGATGGCTAGGGCATGCGTGGTCTCTTGCTTTTTGTCGCGAACCACCACGGTGCCGTCGGGCTTGATCTCAGTGATAACGCACTTCAGCGTTTCGGTGACCTTATAAGGATCGACGGAAGAGGCACCGGACGGGATACCGCCTGTGCCTGAGGAACCGGAAGCCAAGACCGCTGTCGAAGCGAAGAGAAAAATAGTCAAGAAGATCGAGGTTACTTGCTTCACTGAGCTGCTCCTTGTAGTTGGTTTGGATTTGCCCCTTCCTACGGCCCACGCCTCGACGTGGTTTCGCCCACCTTACCTGAGCAGGCTCTGGAGGGGATCAAGCGCTCGCAGGCCGGGATACTCTGCGGGTCGCTACGCTACGAGCCGGCTTGAGGGGCGGCCTCAGGCTTCGAGCATATCGTGCAGCTTGTCGATCAGCTCCTGTGGCCGGAACGGCTTGTGGAGGAAGCCTCCCAGTCCCATGTCGAGGATCCGACGCGAGATCTTCTTGCGGCTGTACCCACTCATGATGATGATCTTGACTTCGGGGTCGATCTCTCGCAAAGCTTCGAAGACCTCTTCGCCGTCCATCTCAGGCATCGTCATATCCAGCACGACAGCGGCGATCTCCGAGCCCTGCTGGCGGTAGATATCCACCGCCTCGACACCGCCGGTGGCGATCAGCACCTGCCAGCCCCGACTCTCCAGTATCTCCTGGGTCACCTCCAAGACCAGGTCCTCGTCGTCGACGACCAGGATCGTGCCGTCGGCCCGGGCTGTCTCGAACGGCCGTGGACGGGCGACGGTCTCAGGCTTCTCCGAGGCCGGAAAGAGGACCTCGAAGGTGGTGCCCTTGCCGGGCTCGCTGTAGACCTTGATCGCTCCGCCGTGCGACCGCACGATACCGAGCACGGTCGCCAAACCCAAGCCGCGACCCGAAGCCTTGGTGCTGAAGAACGGATCGAACATGCGAGCGCGAGTCTCTTCATCGATGCCGATGCCCGAGTCCGAAACCTCGAAGAACACATAGGTGCCGGCTGGGTGGTCGCCCGCTGGCTGTGCGGTCATGAAGTAAGGTGCTGTCGCCTCGACGCTGCTGGTGCGGATGGTGATCACCCCCGGCGACGAGCCAACGGCGTCGACCGCATTCGTCACCAGGCGCAGCACGATTCGCCTGAGCTGATCCGGATCGACATCGACTGGCGGCAGAGCCTTCTTGAGCTGGAATTGCAGTACCGAGCGATCCGGTATGCGCTCTTCGAGCTGTGGCTCCAAGCCGCGCAGCAGGTCGTTCAGCTGGAGTGTCTCGCGCTCGGGCTCTTCTTCTCCAGCGAAGGCCAATAGCTCGTCCGAGAGGTCTGCGGCTCGCTCCGCCGTGCGCTCGATCTGCCGTATCTTTTCGTAGGCGGCGGCGCTTTCGTCGATCTCTCGCAGGGCCAGATCAGCATGCACCATCATACCGGTCAACAGGTTGTTGTAGTCGTGGGCGATACCGGCTGCCAGGTCCCCCAGGCTCTCTAACCGCGCGGCTTGCTGGAGACGCGTCTCGAGCTCGACCTGCTCGGCCTCGTCGCTCCGCTGCTGGGAGATGTCGCGAGCGATAGCGACGATTCCCACCGCTTCGCCGTCCGGATCGCGCAGCAGGTTTACGGTCATCCAGGTCGGAAACGTCGAGCCGTCTTTCCTGCGATGCCCGACTTCGCCGTCGAAACTGCCGCGTTCACGGACGGTCTTGAGCAGCGGATAAACCGCGTCCTGCATCTGCTCGCGAGTGTGGAACAGGTTGAGGTCGTAGCCCAGGACCTCCGTCACTTCGTAGCCATGCATGCGGGCCCAGGCTTCGTTCAGGAACTGCGTCGAGCCCGCCAGGTCAGCCACGACGATACCGTCGATCGACTGCTCGACCGCCCGCTCGAGCATGCGCATCGACTCTTCGGCCAGCTGACGTTCGGCGTTCTCCGCCCGCAGCTTGCTGTTGGCAGCAGACAGCTCGACGGTCGCGTCTTCGACCTTCTGCTCGAGCTGATAGCGCATCGAATCGAGCTCGAGATGCAGGCGGCTATAGCGGTTGGACAGCGAAACAGCCATCGACAGTCCGAAGAAGCCAAAAGCCCAAGCCGGTACCGGATAGATCGTGCCGCGTCCAAGCACCTGATAGACCAGCTCGGCAATACCGGCCCCGACCACCATCAGGCCGCCGATGCCAATGGTTCGAGCATCGGGATTTCCCTGCCAGGACCGACTGGCGAGCAAAGCGCCGAGCCCCGCGAGCAAAGGCAGCACCCAGATCCATCTCAGGGTGTTGGAGCGCACGACCCATTCGATGGGCAGTATCAGGACGAGGGCTGCGATCAGCAGATGGGAGAGCTGATAGCGGCGCAGCCAGGACTTGATAGGGCGCTCGAGGTAAGTCCACAGCAGCTGGATCAAGAGCACTACCGCCAGGTGGATGGTCAACGCGCTGAGACGGCGGCCGACAGCAAACGAATCAGTCAGGCTATAACTCAGGCGCACGGCAAAGACGACCGCCGCGAAATCGATCGCGGTCAGACCGAACCACAGATATTCCGCACGATCGCGCCGCCGGCTGAACAGCTGAAGGTGATAGAGGCCGGCAGCAGCCAACAAGACAGCAATCAGGATCGAATGCAGTGCGTCCAACCGCGAGCGCTGCCTATCCCGCTCGGCGAGCTCAGTGATCGTCTCCATATCGCCGAGCAGTAGCCTAGAGCCCGCCGGACCGGAGCCGGACACCAGATCGCTGGCCCAACCGACGCGGCGAAAGCTCAGGGCGAGACGAAGCGTGTCGTCGGAGCCAACGGCACTCGACGGAATGGCGAACACTTGTTGAGAGGGAGCCGGCAGCTCGCGTCCGCGACCGCCGAGTCCGCCAACCGCCTGACCGCCAGCGACGAGCTCATAGGAACCGTACTTGGCGGAATCGACGAGGATCGCCAACCCGCTCGGCGCGAACCTGTTGCGCCAGCTCGGCGGCAGCTCGACGTCGCGTTCGAGCAGTAGCTGTCCTTCGTAGCCGATCAGTCCCAGCTGGCGCCAACTGGCTGGGAAACTCAGCTCTTGTGTCGAGTCGCCAAGCTTAGATTCAGCGTTCGTATCGTGCCCCTCCAGCGTCAAACGCCAGGTGCCACCGAGCTCCAAGACCCCCGGCATCTCGACGTCCGCCGCCAGCAAGCTCGTCGTCAGCACACCAGCCAAAATGAGCCATAGACCCAGGGCAAAGGAACGGGGTGCCGACCTCTTCGGACTTGCTGGTAGATGGAACATCAGAGGCATTCTAGCCAGCGAGCTGAGGTGTACTCGGAGAGCTCGGCTCGATGATTCTGCGGACTTCGACCAACAGCTCTTCAGGCCGAAACGGCTTGGGCAGAAAGCCAGCGATTCCCTGCGCCTTCTCCTTCTCGAGACTGTCCATGACATAGCCGCTCATCATCAGAACGCGGGCTTCGGGGTTCAGCTCCAGAATCGCTTCCAGAACCTGTGGCCCCGACATCGCCGGCATGGTGCGATCGAGGATGACGATCCGGATGGTTTCTGCGTGCTCGCGGTAGAGCTCGAGACCGTGCTGCCCGTCGACTGCGGTCAGCACCTCGAAGCCGCGATCTTCCAAGATATTGCAGGAGACTTCCCGCATCAGCTCTTCATCGTCGACCACCAGCACCTTGCCGCTGCCGCGCCAGAGGTCGAGCGCCGCCTTGCTGTCGACTTCCGCAGCTGGCTGGGTCATGCGCGGCAGCAGCAGCTCGAACGTCGCGCCAAGTCCAGGCTCGCTCTCGACCCGAATCGTGCCGCTGTGAGTCCGCACGGTACTCAAAACCGTCGCCAAACCGAGGCCGCGCCCCGAGGCTTTGGTAGTGAAGAACGGATCGAAGATCCGACCCCGAGCGTCGTGCTCGATTCCTGGCCCGCTGTCCGAAACCCGGATGAAGACGCAGTCTGCGGTCGCTAGCTCTTCCGTCGGGTAGGCCCCCGAGAGATACTCGCTATCGACCTCGACACAACCGGTCTCGATGCGCACCACTCCGGTGCGATTGGCTAAAGACTCGAGGGCGTTGTCCAGCAAACCATGAACCGCTTGCCTGAGCTGCTGCTCGTCGACCACCAACTCGGGCAAGTCGGCCTCGATACGGAGATCGAACCGGACTTGCTCGCTGGCATGACGTCTTCTCTCCTCGGCAACCGTCGAGATCAGCTCATTGATATCCACTGGGCGCAACCGAGAGGGTCCGGCCCCGGCGTAGTTCAGCAGCTGAGCGGTGAGATCCGCTGCGCGATCGGCAGCGGTGCCGATGTGAATCAACTTCTCAGCCGTCGGTGAGTCGGGTTCCAGTGAGTTGAATGCCAGGCTGGCGTTGCCGAGCACTCCGGTCAAGAGATTGTTGTAATCGTGGGCGATGCCGCCAGCCAGATCGGCCAGGCTGCGCAGCTTCTCCGCTTCCTGAATTCGGGCTTCCATGCGCTGCTGCTCGGCCGCCGCTCGCTGTCGCTGCGTGATGTCGCGTGCCACCATCACAAATCCGACCGGATCTCCCACCGGATCCTTCAACAGCGTGATGCTCATCCAGGTCGGGAAGTCGACGTCGCTCTTGCGCCGATGGGCGACCTGTCCGTCCCACGATCCTTCGCTGGTCACCCGCTCCAGCGCGGGACGTAGCTGACCCGCCATCTGCTCACGGGAGTGGAAGAGCTCGAGGCGCCGCCCGATCACTTCGAAATCCTCGCGCTCATGCATCTCTGCCCAGGCGCGATTGGCGAACAGAATGTTCTCCTCCAGGTCGACCACCAGGATACCGTCGATCGACTGCTCGACCGCCCTCTCGAGCATTCGCATGGCCTCTTGAGCGAGCTCTCGTTCGGCGATCTGGGACTGCAGGCGATCGTTGGCTGAGGACAGCTCGCCGGCACGATCTTCGACCATCTTTTCGAGCTGTAGGCGCATCACGTCCAGGTCCCCATGCACCCGGCTGAAGCGGTTCGAGAGCGAAAACGCCATCGACAGCGCGAAAACCGTAAACGCGATCGCCTGGAGCGGAAACATCGTCCCGTAGCCGAGCAGCTGAGAGGCCATCTCGATGGTACCGGCCAGCACGATCGTCAGACCACCGATCGCCACCGTCCGCGCTTCGTTGTTCCCCTTCCAAGCGCCTCGCACCACCAGTTGGGCGACCAAAGGCAGGAACGGCAGACTCCAGATCTTGCTGAACGCCTCGACGCGCAGAGCCCAAAGGCTCTCTGGCATCACCGAGATCAGCACCGCCAGACCGAGAAACGACATCTGATAGGCCCGCAGCGGCCCGCTTATGCGCTGGCCGAGAAACGGCCAGAGAAACTGCATCGAAGACGCCACCATCAGGTTGCCGGTGACGTCGTAGAGCCGGCGCAGTATCGTGTACTGGTCGGTAATGCCGCTGATCCAATGCGTGAAGAGCACCGTGTTGCCCGCTACGATGAGGGCGGTGAGGCCGAACCACAGATACTCACCGCAGCGACGATCGCGGCGAAAGAGCTGTAGGTGGTAGAGACCGATCGCGGCATAGAGCAGCATCAAGACCGCCAGAGGCACGTCGGCATTGAGCTGCCGGGCTCTCAGCAATTCTGCCTGGGCGCGCAGGCGCTCACGATCTCCAGCCCGCCAGCCCTCGCTCATGGGACCCATGGGCGGCCGCCGATCATGCTCAGCATGCCAGCTCCAGCGCAGCTCGAGAACCAGCTTGCCGTCTTCGCTCACCGCCGATCGCGGGATCTCGAATAGGCGCGGCGGAGGGTCGGCGATATCAGGCGGCGGCCCGCTCCAGGCGCCCAGGGATTGCCCCGCTGCGAACACCTCGAGCGCCCCGTGCTGCCGACTCGGGACTAGCAGGGCGAGCCCCGAGGGTGCCAGCTCGGTCTGCCAGTTGGCTCCCAGATAGACCTCGCGACGCAGCCACAGCGAGGAGTCGCTGGCTTCCAGTGGCAACGACTCGACGTCAGCCGGCAGCGTGACGCCACGCCAAACAACGGCCTCGTCGGGCAACGCCACATCCCCGAGCCGATAGTGCCAGCTGCCCGCGAGCTCGACGATTCCCGGCCGATAGACTTTCCATTGCGCCTCGACCGGCAGCGTTAGGAGCAGCAGCGTCACCAGCGATAGAGCTACCGCCAGCCACAACGGCCTTCTGCGTCGAGAGATGCTTCTCTGCTGCTCCAACGTCGCCTCACAATCCCGCTGTTCTTGCCGCCCTGGCTGCTGTCGAAGGCGCAGAGTGTCACTGCGATTCAGAGACCTCCGATCGACGAGCCGCAGGTTGGGCATCAACCAGCTTCAAAGCGTCGAAGTGTACAGCACCGGGGAGCCGACCCGCTGCCCACTGAGCTCACAGAGCCTGCAGAATTCTGCCCAGCGGGTGCTGCCCGAGCGCCTCCACGCCGATCGCCTGCTCGATGGTTCGCAGCTGCTCGCCAGGTCTTCCGCAGAGCCATCGCGGGGAGTCCTCGAGGCGCACGTTCGGGGCCCCCAAACCCAGCGCCTCGGCCAGCTCGGGACGCGCCAGCCGAGGACGCCCTCCAATCAGAACGAGAGCCAGATCACGCGGTTTCGCTCGACAAAGGACGTCACCCGAGCTGCTGCCTTCCGCCGACAGCACCACCAAGTCAGCCGCGCAGCCCTCGCTGATGCGCCCACGATTTTGGACGCCGAAGATCGCCGCGGGAACTGACGTAACCATGGCGAAGATCTCCTGCGTCGTCGCCAGCCCGGTTTTCTGCGCTTCGCGCATCTCGTCCAGCAGCGTGGCTGATCCGGTCAGAGTCGAGTCGGTGCCAAGCGCG
>JBCCEE010000462.1:0-7013 GCA_039030415.1 Acidobacteriota bacterium
ATCCGCTCGAAAGGTATCTCCTGATGCGCGAACGCACCCAACGCGTTGTCACAAACCCTGGCGAGGATGTCGTCGAAGCTAGCGTCATGATGCCGCGGCCCGTCTGGATCGGGAACCGGATCGGGAACCGGACCGAGATCGGTGCGCAGCACCAGGGTGTTGAGGAAGCAGCCAACCAGATTCTCGACCTCGGCATACCGGCGCCCGGCGATCGGTGTGCCCACCAGGATGTCGCGCTCGCCGCTCAGGCGGGCCAGGACGATCTTGAAGGCGGCCAGCAAGACCATGAATAGGCTCGCTCGGTGCTGCCCTGTGCCCTGGCGATGCGTCAGCGCGCGCAGAGCCTGGCTCAACTCCGCATCGAGCACGTGCAGCCACTGTTCGCCGCGGCTGCTGGCAACGGCCGGGCGTCGAGCATCCGTGGGTAGCTCGAGCATGGCGCGAGGCGTTTTCAGGGCCTCGCGCCACCAGCGCAGCTCCGTGCGTCCCGCGTCGCCCTCCAGGCGTCGCAGCTGGGCCAGGGTGTGGTCGGCATATTGGTAGGTCAGCTCGGGGTGAGAAGGCTGCTGACCCAGCGCTCTCGCCAGGTAGGTCGTCAGCACCTCGCGAGAGATCAAGCCGAGCGACCAGCCGTCGCACACGATGTGGTGAACGCACTGCAGCAAGACGTGATGCCGGGGTTCGAGTCGGAGCAGGCTGACGCGCAGCAGAGGGGCACGCAGCAGATCAAACGTGTGCCGCTGGTTCTCGAGCTGGCAGGCTCGAGCCTCGGCGTCGCGGTCCGCGATCCGCAGGCGACTCAAGTCGATGACCGGGAGAGCGATCTCCGACTGGGCGGCGATCCGCTGCATTGGCTGGCCGTCGTCCCGGGTGGGGAAGGAGGTACGCAGGACCTCATGACGTGCCACCAGCGAATTGAACGCAGCGCGCAGGATCGCGGGCTCGAGCGCGCCGCGCCAGCGGATAGCGGAGGGCATGTTCAGGTTCGAAGCCTCGCCGTCTTCGAAGCGGTCGAGAAACCACAGGCGGCGTTGCGCCCACGACAGGGGCAAGATCTCCGGGCGCTCCAGCAGCGGCTCGTCCTGAGCGCTTCCCTCAGAAATCTGAGGCTCGATCTCTTTCGCCAGATCCGCCAGGCTCGCACTCGAGAACAGCTGGCGCAAAGAGATTTCGACGCCGAGGTCGGAGCGAAGTCGAGCGACTAGGCGAGTAGCGAGTAGGGAATGGCCGCCGAGAGCGAAGAAGTTGTCGTTGCGACCGACGCGCGGCGCGCCCAAGACGTCGCTCCAGATCGCCGCGAGACGCTGCTCCGTGGCGCCTTGCGGCGACTCGGAACTAGAGCCCTCGGGAAGGGCCTGAGAGGCGAGCTCGAGCAGGGCCCGGCGATCGACCTTCGCGGTCGGAGTGAGTGGCAAGACGTCCAAGATGTGAAACGCGGACGGCACCATATAGTCGGGCAGGCGCTCGCTGAGCCAAGCGCGAAGCTCCTGGGCCAAGGCGGAAGCTGCGGTTTCTGGCCGGGAGCCACGGCTCGCATAAGAGTGCTCGGATTGGGTCAGACAGGCGGTCAACTGGCTACCCCGAGCGAGCACCGCAACCCGCTCGACCCCCGGATGACGAGCCAAGACGGCTTCGATCTCCCCGGGCTCGATGCGAAAACCGCGTACTTGAACCTGGAGATCTGTGCGGCCGGCAAAGGCCACCTCGCCGTTCGGCAAGTAGCGCCCGAGATCGCCGGTGCGGTAGACGCGCTCGCCGGGCTCGAGGGCAAGCCGGCATGGAATGAAGCGCTGTCCGGTGAGCGCTGAATCCTTGGGATAACCGACCGCGAGATGCGGGCTGCGGACGTGGATCTCGCCGAGCTCACCGATCCCCGCGAGCCCGCCGGCGGGGTTGAGCACCAAGAGATCCACGCCGCGCATACCGCGCCCTAGCGGCAGGATCTCGGGCTGCGTCGGAGCCACTCGGGTAGCCAAATGGAAGCTCACCGCGCGTTGCGTCTCTGTAGAGCCGTACAGATTGACGATCTGGGCTCGCGGCGCCAGCGTCTGCAGAGCCTCCACGTCGCGCCGGGTCAAGGCTTCCCCCACCAGGAAAACGCAGCTCAGGGCGGGCATCGCGTCTTGCGCGTGCTCGGTGATCACCTGGCCGAGGGCCGGCGTGAGATGACTGAGTGAGATGCGCTGACGCGCCATCCAGCCGGCCAGATAGCCGGGCTCCAGGCGCTGCTCCGGATCAGGAAAGACGGCGGCTGCGCCCAGGCAGAGGGGCGTGAAAAGGTCGCGCTGCAGGGGGTCGTGCGAGAGTCCTGAGAGTACGCTGACGCGATCGTGCCGGCCGTGTCCGAACCGCTCGGCCTGCCAGGAGAGAAAATGCGTCAGAGGACCATGGCGTCCGAGCACCCCTTTGGGCTTACCGGTCGAGCCGGAGGTGAAGGTCAGGATGGCGGGATCGTCGGCGTCGAGCGGGAGGTCGATCGGAGCCCTGCAGGGCTCGGCGGGAGCGAGCTGGCGGAGAGCAAACACACCACCAGGGTTCGTCGCCATGACCTTTGACGGCACCTCCAGCATGACGCTGGGCTGAGCCGACTGCACTATGGCGTCGAGGCGCGCCGCGGGAACGTCGGGATCGAGGATCGAGACCACCGCGCCGGCGCGCAGCACCCCGAGAACGGCGACCCCTAGAGCCGCGTTGCGGCGGGCGAGAACCGTCACCACGTCGCCTCGGTCGACGCCGAGACGGCGCAGACGGCGAGCCAGCTCGGCGCTGTCGCGTGCGGCCTGCGCGTAGCTCAGCGAAGCATGCGGATCGCACAGCGCGAGCCGCTCGGGATGCTCGGCGGCTCGGTGCAGGAACAGCTCGGGGACCGTGCCCAGGAAGGCGTCGCTCTGCACGCTCGGGAGATCGCCTACGGCGCGTCGTGCTGGCTCACTGAGCAGACTGAGCTCATCGATCGGGACCGAAGGATCGTCCGCGACCCTGCGCAGCACCCGCTCGAACTGGCGCGCCAGCTCCGCGATCCGCTCGTCGAGGAAGAGATCGCGACGGTAGACCAGATTGAGGGCGATCGCGCCGTCTTCCTGCTCGCTGAGATAGACCGTCAGGTCAAACTTCGACTCCGCCTCGAGGGGATCCAGGGCGGCGATCTCGAAGTCCGCACCGTCCAGCAGCTCGCGGCCTGCGACCGGCGGTAGGTTGAGCATGTTGAAAAAGATCTGGAAGAGCGGCGTGCGCGACAGATCGCGCTCCGGCGCCAGGTCTTCGAGGATCCGCTCAAAGGGCAGCTCTTGATGCGCATAAGCTCCCAGCGCACCGTCTCGAACGCGATCGAGGACGTCCTCGAAGCGGACGTGGATACCGGGCTGATGCGACCTGGACCCGAGATCGGTGCGCAGCACCAGGGTGTTCAGGAAGCATCCGACGAGATCCTCGACCTCACCCCGCTGGCGACCGGCGATCGGCGTCCCCATCAGAATGTCGCGCGTTCCGCTCAGGCGAGCCAGCACCACCTTGAAGGCGGCGAGCAGAACCATGAATAGCGTGCTGCTGCGCTCGCGGGCGAGGCGGCGCAGCTCGTCTGCGAGCTCGGCGTCGATTCGATGCGCTTGCTGTCCGCCGCGATGACTCGCGATTGGCGGCCGCGAAAAGTCGGTGGGCAGATCGAGGGCGGGTGGCGGGGCCTGCAGCACCTCGCGCCACCAGTCGAGCTCGGCCTGCCCGGCGTCGCCCGCGAGTCGCTGGCGCTGAGCGACGGCATGATCCGCATACTGCAGCGGGAGTGTCGGCAAGGCCAGCTCTTGGCCGCGGACCCGAGCGAGATAGGCGGCGAAGACCTCGCGCAGCATCAGGCTCACCGACCAGCCGTCGCTCACGATGTGGTGGACGCACTGCAGCAAGATATGGTCCTGGGCCTCGAGGCGCAGCAGGGCGACCCGTAGCAAGGGCGCCTGGAGCAGATCAAAAGGCCGTCGTCCGTGCTCGAGCTGGAGATACTGACTCTGAGACTCACGGTCCCCGGCGTCGAGACGGCAGAGATCGATGATGGGGATATCGATGCCAGACGTCCCGGCGGTTAGCCGCGGAGCGATGCGCTGGATGGGCTCGCCGTCGTCCAGCACCGGGAAGGAGGTGCGGAGCACTTCGTGGCGCGTCAGCAGTTGCTGGAACGCGGCGCGCAGGGCGTCGGGCTCGAGCGCGCCGCGCCAGCGCAGAGCGATCGGGATGTTGAGACTCGAGGCTGCCCCATCTTCGAAACGGTCGAGGAACCACAGTCGATACTGAGCCCACGACAGAGGCACCGGATCCGGCCGTTCGTGGACGACGGTTGCTTCCTCTAGGGGTGATGAGGTCTCGCGCAGACCCGCTTCGAGGCGATGGGCCAAACCGGCGATGGTGGGGTGCTCGAACAGGGCGCGCACCGGCAGCTGAATCCCGAAGCTGGCGCGGATGCGCGAGATCAGCTGGGTGGCGAGCAGTGAATGACCGCCGAGCTCGAAAAAGTTGTCGTGGATGCCGACCTCGTCTGCCTTCAGGAGGGTTGCCCACTGCCCGGTGAGGATCTCTTCCAGCGCGTTGCGAGGAGCCTCTTTGGACGACTCTCCTGATGCATCGTCGAACGCCGCCTCGCGCTCCAAGGCGGCCCGGTCGACTTTGCCGGCGGGCGTCAGCGGGAACGACGGCAGGAACGCCCAGAGGGTCGGCACCATGTGGTCGAGCAGGTGCGCTCCGAGCGCCGCACGGAGCTCGGTGGAGCCGGGCGCGTCCTCAGCCTGGGAATGCAGCACCACATAGGCCGCCAGCTGCTTCTCGGCGCCCTCACCGCGTGCCGCGACCAGTGCCTCGCGGACCTGTGGCAGCGCGGTGATCGCGGCTTCGATCTCGCCGAGCTCGACGCGGAAGCCGCGGATTTTGACCTGATGATCGATGCGTCCGAGAAACTCGAGGTTGGCGTCGGCGCGATAGCGCACCAGGTCGCCGGTTTTGTAGAGCCGTCGCCCCGGTGCGTCGCTGAACGGATCGGCGATGAATTTCTCCGCGGTCAGCGCCGGACGGTGGAGGTAGCCGCGGGCCAGACTCGCGCCGCTGACGTAAAGCTCACCGGGCGTCCCGAGGGGCGTAGGGACCAGATCCCGCCCCAGGCAATACAGCCGGACGTTGCGGAGTGGGCGGCCGATCGGCAAGCTGCGTTCGTCGGCCAAACCCTCGGGAGCGCATTCGGCTATGCTGGCGCAAACCGTGGCCTCGGTGGGACCATAGCCGTTGAAGAGTCGCCGCCCGGGTGCCCAGGTCGCTGCCAGAGCCGGGGCACAGGCTTCGCCGGCGACGATCATATGCTCGAATCGCACTGACTCGCCGGGCGTGAGTGCCGCCAGGGCGGTGGGAGACAGGACGAGAAACGTAATCCTGGTCTCCTCGACGTAGCGCTGCAGGGGTTCTCCCGGAGGACGCTCCTCGGCGTTGGGAATGTGGAGCGACGCACCGCTGCACAGGGCCATCACGATCTCGACGATCGAAGCGTCGAAGCTGAACGAGGCGAATTTCAAGATCCGGCTGTCCGGGCTCAAACCGAAGGTCCGGAGGTGATCACCGGCGAGGTTGCTCAATCCGCGATGCTCCAAAGCCACCCCCTTGGGGCGGCCGGTCGAGCCCGAGGTGTAGATCACATAGGCCAGGTGCCGCGGCAGGATCGGTCGCTGCGGGTTGCTTCGCGGTTGACTGGCGATGGCTTCGGCGTGCGGATCGAGAGTCGCCACCTGATCGTGTAGGACCGCGCTCTGCGGTAGTCGACTATCCAGATCCTTCCGGGTGATCAGGATGCGCGTCTCGCAATCTTCGAGCATGAACGCCAGGCGCTGCGCCGGATAGCTCGGATCTAGAGGCACGTAGGCGCCACCCGCCTTCCACACGCCGAGCACGGCGACGATCATCTCGAGGGAAGGCTCGAGAGCGATGCCGACCACCGCGGTGTCGGGAGCGCTGGGCCTCACGCCGCGGGTGACCAGCAGATGAGCCAGCTGATTGGCCCGGGCATTGAGCGCGCCGTAGGTCAGCGATTGATCTTCGAAACGCAGGGCCAGCGCGTCCGGAGCCCCGGCGGCCTGGGCTTCGATCAGCTCGTGAACCAGGATCTGCGGCAGCTCTACGGCTGTGGCGTTCCACTCCACCAAGAGCTGCCGTCGCTCTGCCGGCGGCAGAATGTCGAGCCGGGTCAAGGCCTGCTGTGGCTCGTCGAGCGCGGACCTGAGCAGCTGTTCGAAATGCCGACTCATGCGTTCGATGGTGCCCGGCTCGAAGAGATCGGTGGCGTACTCGAGCCCCATGGAGAGAGTGCCGTCGCTCGCAATGCCTTTGCCGCTGACACCTTGGCTGGCGTTACGGACCACCAGGGTCAAGTCGAATTTTGCGACCGTGCTCTCACCGTCCCGTGGAGTGATCTCCAGCTCGGCCAGGGCGAGGGGCTCGTAAGCTTGGTCTTGGAGCGCGAGCATCACCTGGAACAGCGGCGCGTGGCTGAGATTGCGCGGCTGATTGCCATCTTCGGCCAGCAGCTCGATCAGCGACTCGAACGGTAGGTCCTGATTGGCATAGGCCTCGAGGCAGGTGTGACGAACCTGGGCGACGAGCTCCTCGAAGCTTGGAGCGCCGCTCAGGTCGACGCGCAGCGCCAAGAGGTTGACGAAGAACCCGATCAAGTCTTCGGTCTCGCTCCGGCTGCGCCCCGCCACCGGTGAGCCGATCACCAGATCGCTGGCGCCGCTGGTGCGCGACAGCAGAGCCGCCCATGACGACAGCAGGGTCATGAACAGCGTGCCGCCGGCCTCGCGGGTGTGCCGCTCGAGGCGGGCGGTCAGGTCGGCGTCGAGGCGGAAGGCCAGGCTGCTGCCGCGGTGGCTCGGCCGTGCGGGGCGTGGATGATCGTTCGGCAGCACGAGGCATTCCGGCGCGCCGCGGAGACGGTCCCGCCAGAAATCGAGCTGCCCCTGCAGGCGCTCTGCGCTGAGATCGTGGCGTTG